>NZ_JBHTGY010000026.1:0-269143 GCF_042676305.1 Paenibacillus sp. GCM10027630 | reverse complement strand
GCTTTTAACACCTAGATTGAGCTTTGCGAGAACACTATTGAGAAATAGGGTGTATGGATTAAAATTTGAGAGATATTGAAAGCGCTTAATTCGACAGCCTGAAAACCTCCATCTATTTTGCCCAATTCTTTTCATGGATTGAATCTAACTGGATTTTCCGGCGCTAATTTGGCACTTTTTCCCACTACGGGACATTTAGAGACTAATTAGCGGTAGATTTTCCAGCAAAATGCTCCGAAATCATGTGGAAGACAAAATTAGCGGTATTTTTTCCAGTTCGTGCTGCCATATAAAAGCGATGAACTTTTGTGCTATAGATATGGACGATGAATTTCAGTGTCGACATAAAAAAAGCTGCTTTTCCCGCCTTCTTCCCTGCCTCCCGGGCAAAAGAAAAAGGCTGCGAATTCGCAGCCCCACATACCATAACCTATCGTACGGTCAATTTACTGGTCGTAAAAGCCGTACTGGTACATGAAGGCTGTGCCAAGCGCGAATATTCGTATAGGAATTATGATTGAGCTCTTGATGCAAATGATTTGAATGGTTATGCTTAGTCATCTTCCTACACCCCTTCCGCCCAATGGCTTTCTTCAACGTGGACACATCTTAACATGAGATTTTCAAATAAGTCAACCATTTATTGCAAAACCATGGTTTTTTTTACTTTTTAATGATTAACAGTAGTCAGCTGCCAGGTGCCCTTTTGATGGTAGAAAAACGTATACAAAATGAGGTATAATAATTTATAAATATAAATGGGTCGTGAAGCACACGCCGTTTCCATTCATGCAGCTATTGGAGTTTTACTCCTTGGGCATGAAAGGGGAGCGGCGTTTTTCATTTGGCCATCATTATGGGGGGAACTTAAATGAAATTTGAGCAAGCATTCGAGCATTTTATGCATTCTCAAATCATTGCTGAAACAACCGTCAGAAGACGAGAACGACTAGAGAAAGGGCTCGGACATGGTGAAAAAGAATTTTTACGAACGATCTGGTATCCGGTAGTGGGGCATTTCGAGCATCTCTACCCCGAATGGGAAGTTAGTGATTTCGCGAACGGATACAGGTACTTAGATCTTGCTTATATGCCAGGAGAAGCCAAAGGTGCTATAGAAATACAAGGATACGGGTCCCATGCGCGGGATATTGAGGTTTGGAGATTCAAGGACCTCTGTATACGTCATTGTCATCTTGCGCTGGACGGTTGGATGGTTATGCCAATTGCTTATCCGTCAATTATTGAAACGCCCAAACAATGCCAGCAGCTTATTCTATCATTCATCGGCAAATTCATTTCGTTGGATGTGCCAGAGAAGCTATCCTGCCTAGAAAGTGAAACACTACGGTTCGCGCGAAGATTACTTCGTCCGTTCACACCCACAGAGTTGTCTGCCCATCTTAGAGTAAGCACTAGGCATGCCAGAACTCTTTTACATAGCTTGGTCGATAAGCAACTTGTATTCGTGGTGGACGGCCAAGCGCGAGGGAGAACATACAAACTCCATTTCTAGAACGGAACCTAGGTACGTTATAGTACCTGCAAATGCCGATATTTCCAATCAAACGGAACTACGATGCTCTATTAAGCTACAATTGACTCTTAATAAGCAAATATTAGCGAAATAGCGTATCCTAGTTCCGCCTAGAATCATTGAAAGCGATTCCATTCGAAAATAGCGTATCTACGTTCCTTTCGAGTGAAAGTATGAGTAAGCAGCAACATGTAGAAACGACAGATACAATAGATACAATAGATACAATAGCAATAACAATAGCAATAACAATAGCAATAACAATAGCAACAACAATAGCAATAACCAGCTTGAAATCTCAATATTTCAGCTCAAAAGAACCCTACACATGCAACTTAAGTACTTGAACCTCACTCAATTATAAACGGCCGCGTAGTCCTTCAAGAGCTAGCGTATTTGTCAAGGTTGAGCGGAGCCAAGCATCCGCTTATACTTTCGGTGTTCGACCGCCATGCAACGCCACAACGCGCGCTCGAGCCCTGCTCTCCAACGCGAAAAGTCCTCCCCGCAGCTAACGCTGCAAGAGAGGACCCCTTACTTCTTATCCAACTACGATCCCGTTGGAGCTGTACGCAGCTTGCGAGCCTCTGCAATCTGGGTATAAAAATCCGGGCTGGCGCTGAGCATCCAGTTACGGTGAAGCACTGCCGTATCATCCTTCTCCGGCTCGCCGTACGGCCAACCTTGGCCGATGCCCTCCGCGTAGTCCTTGATCAGCATCACAAACGCGTTGCTCCAGGAGCGTGCGCCTCTGTTGTGTGGGACAAGCGGGTAGTACTGGTCGTAGGCCGCTCGAATCACCGCGTGTACCACTTCCTGAAGCACGCCCGGAATATCCGCGTTCTCCAGCTTCTCGGCAAGCGCTGCAGGTAGTTCTGGCTCATCCGTGGAAGCATGCTGCTCATACTCCTCCTGAGTGACAACGCCTTGCTCTTTGGCCAACCACAGCTTCATTCTATCCAGAGCAGGCTTATAGGAAGCAGGAACCGACACCGTTAATTCCGGCTTAGGATCATCCAGATTAATAACGAACGACTCGTCCATCTTATGAATACGAACGTTTCCTCTTACTCCAAGCCATCTCAGCGCAAGCAGCGCATGAGTTCTGACCTTGCCGTCCACCTGCTCATTGCGGCACACGCGGCGCAGCATCCTCTCGCTCCGCGGGTCGGGAAGCATGCATAACAGACGGACACCGGAAAGAACCATTTCCGGGTCTTCCAGCCAGAGCTGCGCCAATGCGAATATCGAGTCAACAGATTCCGTCAGTAGCCAATCAAGCTCGATGCGACGATTCGCGAACTCTTCAAGACTCAGCATGCCTTGGCTTTTAAGTGTTTCCTCGCCATGCTCTGCCAGCAATCCATTATAAGCATTGTCCAAATCCTCAGCCATCTTGACGAAGGTTTGTCTCTCCTCCGGGCTTGCCCCGAAACGTACTGACATTGCGCGTACCCACTGGGCAAGCGCCTGCGGGCTGTTCTGGTACATCATCAGCGCGAAGGTAACCATATCCTTGTCATACGGCAGCTGCTGCTGCAGAGCGAATCTTGCGAGCACTGTTTGTGCGTCATATTCCTTGCGCATTAAGCTCATCGCAAGAACAAGACCATTCCATGCATTCCCATTTAAATTGTTCTCAAGAATAGCGCGGTAAAAACAGAATGCAGACGCTCCATAAGAATCTTCCTGTAAATAATGACGGCCCAACCCGCCCATATCTTGACTCATCTTCTGTTCAACCTCCGTGTTGATATTAAGACAAGTATACATCACCAGCGCGCTATTCAAAACCTTTTATTTTTTTATGCAACGTACGGTATTCATTCGGAGAGATGCCCTCTACTTTCTTAAATACTCGTAGAAATGTAGTTCGGCTATGAATGCCTATCCGTTCCGCAATATCGTTCACTCTCAGGTCAGTTTGCACCAGCAATTCCTTCGCTTTTTCAATCCTCACCTGGTTGATATAGTCAGTTAAATATTCACCTGTTTTATCTTTAAACACCCTGGAAACATATTTGACGGAAACACCCATTTCATCAGCAATTTGCTCAAGACCGAGATCTTGCGTGTAATGCTCTTGAATATACTTCTCAATCAAGGATACGAGATTACCGGTTTTTTGCCCTCTTTGGGCTTTCGTCGTTTCTATGATTCGGGTGAAAAATTCAAGGATAGCCTTCTCCAACTCTTTGGTACCAAGGAATGACTCTTCGAACGCTTTGTCGCTGAAAGGAAGCTCTTGCTCCATTTCCAGCTGTGCGACGCTTTGCCCCTTTTCTGCCAAAAACCGGATACCGGTAACATACATTTCTTTAAACAGCTGCAGCATATGCTCGTAGGATACGCCTTGCCGTACGTTGCTTTCTACCACGCCTACAATTACATCCCGCACAGCCGGAACATCGCCCAGCTTCAAGTAATTCAATATTTTTTGCTCGTCATGTAGTGAATATTGGTAGCTATTTTCGATAGACAGTTGATTGGAATCCACGATCTGGAATCTCTGGTCCTTATTGCGCTTGCTGACCGCCGTCATTGCCTCGTTATAAGAAGCTCCGATATCATTCACATTCGTGTAAAAGGTGCCGATACCAATGGTGATGTCATAATACATTCGAATATCATATTCAAAAATATTAAGCATGCGATGGAAGGCTGGATGCAATAATTCCGTATCCTGAGGTCCATCGATATTAATTAAACATACGAATAAATTTTGCCTATGCTCCAGTACATAACAAGGAACTTGGGTGCCGAGCAGATTCCAAACGATTTTTTTAATGCCATTTATAATATAAATACGTTCGGTATCCTGAATATCCTGATAAAAAGCATCCTTGAAATCAAAAAACACCGTGCAGCATATAAAACCGGAATGCGTAAAGCCGAAATCAGCTTTCAACGTTTCACGTAAAATTTCTTCCTGATTGATCGTGTGGCCTTTTAACAGAAATAACAAGGAATATTCCACATACTCACTCGTTTGCTTATCGTACTTCACTTTGTACTGCTGATGACTGTCAGACATCCTGTTGATCCCCTGCTGGATAAGCTCGAACTCGTTGGCAGCGGCATTGACTTCATTTTCACCGTTCATGGGTACGCTCTTCTGCGCAATAATGTCCCTAATATTACGAATTGGATTATAAATACGGAAGCTAAACACGAACGAAAATACAATCCCCATCACCATAAGCACGATGCACAACAAAAGCGTCATTTGCAAAATGCCAACCGTATAATGATTGAACTCGTCAAGCGGAGTAAACGAATAATAGTCCCACCCGTACAAGTCAGATTTGACATGCGCCACCACATAACGTTTTCCGCTAACACTCAGTTCCTTGGAGCTGCCGATATTCCCTTCAAAAGCAGTATTAAGGCTTGCAGCTGTCACTTTCCCGTTCAAATAACCATTGGCATCATATATCACTTCCCGATTGCCGTCCAAAACGACAAAGCCGGTGGAGCCGAATACCGCGCCCCCCTGCAATGTCTTCTCGATGGTCTGTACATCTATGTTCACAACCATCACCGCGTTATGATTGCGAATCCGGTTAATAATAACGATGGGCACGACTTGCTTAACGTGGATTTTTTCTTGAACCACTTTCGTAACCGGCAGCAGCTCCACGCCTTTATCCGATTTCTGCTTGTTCATCCAGTAGCTGGCATCATACTTGTCGTATTTGTACAGGTTGTTGAAAAAGGATTCGAAATAATTGACCCCGCCGCTGACATACACATCCTGATTATCAATATAAACGAACATCGAATCGGTGAATTTGCTGATAATGTTTTCGTTACGCTGCAAAATACGCGGCAATCTCCACAGCTCTGCCCGAACCTCCAGGCTTTGCAGGTTTTTAGGCATGAGCAAGGATTGGACTGTATCATCGTATAAAAAGTTGACTCCGGTTTCCTGCGTAGTTTTGATATACGAATCAACCGAATTCGCGGAAGAATCCAGATTCGTAGAAATTCTTTGGTTGAATTCATTTTTCATAAGGCTAACGGAGTACCAATACTCTGAGATACCTATAATGACAATGGGAATCAAAAGAGACAGAAAATAGCATAAAATAGTCAGGAACAGCCTGTTTTGTTTACTTTGCATTCCGCTGAACGGTTTCATTCCTGGTATTTTCATAGCGTTTTTCTGCCCTCTTTCGTTTCGCCTCAGTTGTTGTACTGTACTAACCAATATTATAAGTTTGTCTAAGCTTCCTTGGACCGAATGATTTTCACCTGTCCCATTAAGCCGTACGGCTCTACCATATAATCAGGGGTGAATAGCTTGCCTTCTTGACGGAATGAGCTCCAGTCCGTCGTAGCGGTCCGACCGCGCGCTCCATGAAATGGACCGAACATGTTCCGCGGGCTTCCCATCACTTCGATTTCCAGCTTATTTATTCCATTTATTAAATAAGGGGTCAGATCTATCCCGTTCGCCGCTTTCCATGGCACATGGCCTGCCGTTACTCCATTGACACGAATTTCTACCGTTACTGCCGAGCAATCCCCTAACATCAGAATTGCCTTATTGCCTTCTTCCTGCTGATGGCGATAGTCTGCGTGGTAAATGATACTGCCATTGTAATGGATGTAGCCCTGCAACCCCCAGTCCCCAGTACGCAGCGTTTCCGGTTCATTCATCATGCTTCGGGATATGCTCACTCCGAAATCACCGATGAGATAACAATCTTCAATTTCCATCGCCTGATTGTAGGAGCAGCATAACTCCAGTTCGTTTACTCCTTGGCGAATGCCAGGAAGCCGTACCTGATCCATGGAGCGATCTACGAACCAGCCGCGCGGTGTATTAGAGATTGGCTGCCCATTCAGACTGAGCTGGAACTGCTGTGCACCCTCTACAACGAGACTCACCTCTGTTACCGGAACGTCCGTCACATGAAAGCTCAGCTTCAAGCTGACGGGCGTACCGTCATTCGGATGAGCATCACGTATCCATTTATAACGCTGTGTGATCCCATTATAATACACTTGTCTCATACCAAGCGCATCCCGGATTTCGCGCTGTGCCACCCATATTTCCTTGGATTCCGACCATCCGGCATCCCTCACCCGGTATGAGCATGTGTCCAAAGTCAGCACATTGGGCATCGTCCGGCTAAATTGAAATACAGGTCCGATTACCGCATACAAGTCTGCATCGGAAAGTAATGCCGGCGGAGCCAGCTTGGCTTGGTTAACAGGGGAAGACGTCTCTTCCCTGTAAATGACATACAATTTTGAGTCCGTCGGACCAAAGCGGGCGTAGAACCGTAAACGTCCGTCCTCCATCCATGATTGTACCTGCTTGATGCTTCCGGTCAATGCATCCCATTCTTCAACTCTACCATTAGCTTGAGTATCTATACAAACATCGAATGCTTGTTGCCGGTCATTGTTCACAATAAACAAGGTGTGTCCATAACCGGTTTCTTTCAGCAAATACAGCAATTCGGGGGTCTCAGCCCCATAGCCGTTCCGAATGCTGACTGCTCTTGGCTGTAATTGCTCCAGCTTGGCAATGAGCTCTTCGGGCCTGCTAACCAGGGTTACTCCCGCATGATTGTAGAGCCGTCTTGGATCCTCCGATAATCTCCCCTCGATCATAGTCGGGGCTGGCGTCATTGCGATAGCTTGCCCGCCTGCGTTAAGGAAATCCACCAGCAGCTTGAATGTGCTGTGGAGCATGGTACGGATCGGAGGAATAATAAGAGTCTTATAGCCCGCTAAGTTGACGTACAGCTTCTTCTCCTGTTCGCGGACCTCCCCCACTTCAGCCATAATCGTCTCATCGCCGAGGTCGAAATCATAATGTGCGCCGAGTAAAACACGCAGCAGTTCGTTAAATTCATAGCCGTAACGGTCAATATCGGGTATATCCCTGTCCAAACCTCTCCTTGGACTTCCATATGGATTCGTACCAAGCATCGACCATGCCGTTGACACCGGATGCAGTACCAGAATATCTCTAACCGGGTTGCCTTCCGTAATTACTGCACCGATTCTGGCAAAATAGTCTTCGATAATCCGGTTATACTTCCACCAGGAGGTCTGGTAGTTAAATACCGGAGGATAATCTCTTTTGCGGCAGCCCTTCATTGAATATAGGGCAAGATGCTGGGATCTTAAATTGACGCCCAGTACATACTGCCAATCGCCCATCCATTTCTGACCTTCAAAGGTAAACTCCCATCCCGTACACCCATAGGTTTCCGAAATGACAAATTTACGTCCATATTGGTTCGCCACGCTGGTGCATTGCTTAACCGTCATATGCTCATCCGTTTGCTCGCAGAGCATATCTATTCCTGGCACATGCTGATAACGATAATGGGGCATGATTGCACCGCAAACTCTTGTAGCTACGCCCAAAGCACTCTCCCACAAATAGTGTCCGGTAAAAGCGAGTCCATTGGTCTCACACCAGTCTCCCAGTTGCTTCGTGTAGGATTCGCAAAATTTATCGGATACCGTACGCCAATAATCATGTCGGGCCATTGGGGATCGTTCTCCGTTAAAATAAAGGTAGGGAAGGACGTCCAGAATATCGTACCCTCGCAGTTCCTTGAAGTATTGAGTGAACGAATACGTCCACGGCACCCAGCCGCGACCAGCGGTGTACTGACAATGCCGATCATGTACACCCGGTTCATCTGTAAAAACACCGGTGATAGTACGTCCGAATTGGTCTCCCACTTCCGCTTTGTAAACCTCATAGGTCGAGTCAATAAACCTGCGTACCGTATCCGAATTCATGCTATCGGGCGGAGCTTCATCGTTAAACCATTCACTCGGGGCAGATACCTCTACTCGAAAGACAAGAAGCACTTCTCCTTCGGAAAACTCCAGGTTCTGTGCGGCCCTAGCTGTAGTTATAGTCGCAGGAGCTGAAGATGGCATATCTGAATCATTGATTAATGTAGAAGCTGATGCAGGTGACGTTGTAAATGAGGGTATCCATGCCGGTATCAATGGCAGCCTTTCACAGGCTATAAGGTCCATGTCCTGGATGGATGCTTTAAATAAAGCGACCACTCGGCCGTCATCATCATATGTGCCATCTTCTCCGCTCACAACCTCTAGGGTCAATCCCTTGGAGCGAAATTCATCGCCTTGAGCGGGAACTCCGCCTCCTGCAGAGCCCGAAGGCCAACGGTCTTCATCGTACAGCCATGCCTTCATACCAAGCTCTTCAGCTTTTGCAACCGACTGATGAACAGAGTCCATCCACTCCTTGCCCAAGTAAGGAGTTTCCAGCCCATCCCGGGAATGCATAAAGAAACCGCCGATCCCCTGTTCCTTCATATCTTCAATCTGACGAATCAGCTCTTCTTGCTTCAATTCATCATTCCATGCCCAGAAAGGCACAGATCTATATTCCACAGAGGGCTGCTCAAACTGCTTTTTCAGTTGGGATAAGAGCTCCATCCTTAGAACCTCCTTTCGTAAACTTCCGTGCTACTCCCTATCTCTCCATAACCTCATGAATAAATATTCACGAAGTTCGAATTGTCGGACAGACTTCAAGAACAGCGGTCAAGGAATAACCTCAGGCTACCGCTGTTCTCAATAAGCGCTGCTATTCAGCTGTCTCTACTTCCAGACTCCAGCAAACAATACGTTCCCGCTTCCAGGTGTAGGTCACATAGATATGCTTTCCCTCAGCAATGACAGCCGGATAGGAGTACTCTCCCGGTTCAATTGGGATGGTATAGGATCGGTACTCCGCCTCCATAACCAACAATTCTTCCCAAAACTCCCCATTATCTTTAGAAATGCTCAGCAGCAGCGGCATACGGGGACCCCTGTACATCCCTACCGGATTATAAGCCAACACCAAAGTTCCATCGTCCATTTTGGCCAAGTCAATCCCGCTGTTATTGTTAGGCAGGTAAGTTCTGTAAGCAGGAGACCAAGTCTTGCCTGAATCCGTCGAATCGCTGCGATAAATAAATCCGCCTGTGCTCCGCATGAGCATATGTACTTGACCGGGCTTCGATTCCCAGAGGGTCGGTTGAATGAGGCCTTTGCCGTGTACCTGCTGCATCGCAGCACCGCTCCCCGATTGCAGCTCAGTCCCATGATTGGTTGGTACCAGCTCGCTACGCGTCCACGTCAATCCTTGATCATAGGAAATATCAGCGAAGCAGTCCCACACTTCCCCTTCAATGGATGCAGGCGCCAGCCATGTGCCGTCCTGCAGCACAATGAGCTTATTTTTGACCGGACCTCTTCCTCCTACATCTCCAGGCACCAAATCGACCGGCTCGCTCCAGGTTGCACCGTCATCATTGGATACTGTAACACGTGTGTACCATTCCGGAATGGGACGCCCTACTTTATAATGAAGCACGATTTGCCCGTCATCCTTGCGGAACAATACCGGGTTCCAATGAACAAGCCCCTCTTCATCTGCCACCAAGTACGGCTTTGACCATACTCCGTCCGTTCTCTTGGAGCACCAGATGGCAACGTCCGGGTTGCCTTCCTTCGTACCTGCGAAATAGGAGACCAACAAATCTCCATTAGGCCATGCAATAACTGTAGATGCGTGGCAATTGTTGAAAGGTCGCTCCTCTTCAAAAAGGAATTGTTTAACTTGCTCTCTTAGTTTCATAGCTCAACTCTCCTTTTAAGTTCATATGGGAGTCTGTCCGACGAAAGCAAACCCGTGAATATTTATTCATTACTGTGGTTATTACGAGAAAGGGATGGCACTCCACCGCTCTAGAAATTGAAGTCGTCTTTAATTTACCTTGCGGTAACAACTTCATTTCAAAGGTAGGCTGCATACCCGAGCAGTCACCGAAGGTGACGACCAGGGCGGCCGTAAACTTTCCGTACCATTCCCTTATCCCTCCATAACCATATGAATAAATATTCACGAAGATCAAATCGTCGGACAGACTCCTCGCTCTCTATACTCAGTAGTTAATGCAAACAATTGCTCTACCTCACGCCTATTCGAATAAGTCAACAGGTTGTGATCTTTATTTCTCGTATGAAGTCCAATAGGAAGCCCTTCGAGGCTCAAATAATATTTCGCATTCACGGGGTAATACTGGCTTTCAATGACGGAGGACATGCCTAGAAAATGCTGCAGCCTCTCCGCCCGCTCCGGCTGGTCCTCAAAGTGACGGGTAAGCCATACGTATAAATCCGGATGAAAGTTGGCCATGATCCCGCTATAGCCTTGGACTCCGATTTTCAAAGTTTCCAGCAAGGTGGCTGTGTTGGCATTATATATATTCAAACCGCCGCCGCGCACCGCATTCAGCTTCTCTTGAATATGCCCGGTGTGGCAGCATGTATCCTTCAGGAAGGTAAACCGGCCGGTTGACTCGCACCATGCCAATAATTCCGGTGATATAAGCCGTTTATATGGAAATGGACATTCATAAATGCCAAAAGCAATATCCGGGATAGCGCTCAACAGCGTTTCAGCATTACGTTTCCATACCTCATCAGGTTCATCCTGCTTCGCTAACCGGTTGCTTACCAGTACTACTGCCTGAACACCGGAAGCAGCTATAGCTTGCAGCTCTGTCACTTGATCCTCCATAGATTCCGAGATGTGACCGGATGCGATCACTTGGACGCGGCCTCTTGCCTTCTCGACTACGAACTTAGCTATCGAAGCGCGTTCATCAAGCGTCAAGAAGAACATTTCGCTGGATTGGCATACCGCAAAAAGCCCGGCAACCCCATGATTGATATACCATTCAACCAGCTGCTCTAGTGCAAAATAATCCACTTGATTGGAATTGGTGAAGGGAGTCACCATGGTAGGCCAAACACCTTTGGCAATGGGTTCGTTCTGCATGTGATTATGAAACCTCCGTTATTTATAAGTATCGGCTGCTGCTAGAGCATACCGAAAATAGATGCCGCTCCACCGCAGATATCTTTGAATGCTTGGACATTCGCGGTGAAACGGCCATGCTTTGCTGCTGCTCAACCTAACTGCTTATTTCTTTTGGGACAATCTGGCCAAAGCACCGTTATAGATTTTTTCCAGCTCTGCGCCGCCTGTATCACGAGCCTTTTTCATCACGGCATCATATTCGTCAATCTTTTTAACACCCATAATAAATTTGTCGTATTCCTGCTCCAGCATTGTGGTGAGAGGCGCCAAAATCTCTTTTACACGAGCAGCTTCTTCTTTGGTAAGCGGAGGATCCAGGTACGGATCATGATAGGCTTTGTCGTCTGCAATAGTTTTCCAATATTCCTCATGCACATCGCTCCAGCTGCCTGTCAGCTTCTCAACCTGCACCTGCGGGTCCATATTGGCAAACCATGGAGTAAAGCTCAGCTTACCCGAACCAAGTTCGGAGTACATGGCATAGAACGGAGTCGGCTGACCTTCTTTAAATTTCGCCACATATTCCGCTTTAAGCTTCGGCTGGCCTTTATCATCCAAGGTGTGGTGGACGCCTTCGATTCCGTAGCTCATCAGGTTCGACGCTTTTTCCGTGTACATCCAATCAATCAGCTTAATGAGCGTTTCAGGATCCTTAGCTTTGGAGCTGATCGCAAACATTCTATCCGACGTAAGTGTTGTTGCATAAAACTCAGCTCTAGCTTTACCGGATTTGTTAGTCGGAATCGGAATAATCTGGAATTTGCCATCCGGAACCGCTTTCTGCAGCTGTTTCGTATAATCCAGAGCGAACCCGCTGTTATCCATAAAGAAGAACGACTTGCCGCTGGTCAGCTTCTCTGTCCACTGCTGTTGAGTTGCTACTGCGTAATCCTTATCGAGGACACCCATCGTAAATGCTTTATTGAAGAAGGCAAGCACCTCTTTGAATTGCGGCGTAGCCGGACCGTACAGGTACTGACCTCCATTGACATCCTTGTCAAAATAAATGCCGTTGCCGCTGCCAACGCCTGATCCTAGCGGATAAGCCATCGTTTTAAACAGCTGGTGGATAGGCCCGCTTCCTTTGCGAACGGAGAACGGAGTTGAATCCGGATATAACTTCTTCAGCTCTGCAAGAACAGTCAGCAGCTCATCGAAAGATTTGGGTACCGGCAGGTTATGCTTCTTCAATAAATCGGTGCGGATAACCGGACCAAATCCGTTCTTCAGCTCATTACGGCCTATTGCAGGGAAACCGTACAGCTCACCGTCAGCGGTCAGCTTGACCATATCCGGATACTGATCCCAGAACTTCTTGAAGTTGGGCATCAAGCCCTTATTCATGTACTGGAGCAGCGGAACAAAAACACCTGTTGAGCCAAAATTGTTAACATCCGACATCTCAATTTGAATAATATCAGGTAAGTTATTTGTAGCCAGCAATGTTTTCTTCTTGTCGTTATAGTTGCTGTTCGGGACATTTTCGAACTTCAATTTAATATTGGTTTGGTTAAAAATTTCCTGCTGCACGAGTGCGTAGTTTTTAACCGGCTGGTTCGGATGCTCCGGGAATGTTACCTTCACTTCCCGTTCCTTCTCGGAAATTTTGCTAGCGCCTGAAGCCTTCGACGATGTATTCCCATTCCCTGCCGATGGCGATGAAGCTTCCTTCCCTCCGCTGGAGCAAGCAGCTAAGCCGGATGCTACCATAACGGTGCAAAGCGATAACGACAATCCTTTTACCCATGTTTTTGTCATGTAAAACCCTCCCTTTAAGTTTGTCTAATTTTTAGAAGCACCCTATGAGCTATAAGCTTAACCCTTGAGTGCCCCAATCATCGCGCCTTTCACAAAATACTTTTGCAAATAAGGGTAGACGATCAAAATCGGTAAGATGGTAATGATGATGACAGCAAACTTGTAGTTGGTCGCAACGACCCTGAAGTTGGATGAAGCACTTCCTATATCGGCGGTCTGGTCGGCGAACTCCCCTGCTATAACGATATTGCGAAGCAGCACCTGAACCGGAAATTTATCACTGTCATTCAAGTAAATCAGCGCCGGGAAGAAGCTGTTCCAATGATGAACCGCGTAGAATAGCACCATGGTAGCCATAACTGGCAGCGATAACGGAAGGATGATTTTGATCAGCACCTGAATCTCATTCGCTCCGTCCAAATAAGCCGATTCCTGAAGTGCCATCGGAATGCCTTCGAAGTACGTTTTCATAATGATCATATTGAAGGCGCTAATAGCTGGAGGAAGCACAAGCGCCCACATCGTATCGATAAGCCCGAGCTGCTGCACTACCAGATACAATGGAATCAAGCCTCCGCTAATAAACATCGTTATCGCGACCATGAAAATAAATAGATTGCGGCCATAAAAATCTTTTCTGGAAAGCGGGTACGCGCAAAGCGCTGTCATGAAGACATTAATTGTAGTGCCCACCGTCGTGTACAGCAATGTGTTTCCGTAAGCCTGCCATATATCCGGATTTTTGAATACAATCTTGTAGGCATCGAAGGTAATATCCAGCGGAATCCATGTGATTAAACCTCTAGTAACCAGATTACCATCGCTTATGGATACGATAAAAATGTAATAAATGGGATACAGCGTGATAAACATCAACAGTATAAGAATGAATACATTGAAGCTGTCAAAAACTTTTGAGCCCATGGAAATCTGTTTGTTCATAGCAACCTCCTGATGATCTACCACAATCCGGTTTCACTGATTTTTTTGGAAAGCCGATTGGCAGATACTAATAAAATTAACCCGACAACGGCTTGGAACAGCTCTACGGCTGTAGCATAGCTGAAATCACTTCCCAGCAAACCTCTGCGATATACATAAGTGGAAATGACATCTGCCGTTTCATAAGTCGACCCGTTATACAGCAAAATAATTTTCTCATAGCCGATGGACATCAGCTTCCCGATATTCAGAATCAGCATGATCGATATGGTCGGTGCGATTCCCGGCAAAGTGATATGCAGCAGCTGCTTCCAACGGTTCGCTCCGTCTATTTTAGCAGCGTCGTATAGCTCTTCATCCACGGAGGTTAGTGCAGCCAAGTAGATGATGGAGCCCCAGCCTACGCTTTGCCAAATACCCGAGGAGATAAAAATCGTCCGGAACCATTCCGGCTTCATCAGAAAATGGATTGGCGTACCGCCTAACCACACAATAAACTGATTAATAAGTCCATCCGTAGTCAGAAAGTTAACAATCATACCGCACACTACAACCGTAGAAATAAAATGGGGCAGGTAGCTTACGCTTTGTGCGAATTTTTTCAACTTCTGACTCTTCAATTCATTTAATAATAAAGCCAAAATAATCGGAGCCGGGAATGCCCAGAAAATTTCAAACACATTGATCAACAGCGTATTGCGAATCAGCTTCCAAAAGTAAGGGTCAATCAAAAACTTCTGGAAATGGACGAACCCAACCCAGGGACTGGCGGCAATTCCTTTGACGATGTTGTAATCCTTGAAAGCGATGATGATACCGTACATGGGCCAATAATGAAACAATACATAGTAACAAAAGGGTAGAAAAAAAATCATATACAAGTACTTGCTTCTTTTCATATTACGCAGGATTGGATGCGTCTTATTTCTCTGAACGCCGACCGCCTGCTGTACATTGGACTGATAAATATGAATCCCTCCCGGATGACTAATGCTGCGATTCAAGATGATTCGTAACCGCTTTCTGCCCCTTATTATAGAGAAGGATTTTCGCTCTTGAAAAGAACCGATACAGCTTCGCATGATGCACTTTTCGCACAAAAAGCTCCTTGATTCATATTTCACAGTGGATTCATATATCGCACAAAAAGGCAGAACACCAAGCGTGGCTTGGGTTTCGCCGTGCACTTGAGCAGCTGCTTAGAAAATAATCTCATCAGGGCAAAGAAAAAAATGCCTCTTTGCAGCGTGATCCTTGCAACAGGATCACGCTACAAAAAGGCATCATTTATGGCAAGACTCGTCTTCGATATCAAATACCGCTCCTACCCGTGCCCCGTACCTAAGACTACGGAAATGGATGCGGATACGGATTAAGCTCCTCAGGCGACAGCTTGTGATTTACATAACCTAATTTCATCGGTATTTCCAGTATCCTGTCAAGACCTGTCAGCCGGGCAAGGTTATGTCCGAACGTCATCGGCAGCATTCCCGGAATCAGCACTTTTACGCAGTGCAGTCCGTTACGGAGCGTTTCATCCGATGACTGGTTGATTACAATGACATCCAACTGCAGGCTGCTAAATATCTGAAGAACCTGGTTCAGATCATCCGTTAAATCCTCATGCGCAGGAACGGCAGCAAACTCCTCGTCGAAGGTCCGGAGAGGACGTTGTTCGTCCAGCAGAAATCGGAGCCTCTCCTCCGCTTGAGCCAAGTTATACAGCAGCCCGTGATCCTCCATCTGCTGGACCAGGAAAGAGTCATGAAACATAGCTTCAGCTTCATCACTCCGCTCTCTCCAACGCACCTCCGCCATCGTAATCATGCCGGCCAGCTCATGTATGGCGCTCTTGGCCGCCTGGATCGGGTCTAGATGGGCTCCCGCGGCACAGACAAGATTCACTCCCTGCTCCGCTCCGCCCTTCGCTACTGCCCATATGCTTGGAATTCCGTTTTCCATCGTTGTATTGTACAGCATGACTTCGTACCCGGTTACAGCTTTTAAACGATCTATCATGACCAGCAGCTCCCGATCCCCCGATGAGTGATAATCGAGTCGCGGAACAGGCAGTCTGGCGTACCAGGTCATCAGGAACGAATCCCGCTCTACCACCTCCAAAATGCCGTACAGGATCGCCTCTTCCAGGCTTCCCCCTATCGCACAACCGTTGGAAGTCTCATATACAAAGCCCCCTCCGTAAGCCATGCTATAATAGGCCAACAACTCGGGAACTAGAATCGGACGTTCCTGCATAAACGAATATCCCCAGACCCACGCTATTTCAGCATCAGGATCAAATGGCTGGAAGGGGAAGTCAGGCTGTTCCATTTGCCCCTGTGCATGGAACCCGACCTTCGATGGATCCATTGCCACATCTTTCAGCCGTGTAAAGCTGTCGTACACGACCGTTCGTTTGCCACGGGGAGCTATACCGCAATATCTCTCCAATCCCTCAAGGATGGCAGCCAGCTCACTGTCAGCATACGAATGTGAACGGCCTCCCGTCACTTCATTGGCCATCATCAACGGTAGATTCACAACCGCCCCGGCAAAAGCCGACGCGAAGTCTAACTGCTTGCCGTTGAACACTCCCGTCCGGCTGTCCCAATAATCCTTAACCAAAACCTTCCGCAAATCACTCATCGAACGGCAGCGGTAATGGTTCGGGTCGAGCTTCATGCTTGGTTTTAGCGATATTATCGCCTCTTCCTTCGAATCATCCGGCAATCGGCCGCATACCGGACAAATTGGGTCCGGTAATATATCGTGAATTGTAGTGCTTAAATTGCTGAGATTAACTAAATAGACCCTGCCTTCCGAATGCGCTTTGCCACCTCGAAGCACCTTGACCGTTTCTGCTGAAACCATGTGTGCCATGTGCAGCAATCCAGCTGCGGGTAACTCTGCAGCTGGAAGCGGAGAATGATCGGGGGAAACCAAACTCAAGAGCAGATCGTCCATTTCTTCACGATCCCGTCCCGCCATTGAGCGCCTGGTTTCAGCACATAAGGAGCATCCCGCAGTCCCTGGACGAACAAGCGGCCCTACCACCCCTTCTCCAAAGGACACGTAGGCACACAGCCAAGGGATGCCGAGCGGCTGCAGCAGCTCCTCCGCTTGAAGATGGAGGGAGGAATCCCCTCCCAGCACCAATACCAGCGCGGCGGCAGGCAGGTCTTCGCTGAAATCCGGTCTGCGCACTATGGGGAAACCCGACAAATGCTTGCATACCGTATCCGTAAGCATGCCATCTCCAACTATAACGATGGTATTATTCATATGGCTTCTTCCTCTCTGAGCTGCACCCCTAAAACACTGAATGGCCCTTCTTTCAGGAAGGATTCGCATCGCATATCGAAGACCTCCAAGCGTTTATGCTGCTGCTTCAACGACTCAATGGCGGACAGCATCCATGACGTATGCCCTATTGGATTAGCGGAGGGAATGATGCCACTTTGCAGCTTGTGATCATTCCATATCACAGTGGAAACCTGGGATTGACCGATTTGCATCAAAGCCTTTCGCAGCGATTCGCGAAGTGCCAAAGTGATGCCAAGGCCTGCGCTGCCATACCAATTATCATCCGAGTACACCCACACTACCGGAAATCCGAGTAGAGGCTCTCCGACTGCCAATAGGGGTTCGCCCTCCAGGGTGCTTAAAGCTTGTAAAAAGTACCGACAATGGACATCTTCGATTCGGATATATTCCGCACGCGTCACTACCAGCTCATGCTCAAGAGTCCGCTTGCCCAACTCTTCGGTTAAACGAGCTGTCAGCCCTCGCCCAACCGCTTCAGCGAAGGTGCATCCCGCACCGATATGCATCTTCCCCCGTTCCTGCTGATACGACGGTATTCCAGCAGCCAGTATCGGGGTCATTCGGGTCATGTAGGTTTCCAGTCCCGCAAGCCCCGACTCACGCCGCGCCTCTTCATGCGTCAGACTGCTGCTAACGATAGCCGGTAGCAGCTGCGCCGGCCCTTCGGATAGAGGGTCAGCCGGCTGAACGAGGCACTGTGCCAATGGGAGCTGATTCAAGCCACCCTCTTCCCACACATGGAAAATGCCCGTCACCGTTGAGGTCAGACTGCTGAAGAAAGCAAACCATTCCTCGGTTCCGGCAGGCTCTTGATCGGCTCCGAGGTTATGGTTAAGCTCCACATCCGTCACCACGCGGACCGGTTCATATCCGGATACGAATGGATGAGGCAGGATCGGATGCCAGCCCCCCTCCAATGTGAGTGGATCCAGAATATAACATTGATCCAAACAATGCGCTTCCTCCTCAGCCGAAATCACATTATGCCATTCATGCACGATAAGGTTCGATAACATGGCTGTGACTGTGGCCGTGGCAGAGAAATCTTTAATATCCCCTTCAGCGGGAAAGACGGATGAATGCAGACGCCGCCATGCCGACTCCCGGCAATTGTCTTCGTCCGGACGATATAGCGGCCCTACTATGCCCATTCCTCTTAAGCTTATCCCGCTGAGCAGCGGCTTTACTTCTGCCCTGCAAGCAGCCTGAAGACTCCGAAGCTCCTCTAAGTCGCTGGGCTCGCAAGCATACAAAATAAATGAGAAAGGCTGAACAACAGCCTCCCAATTCACCACCTCGCCTTCCGCTGTGGCAAGGATATCCAGAGAAACCCCCGTATCATTCGGTTGAGCATGCTGCAATAACTCCGTGAGCTCCTCCATGTCTGTGAGCTGCGTGTTTGTTACGAATACTTTGAGCCTGGATAAATCCGATTCATACCATACTTTAACAAGCGAGAGCAAGATTGGACCGCAACCGACTGCAAGTACCCATTCACTCTGAGAAAACATCCTCCCCCTCCTTCTCCTTGGCATGATGCACGGTAAAGGAACGGATCCCGACGTGATCACATGACAAATTAATCTAATGTAAAAATATGTATCCACCCGTCTGTTTATTACGCAGCTAAGGCGATGCTTTAACGTTAAGGAGGTACAAAAGTCTGAAACCACTAACTTATATTCGCACATTTTTGAAATATGCCCAATCCGCGAACGGCCTGAGTTCATACAATGCAGAAGAAAATCGGAGGGAGGATGCTAACATGGGATTTGGAGTAGGCGGTATAGGCGGTAGTTGTGGAGGTTTTTTCACAAGCACGGGTGTAATTCTCGTACTTTTCATTCTTTTGGTTATTGTTTCTCGTTCATTTATCTAATTAAATATGCCACTAACGCCCGGTTGCTAATATGTAGCCGGGCGTTTTTATAGGATTGGAGAATCTATTTAATTTCAGTTTCGAAATTTCGAACGGGTCGATTCTATTTAATTATGAGTTTATAGATTATTATACGAGACACAACATCCTTTTATTGTTAAAAATGATAAAAAAATATAATTTTCTACCGATATCTATGAATATAGTTATGTATTTGTTTCCTGTGATGCTCATCATGCTCAGTAAACTCTTGGATAATGTAAAGCAAGGAATAAGGCTCTCCAGTGTGCGGGCAATGAGAAGCTCCATTAGCAGTTGTCGGTCTATTTATTACTTCTGCAGGCAATTCCAACAATACTGCAACCAATTGCTTACGAGTACTGACGAAATCAGCTATAAGTTGATTCCTCGATATTTGTCTCGCATACGCGTACCCTTTTCTATTAAAAGAGTCAAACTCAGGAAACATAATCTTACCGTCTTCTTTTACAGTAGGCACCACATTCGTTAGCAGATATTGATCCCAATTTATTAAATGCCCAATGATTTCTGCAATTGTAGCTTTTCCAATCGATATGGGCTCGTTCCATGCATCATCTTGTATATCTTTTAAAAAGCTGAGCCAATCAGAATTGAACTTATCTATAGTTTCACGAACTCTAGTCATATGGATACGGACCATCTCCTATAAATCCAAGCTGCTTTAATAGTATCATACTTTTTAAATAAATAGAACGCTTGTTCTCATTAAATAATCCTTTCACCAAACAACGCGCCGATCAGATCCACGGCCGCCCTGGCTGTCTTATTTCTAAGATCAAGCGTCGGATTAACCTCTACAAATTCTGCGCTGACAGCCACTCCTGCTTCGAAAATCAGCTCCATTGCCAGTAGGCTCTCCCGCAAGCTTAGACCGCCCGGAACCGGGGTACCGACACCAGGCGCATCACGCGGGTCAAGTCCATCAAGGTCCAGGCTGAGATGAATGCCTTCCGTGCCCCTTGCTGCAATCTTAAGTGCACGCTCCATCACCTTGGCAATCCCCAGTCTCTCGACATCTCGTATCGTAAACACTCGAACGCCCAGCTTCTTTAGGAACTTGCGCTCGCCTGGGTCAATCGATCGAGCCCCAACAATTACCGTATGCTCCGGCTTAATAAAGGTCGTTCCTCCTCCTACACTCGTCAATCGGGGATCTCCATAGCCAAGAGCCACGGCCAAGGACATTCCATGAATATTCCCAGTAGGCGTCGTTTCCCCCGTATTGACATCTGTATGAGCATCGAACCAAATAAGCCCGTATTGACTGCCGCTTTTCCTCAAACCTGCCAGAGTCCCTATCGCAATACTGTGATCTCCACCCAGGATGAGAGGGAAATGCCCAGCGGCCATAGCCTCTTCTACTTTTGTGCTCAACTCCTCATTTACTTTTACAATTTCGTCCAAATGCTTAAGCTTGGTGTTCGGCTGCTTAGTCGATGTTACGAAGGAGCTTTTTACTGTTAAATCCCCTTCGTCCACGACAAAACAGCCAAGCTGTTCGAGCCTCTCTACGACCCCAGCATATCGGATAGCATTTGGACCTATGCCCGCGCCACTCCTGCCTGCTCCCAAATCCAAAGGAACGCCAATTATGGAGATTAGTCTGCCCGGTTGCTTTTTCATCGAATATCTCTCCTTTAAGGCCAGCCGCTTTTGCTTGGGAACATTGGAACAGGACTGCCAAGATCAAGAACAAATAACAGGTCAAGAGCGCAGCATATGTTTAGCAACAAACCATAGATTAGCCGGCCGCTCGGCCATACGCCTTGTAAAATAAGGATACCAGAGACGACCGAACGGTGTATAAATTCGAACCAAATATCCGGCTCGCACTAAATCCCGCTGTAGATCGCCCGCAATTCCATAGAGCATTTGAAACTCGTAACGATCACGGGAAATGCCTGTATCCTTGGAAAACCGGATAATCGCATCAATAATTTCAGGATCATGCGTCGCTACAGCTGCATAACCGCCATGAATTAAATGAGCCTGAACGATACGAATATAGGCAGCATCTACATCGCGCTTGTCGGGATACGCCACATCGGAAGACTCTCGATAGGCTCCTTTGACAATTCGCAGGTTTGTGCCTCCAGCTCCGAGTTGAACAGCATCCGCTTCGCTTCTATACAAGTAGGATTGTAAAACCAGTCCGATCCTCTCTGGACCAAAACGCCGCAGAAGCAGCCTGAACACATCTATCGTTTCTTGCGTAACCGTAGAATCTTCCATATCGATACGTACGAAGCTGCGGCTTGCAGCGGCCTCACTCACAATGCGCTCCATATGCTTAAGACAGCTGGCTCGATCCATTCGCAACCCCAGCTGAGTCAGTTTAACGGACACGTTAGCCTTAAGCCCAAGCCGCTGTATGGCAGGAAATAGACCGCTAATAATGGCTGCAGTCTCCTCCGCCTGACCCGGATCCAGTACATTCTCGCCTAAGTAGTCAAGAGTTACATGCATTCCAGCCTCGTTCAGCCCTCTAACCTTGTCTAAAGTTTCCGGCAGCGTCTCAGCAGCCACAAAACGATCTACACCCAGCCTCATCCCATACTTTAAAAATAGCCATCGAACCGGAGGGAAGTCTGCAACTGTAAGCACGCTTTTTCGCAGCAGCCGATCTTTCATGTATGGCACCTCCCGCGAGTTTTCATAGAAAAGCTCACTTTACACGCATCTATCAGAAATTTCACTTGAGTCTGGCTCCGTAAACTAACGATTACAGCCGTTCTGAGATCAGCTTAGGCTGAGTGAATAACTGCAAGTAATCCGGCCCACCGGCCTTGGAATCTGTTCCTGACAGATTAAACCCTCCGAATGGATGGACTCCCACGATCGCTCCCGTACATTTACGGTTGATATATAGATTTCCTACGGCAAAAGTATCCCGGGCACGTTCGATGTTCTTCCGGTTGCGGGTATAAACAGAGCCTGTAAGACCATAGTCCGAAAAATTTGCAATACGCAGTGCATCTTCAAAATCATCAGCCTTCGTAAAAGCAAGCACGGGACCGAATATTTCCTCCTGCATAATCCGAGAGCCCGGATCGGCATCGGCTACAACAGTTGGGCGGATGAACCATCCATCCCCTCTGGCAGCACTTCCACCGGCGGTAATGCGTCCTTCTGATTTAGCGATATGGATATAACCGAGAATGGATTCATAAGCACTCTGGTTAATAACAGGCCCCATATCGCAGGAGGGGTCCTGCACGTCTTCTACCTTCAGCTGCTCGGCTAGCTCCGAGCAGCGCTTCAGTACAGCATCGTACGCGTCGCGATGTACAATGGCACGTGAGCATGCGGAGCATTTCTGACCGGAATAACCGAAGGCTGACGCAACTATGCCTTGAGCAGCCTGCTCCAGGTCAGCATCGCGATCAACAATAATCGCATCTTTGCCGCCCAGCTCACCAACGAATCTTTTCAACCAACGTTGACCTGGGACTTGACGAGATGACAGCTCATGCAAATGCAGGCCTACATCCTTGGAGCCGGTAAAGGAGATGAACCGGGTCAAGGGATGGGCCGTAAGATACTGCCCTATTTCCTTGCCGCTTCCGGGCAGCAGCTGAACCGCTTCAGCAGGAATACCTGCATTACGGAGCAGTTCCACGAATTTAATCGCAATAACAGGCGTAAGGCTCGAGGGCTTTACGACAACGGTATTTCCTGCCACAAGGGCCGCGGTCGTCATGCCTGCCAGAATCGCAAGGGGGAAGTTCCATGGCGCGATAATGATTCCAACGCCAAGTCCTAAGTAGTCCAGACGGTTCCTCTCCCCGTCCATCCCAATCAGCTCACGCTCGCCCCTCTGAGCCAACTGCAGCATCTGCCTGCCGTAATACTCCATAAAATCGATAGCTTCCGCTGTTTCCCCATCTGCTTCAGCCCTTACTTTGCCCGCTTCCACCATCAGCCACGCCGAAAATTCATGCTTGCGGCGGCGCAGCTCGGCGGCTGCCCTGAACAAGCAATCCGCTCGGCTTTCCAGACTGACTCCCGACCATGTAGCAAAAGCGGAGTAAGCCGTTTGTATAGCTTGCTCCGCAAGAACAGCGTCTGCCAGAGACACGGATCCGACTACCTGATTGAAGTTCGAAGGATTGACGGATAAGATGCGCCGTTTCGTATCCACTGTCTTGTTTCCAATGAACAGCGGATATTCCCGGCCGAGCTGCGTACGCACCTGTGCCAATGCTTGCTTAATTCGACTTTCCTCCGATTCATTGCCAAAGTCTGTAAAGGGCTCCGGACGATATGGCATCATAACATTATCCCCTTTCCGTCAATGCGGATTCTACTCTCTTCAAAGCCCAATCGATTTCATCTTTCACGATCGTTAGTGGAGGTGCGATCCTTATAATGTTTGCATGGGTTTCCTTACATAAAACGCCAAGCTCCATAAGTCTATGGCAATAGGGCCTTGCCTCCGTATCCAGTTCGATTCCGATCAGCAGCCCTTTGCCGCGAATATCCCGAATTTTTTGGGATCGTATCCGCTTTAGCCGCTTCAGCATGTAATTCCCCCCTATGCGTGCTCGCTGCCCCAGCTTTTCTTCCTCCAGCACCTGCAAGGCAGCAATAGAAACGGCGCATGCCAACGGATTCCCTCCAAAGGTAGACCCATGTGAGCCTACATCAAACACTCCTAGCACCTCTCGGTCAGCCGCTACGGCAGATACCGGCAGTACACCACCGCCAAGTGCTTTACCAAGAATGTAAACGTCGGGTACAACCTTCTCCCAATCACAGGCGAACCGTTGACCGGTCCTGCCGAGTCCAGTCTGGATCTCGTCAGCCATCGTCAGCACCTGATGCTTCCGACATAATGCCGCAGCCTCCCGCAAATATCCTTTAGGTGGGATGACAACTCCGGCTTCACCTTGAATCGGTTCGAATAAGAAGGCTGCCGTATGGGGCGTGATGGCTCGCCGCAGCGCCTCTATATCCCCGAATGGGACTGTTACGAAGCCGGGCGTAAAAGGACCGAATCCGGATTTATAAGCCGGTTCGGTTGAGAACGAAGTAATGCTTAATGTGCGTCCATGGAAGTTGTTAGCGCAGACGATGATTTCCGCCTGCATATCAGGCACCCCTTTTACCCGATACGCCCAGCGTCGGGCCGCCTTGAGTGCGGTCTCCACAGCTTCAGCTCCAGTATTCATCGGGAGTATGGTCGTTTTACCCGTAAGCCGACTTAGCAGCTCATACCATTCCCCTGCCCGGTCATGGTGAAAGGCTCTCGATGTCAAGGTTACTCGATCAGCCTGATCCAGCAGCGCCTGAATAATCCTTTTATGCCGATGACCCTGATTAACTGCAGAATAGGCGCTCAGCATATCGAGATAACGATGTCCTTCGGCATCCTCTACCCAGACACCCTCGGCTCGAACAATAACAACTGGCAGAGGATTGTAATTTCGTGCTCCATACTGCTCCGTTTGCCCAATGATTTGTTCGGTACGGTCCATAACATTGCGCCTCCTGAGAATTTTGCTGGCCTTATTTCATCATAGGAGATTTATGATTCTCGTTTTGAGAGATGCCTTCATCGTAAGCGAGCCCTTAGAGCATCAGCTCATCCGCCGCCTCCTCCAGCTTGAGAAATTCCAAATAGACGAGCCGAAACCGCTTCTGTAATTCTTCATCATTGAAATGTCCGATAGCATCCACATACGCGCTTCCTTTTATCCGACTTAGCCAATTCAATTGCTCCTGCCGTGAACCAGGAAAAGATAACAAGTTCATTCCCTTCACCCGCCCTGCTGAGTGAGATGCAATGTCATTTTACTCTTCCAAAAATAACTGAAATTTCTGACTTATATACCTCATTATATGCGGGCCTTTATGGGTTCGTTCGCATGTCGCAAAACGTTGCCGTCTCTAGAAATAGTTCATTAATGTCCTACAAACAAAAAGAACCGTTGCTGTAACCGGCTCTTTATGCTGAGTGGGGCTCTAAAGCCCACTAATGGAATGATTTCCAAAAATCCCCGTTTACCGCAATGATACTTATAATTTCAGCGAATGGGATCGTAAAGGTAGGGAAGCCCGCTACATACGGCGCAATATCATACGGCTCGAAATACAGATGCAATGCATGATCGGAAATGAAAAATGGCTGGTTCGGCTTGATACCCTTATACGTGTCTGGAAAGACATAGGAATACTGCGGGTCCTCTTTGATCTGCTTGCCTACGATATCACTCAGCACTTTGACATAATTGCTGCCGGGCTTGAATAAATCTTTTAGTTCATAAATCTGGCCATTCACCAAGTTCACATGAACATACTGCTTGCTAGGCATACCGTGGGCAGCGCCAAAAGGGAAGTTATAACCGGTCAGTTCCAGCACAAGCAGATTTTTTTTATAAAATTCAATATTAAAATCTCCCGTATAGGAATAGCTCAGTTGCTCATGTGCAGGCACTTTTTTGACTTGAGACTTTTCCTTAAGCACGGCATTGACTTTCCTTTGCGCCGACTTATTAGCCATACCTTCAATCTGTGGGTAATAGACTAAATAATCTTTATTAGGCTTATATTTTTCTTCCTTGACCTTTAAGGGGGCAGTCAGCGGAATCACGGTGTTTTGCTGCCAAATGACGCGCCCCGAGCGGTCGAAATAGGATAGCCGCTGATCTACGTTGGCTTGTATCAAGGGTGGAGTCAGGCTAAGAACGCCGCTCCCGTTCACCTTGGGATAACCATCAGCCGCTTTACCGTTGCGGTCAATGAAATAGGTTTGCTTTTGATCATTTACAGAGGCTAGCCCTTGTTTGAAATCACCCACATCGTGATATTTAAAAGAGGTTAGCATTTGCCCATTCATGTCCGCAATAGCAAAGGTGGAGCCTATGAAGGGTTGCTGAGCATCAATGGCTCTGCCCAGCGCAAGCCGCTGCTCCCCAAGCGTCCGAATCTCATTATAGTCCGGCTTTATTATATAGTTCGCTTGCTTGTCTATTAGACCATAGCGGGATCCAAAGTCTTCCGCTGTATTCACAACAGCTCGGCCGTCCATGAAAGCCATGGCATAGGTATAGGCAGGTTGAATAACAATGCTCCCTTTTTCATCTATGTAACCGTATTTGCCCTGCAGCTGCTGCTGAAAAGGAAGGAGGCCATCACCAAGCTGACCTACAGAGGCATAAGGGTAGGAGGCAAGCTTTCTACCGTCCAAGCCAATCAGCGCAAAATCGTTATCCTTCACTTTAACTACCGTCTTATTATGTTTAAAATCTCCAGCTTGTTCGAATTGGGGTTTAATGACTTCATTGCCATGTAAATCAAGGAATCCATACAAGCTAGGCCCGCCGGGACTTGCAACAGAAGCCATTGCTCTGCCATTGCTATAGGACGCTATATAATCATAAGCTTTCTTAGTAATAATGTGTCCCGCCTCATCCATTACCTTGAAGCCTTGGCTGTCGATGACAACCGCTCTGCCTTCCGAGAAAGCGCTGATGGAGTCATAGACCGGCTTCACCACATAAGCGCCGTTCGAGTTAATCAAGCCATTTTGTCCATTCATCTGCACAACGGCGAGACCGTTATTTTGAAAATCGGAAGCATATTCGTACTGCGGCTGAATGATCATAGTCCCTTTGCTGTCTATAAACCCCCATCTTACCCCTTCTATGGTTTTGACCGAAGCTGGAAACAGTGAAATGTCTTGTGCCATACGAACGTTACGAACGTATTCCAGCTGCTGCTGAAGCTCCAACCATTTCTCTTTGGATGGGTATTCATGATTTAGGCTGAGCCCCTTCTCAATGGAAATGGCAGCTGCCTCCTTCATCCCGGCTTTAATCTGTGCGTCAGCCAGGTAATACCAGTAAAATGCATAATCCGGATACTGGCGGACCAGGTGCTCATAGTATCGGACAACTATCGGAAAATAGTAAAAGTACACATCGGGAGCAGGAACAAGCTTACCGTCATGCCATCTGACCACTTCAACAATGTAGGCCTCTCCTGTGTCATGGAGCCATAATGCAAATTCAGCCCTGCCGTCTTCCCCTTGATCGCTCGGCATATCCTCCACCTGCATGTAGCTGAAGTTTGCATCAGGGGGAGCAATAATATCCTGCAGTCCATTGGCAGTCCATTCGTATACGGATAGCTTCGACCAAATGGAACCGACCCTCCAGCCAACGATAAGATTATTAATGTTGGGGTTCGTAACCGGCGCCGCCGTCAGGACACTGACTTGATAGCCCGTGCCCTTCACATTTGCAGCTCGGGTCCAAGCATTATCACTGTACTTCAATACGAGGAGAAAGGCCTCTCCTTGCGAGCGATAGGCCGCAGCTACCTCATTGACCCCATCTCCATCCAAATCTGCCGCATAAACGGCTGGTTGAGGGCTTCCATATCCTTCTATCGTCAGTAGCTCCGCACCCCGTGGCAAAAAAGCCCGCACAAGCTGCGTTAGTTGCATTTGATTAGCATCCATTTCCACACCCCATTTAATTAGTCGGCTATATCATATTGGGTGTAAGTGAATTTTATGACAACTAACAACAAAACACCCCAGTCAATGGCTGGAGCACTAACAAAGTCTGGTTTTTTTTCAAAAATACATTGTATATAACCTCATCCTAAAAATTAGCGCTTGCCCTTCCTCCGACCATCACTCCGCATAGAATCCTGCAAACATGCAGTTGTTTTCTACAGAAACTTGCTTTTGAGTGGAATAAACTGTAAACATACAGTAATTCTCATACAACTCGGCCAGTTTCAGCTAAGAATAAAAAAAGAGATGCACAATTGCATCAATTTAAGAATACTACGATAAAACGGACAAAAGGATGTATGGATGCAGGCTTTTGGGGTCAAAGGCGTTTCGGTTTGGAGCGCAAAAAAAAGCCCCAAGAATCGCTCCTAAGGCTCGTTTCACATCCAGGGAGATATCTCGGTATCTCCTTATTTCTTCATTTTTCAATCGCATCATTCTTTCAGTGGCTGAGCTTTCAGTGGTTCAGTGTTGTTGTAGCCGCTGATGGACCCTATTTCTTCGAAGCTCTTGCTTCTTCGTTCTCGTAATACACTACATTTTCCTTCTCCAAAGTGCCTCTCAAGCTATAAAAGTCCAGGCTCAACTCTCCTCTTTCGATTCTAGCCTTGGTATCTTCCTCCTTGGACATCCTTTGGTTCGAGCTCTCCAGAGCAAGCTTGAGGTCTTCCCTCTTCACAAACACAACCCCGTCATCATCAGCCATCACAAGATCCCCAGGGTTAACCGAGGCGCCGCCGCATACGGTTGGTGCGTTCACCCAACCACCGCGTGATTTCGTTGAGCCCTGAGAATGAATGGCTCTTGACCAGACAGGAAATCCGCATTCCCTGATTCTCGCAGCATCACGAATTCCCGCTTCCGTAACGACACCTTGAACCCCGCGTTTCATCAGTGCATGGATGATGAGCTCACCAATCATACCCGTCGTGCTTTCTCCAATTGTCGTAATGACAAGAACGTCGCCCGGTTTGCAAACCTCGATGGCCGCATGAATCATTAGATTATCTCCTGCAAAGCAGGTGACTGTAACCGCTGGACCGCAAATCGCATTGCCTTGCTTGACCGTCTTCAATTCATGGCTTACAAGGCCTGTTTTTCCTTGAGCCTCATACACGGTAGAGACATCAAGCTTGGAAAATTGTTCGATAATCGATTTATCAGGCCGGTCAATGTTTTTTACGACATATCTTTCCATTAGTTGAACTCGCCCCCTACATAAGGGAAGCAGCGACTAAAGGCCTCAGCGTACTGGTATTGATTGTTGCCTGATACCCTCCGGGCATGATTGCCCCGAAGCTTGGCCTTGGCCCCGTAGTATTCTATCAGATGCTTCTGAGCTTTAAAGCAGTTCATTGCAGCTTCCTTCTGCTCGTACGTTTCGGTAATATCCATGATCACGTCGGGCTTGAAGTCGCTGATTTCGGATTGGTGGGGCTCAAAGCCGAACAGGCGCGCCTGCTTGGCCGTCGGATATCCATCGTACCGGACGCCGTTCGAGGTAGAAAGAACACTTGCATCAAATACAAACTTCCCAACAGCCTCGTGATCCGGATTAAAAGCGTCTTTAAAGCCATGTGTTACAATGTGATGCGGAGCCGTTTCGCGAATTTTACATACCATTCGCTCCATCCGTTCGTCAGTTAATTGCATGTGGTAATCTTCATAATCCCAAATTTCCATTTGGGTGATGCCAAGATGCCCCGCAGCTTGTCCGATTTCCTCCCTTCGGATTTTTTTAACATTTTCCACGGTTTGCCCTTCGATATTCCAGAGATCATTGGATTCTCCTCTAACGCCGTAGCTTAATATGACTAACGAGACATTAGCCCCATGCTTGATGTATTTGGCAATCGTACCTCCGCTTCTCCACACAAAATCGGCAGCATGGGCGCTTACAACCAATAAATTCACATTTGAGTCAATCATAGGTTTATCTCCTCTCCAATCAGCTTTCTACTAAGAAAGCTGTATTTTGTACAATCATTCTTTTCACTTCTTCTTTTGTAAAGCCATTATTCAGCAAGTTCGTTATAAAGATTTGCAGCCCTTCATCAGGATATAAACCATCCGGTTGTCCAAGATCCGTTGAAATAATACTATTCTCAGGACCGACAAAGCGGATCTCCTCATATACTTTCTCCCATGTTGTCTTGTTAGAATGGGGGGTAGTAAAGCAATATTCCATTATAGCTCCCAGCTCTACGAGCTCTTTTTGTTCCTCTTTTGACAAATTGATCGAAGGAAAGTTCGGATGAGTTATGACGATTTTTTTCAATTGACGGTCTGCTGCAGTTCGAACAAGTGCGAATATTTCTTGTTTGCTTAAATGTCCTGTTGCAAGCACCAGGTTGTATTCCTTAATAATGTCGAGGATATCAGACACACTCGCTTTAAGAGCTCCATCTTCAAAGATAGAAATACTAGACTGTGTTTTCCCTTGTTCAATTAATTGCATTTGCAGCTTAGCCCAGAATGGCAGCTTGGCAGGCTTGCTGCTTTTGAAGTGCTCCTGCTCATTGGCAGCGTCAAAAGTAGGCATCCAAACGATTTTGGCGTTAGCTCTTGCAGCCATTTCAACGGCCATCGGATTCAGAGCTCCAACTGCGTTATTCAAACAGACCGCTCCGATAGCGTTAAAGCTCGGATTTATTTTATTAATAAGCTTCGCCCTTTCGGCTGTGCAAAAATAATGGGATTTAATCCCATAACCTTTCATTCCAAGCTTCTGCAGCCGTTCGGCCATCTCGAGGTCATCCAGCTTTCGATTCATCACATCGGGACCTGAATGGACGTGAAGGTCATAGGCTCCTACAAGCAATTCTGCAGCTTCCATATCCAATTCCTCGCTTTCAAATCATTTTAGTAGATCAATATTGTTCAACAATAATGACTACAGAGAAAAGCTACACTAGATTCCCCTGTGTGTCAATGTTATTTATTCAGATAGTTATCCTTCTTCACTCACAATGACCTTTTTCCCCCGAAGCTTTAACAAAAGGGGAACGGCAAGCCATAAAATGCCAGCAATCAGCAATACGGCTGAAACGGGTCTTTCTAAAAAAATCATGAAATCGCCATTCGAGGCAGTTAAGGCCCTTCTCATATTATTTTCAAGCATAGGTCCCAGAACAAGCCCTAGCACCAACGGGGCAAGAGGAAAATCGTTGCGCGCCAGGAAGTACCCGGCGAAACCGCAACCCATCAACACGTATAGGTTAAATGTGTTTACCTGAACCGCATAAACTCCAAACACGGAAATGGCTAATATAATAGGAAGCAAATATTTGGGAGGCGTTTGAATAATTTTGGTAAAAACCTTTACCAAGGGCATATTCAAAATAAGCAGCATAACATTGCCTATAAACATACTTGCAATCAAACCCCAAACGACTTGTGGATGCTTCTCAAATAAGAGCGGACCTGGTTGAATATTGTACATAAATAGAGCGCCCATCAAAATAGCCGTCGTCCCCGAACCGGGTATTCCCAACGTGAGCAGTGGAATCATGGAGCCCCCGGATGCACCGTTATTGGCCGATTCCGGCCCTGCTACTCCCTCAATTGCCCCGTGTCCGAACTTCTCCGGATGCTTGCTTATTTTCTTCTCCATACTATAGGAGAAGAAGGAGGCGATAGAGGCGCCGGCACCTGGCAGGATCCCGATAAAAAATCCTAACACAGAGCCACGTACGATAGGCATCGCACTATCCTTCATATCCTTTTTGGTCGGCAGTATCCGGTTGATTTTTGGAAAAATATTTGATTGGATATCCGATTCCAGGATGGTTTTGAACACCTCGCCTAATGCAAAAAGCCCTACAGCAACGGTTAAGAAGTCAATTCCTTGATAGAGAACAGGGAGCTCAAAAGTAAATCTGGCAACCCCTGAGACGGCATCGATTCCAATGGTAGCCAGCAGCAAACCCATGACGGTCATTATCAAGGCTTTAGTCATCGATTTGCCAGCCAATCCCGTAACAGCCGCCAATCCTAGCACGACCAGTGAAAAGTACTCGGCCGGACCGAATTTGATAGCTAATTTGGCCATTGGCTCCGCCACCACTATCAGTCCAATCAGAGCAACAATACCCGCAATAAACGAGCCGATCGCTGCGATGGATAAAGCGCTTCCAGCTCTGCCCTGCTTAGCCATTTGATAGCCGTCCAGAGTGGTAATAACGGAAGCGGATTCACCAGGTGTATTGATTAATATAGAAGTCGTTGATCCGCCGTACATAGCCCCGTAATACACACCCGCGAGCATGATGATAGAGCTGGTAGCTGCTTCCTCTGGAGTTAATCCTCCAGTCAAGGTTGAGGTTATTGGTATTAGCAGAGCGACCCCGCTCATCGGTCCAATTCCAGGCAGCACCCCTACAGCCGTTCCAATTAATACACCGAAAAAAGCAAAAAGTAAATTATGCCATTGAAATGCTACAGCAAAGCCGTTTCCTAAAAATTCAAGTGTAGACATTATGTTACCATCCTTCTCCTAGGTTCAGAAACCGAGCCATTCCGGAAGTGCCGGGAGCGTTCCTTGCAGTACGGTTACATAAACGTAATACACACCCACTGAAATTACCGCAGAAATAATAATGGAGAATAACATTTTCTTCCGTTCCAGTGTCTGAAACCCGATTAGCAAAAATAGGAACGTTGCAATGACATATCCGATTTTCTCCAATAAAAAGACGTATAAAACCATAGCAGCAAAGATGATGCCAAATCGCTTGTAATCCAGCTTGGCAGCCTCCGCTTTATCACTCTTCACACGCAAATTTTCGTAAAATAACCGAATGCTTAGTAAAATAAGAATAAGACCAAGACCCAAAGGAAATATATCGGAGCCCACGCTGCTGCCGTAAGCGCTTTGAGAAATATTACGGCTATCGACCACGAAAAAGGCGCCTATGATGAGAAATGCGATGCTGGCATAACGGTCGAACATTTTATTGGCCATACTTTACCTCCTACTTTACTTTCCCATTTCCAGTACTTTTAACAGATCTTGAATGATTTTGTTTTGTTCATCCAATGCTTTGCTAAAGCTGGCGGAATCTTTGTAATCTGCCTCCCAGCCGTTGGCTGCCATTTCCTTTTTCCACTTATCAGACTCAGACAGCTTTTTCAAATTTTCATCCCAGAATTTTTTGGCATCCGCACTCATTTCCTTAGCTCCAAATACACCACGCCAAATGTTGAAATCCGCATCAATGCCTAACTCCTTCATAGTGGGCACATCTTTAAACACGCCGGATAATCGTTTAGGGGAATTAACAGCAAGCACTTTTATTTTCCCGGATTCCAGAAATTCTCCAACTTCAGCAGCAGTACTTGCCAAAATATCCGCATTGCCCCCAAGCAACGCTGTCATGGATTGTGCTTTGCCATCATAAGACACATACTTGATTTTCTTGGGATCGATGCCGTATTTAGAAGCCGGATAAATGAAAGTCAAATGGTCTACAGTTCCTGGCCCTGTCCCTCCAGCTAATGTTAATTTGGTCGGATCTGATTTCAAATCATTGAAAAGCGTTTTCAAATCGCTATATTTGGAATTGGCGGCTACCGCAACTATGCCATAATCTCTGAACAGCTGTGCAAGCGGTGTCGTATCTTTATAGCTGTATGGGATGCCGCCGTCCTTTTTCAAATTATTGATAAGCATGGAAGGGGAATTAACAAAAAATTTATAATTATTTTTGGTGTCGTTGACCGCATAATCGGTCATAAATACGGTGCCGCCGCCTCCAGGCTTGACTTCAACCGTCATGTTTTGATTGACGAATTTTTCCTCTGCCAATATTTTTATAACGGATCTTGCCGCTTTGTCAAAAGCACCGCCCGCACCTGATGGAGCGACGAAAACAATTGGCTTTGTAGGGTAATTTGAAGCCGTTGACTCCTTTTTGGCGCCGGTGCTTACCGCTCCTCCTGCTCCTGTACTTCCGCATGCAGCCAAGCTAAGAGTTAATACTCCAGCTAATAATACTTGAAAACCTTTTCCAGTTACCGCTTTCAACATAGCAGAATCTCCTCCATAATGAATAATTTATTGATGCTCGGATTTATAAATTAATGCTTCAAGTACTTGTGTAAAATGCTCGGGAGCTTTCATATCGAAGTAAGATTTTAAATCCAGATCAACTAACTGCTGCAGCTTGCCCTTGGTTGCTAAGGATACAGAATAATCCAAATCCAGATCCTTCAATGTGCTGATGACTTCTCCCATCTCAGCCACTCTTCGCTCGGCATGAATAGCCGTACGTGTAAGAAGTAGATTAGCTAATTCCTCCGTTGAATGGTTAGATAAGGTACCCCGGATCGAAGATAAAATTTCTTGTTCAATGCCTGATTTATAAGCTGCAGTGAGCGTTTCCAGAAGCAATGCTGTAAACCCTTTCATGAAAATGCTTCGAACCATTTTCATTGCGGATGCGCTTCCAGCTTCATCATTGATATAAGTAATATTCATTCCGTATGTACCCATGAGATCTGTAAACCTATGCGCGCCTGTACCACTAACTGAGATAGGGACTTTATGGCGATGCGGTGGAACCGCTTCCATAACTGCCGCATCTACAAAATCTGCTCCTACCTTACCCATAAGCTGAGCAATCTCTTGCTTCACTTTTGGAGATGCTGAATTCATATCCGCATAAATTTGATCATTTTGCAAAAATACAGCCGATTCCTGAGCGATGCTAAGTGCATATTTGGCACTGGTAGCGCAAAAAACAACTTGACTGCTTTCAATCAATTGTTTCAAAGATGAAGTTAAAGTCACTTGTGCCAAATCAGCCCGTTCTCTAATAATGGGTCCTGCTACCGGATCTGTAGACATAACGTCAAATGCGAAGATAGCCGTAGCTCCTTCGGACACTAAGCCACTGGTAATATGAAATGCAGCTTCACCGAATCCGATGAAGCCAATGCCTGGCTGGTTCAATGTACTGGCCCCCTTTTATAAATGAGTAAACATGTAGATGAGAGTTAAATTCAATATTGCCTTCTAAATTGTTCAACAATTATGTGCACAATTAAGAATATAACGTATCTACAAAATAGTGTCAATAACCGAGCAAAAAAAATCAAAATATAGAAACTGTTATAACAAATATTGATAGTTATTTTCTATTGTTTTCCGGACATTAGAAATATGCTGCTTGATCGCCTCCTCAGCTTTCTCTGAATCATGGTTTTTCAAAGTAGTAAAGATCATTTGATGTTCGTTAAAGGAGCTTTCGTTTCTCCCAGGAATAAGCAATGTTCGGAAATGGAACCGCATTAACTGCGTTTTTATCATATTTACCATTTCTGTAGCTTGTATATTTCTGGATGCCTTGTAGATGATGCTATGGAATTCCTTATTTAATTTTGAATATTCATCAAACTGATTTTGCTTCAGGAAATCTCCCATTCTTAACAAGAGCTGCTCCAGTGCATCAACTTCAGCGTCCGTAATATGCTTGGCTGCCGATCTGGCAATCAGACCTTCCAAAGCTTCTCTTATCTCGAGATAGTTTTTCACTTCTTCCAAGGTGAACGATTTAATAGTCGCTCCTTTATTATTTTCAATTTTGACCAAATTCTCCTGTTCCAGCTTCAATAAAGCCTTTTTCACCGTGTTTCGGCTTACGCTTATCAATTCAGATAGCTGGCTTTCAATTAATTTTTGCGTCGGCTTGAAGGTCCCATCCAGAATTCGTTCACGAATATATTTATAGGCATACTCAGTTTGATTGCTCATTATTATTTCTCCTATAGTTTGTCATTTAATTAGACAATATTGTAACACAATCTTGTTTAAAAATCATCGTACTTTTTATTATATGACTTCAACAGCGGCCGCAATCCCACATCCATCCAGATGCACAAACGTGGATCGTACATCGAAGATTCCTGTCGCTGAAGTTAAAAAAGCCTTCCCTATTCAGGGCAGGCTCATATAGTAGGGCGCTTAGCTATCGCATGCATTCCGCTTGGCAACTATCCTATTTAAACCTAATTCAATGCCTTCAGCCACTCTTGATAAAATACATCGATACTCTCAAAGCGGTTAGTCCGGTCTGGAGAGACTGCTTTCAGCACAATCCTATACAGCTCTTCAGATGCTTTCCAGTCCTTCAGCTCCCGGCTGCCTTCCTCCCCAAGAAATACGAATGCCGTTGCCCCCATTGTAAATACATTCGTCACCCCATCGATAATGCTGCCTTTAACAAACTCCTCAGGAGCCATAAAACGCGTAGAGCCGAACAACCTATCCTTTTCTAATATAAAGGAACCTTTGGTATAACAATCGAAATCACAGAGATGCAGCTTATCCTCTTCGAAATCGTAAATCATGCCTCCATCGTAGAAATCAACCGCGGTAAAGCCCTTGCTTTCCAAATAAGCGTGCACTTCATAAACGGTAGTCAGGGCTGATGTTATTTTGGGCAAAGGCAGCTGACGAAAGCGATAATGCGATGACTCCGGCCGGTTTCTTCCTTCTTTTCCAGGAAAATCGGGGCTGCTTAACACTTCTCCGTTCACCCACTCGTATACGAGGGCAAAACCGTTCTCTGAATGAAAAGCATTCAGCAGCTTCGGAAGCCGCGGGTGTTCAACCTGCTGATTGAATGCATGAGCATTTTTTAAATAGCGCACAGCTTCCGAATCCTCTGCATATTTAACAAACCAATTTTGTCCTTCACTATGAACTCCGTAAGAAATGCACCCTGAGTCCTGCTTGTTAAACTCCTTGAATATAGTGCCAGATTCCGATAAAAAGGAGACAATATCCCCTTCTATGCGTTGGACATGCAGCAATGGATTATCATTTGTCTTCATTGGATCGATCCTCCCTCTTTCACCTCAAAGTATTCTCAGCAGCTTTTGCATGAATAAGACCATAAAAACCAGTCACCTTATTACCTTGCTTGCTAGTGCTGCCGGCCGGCATGAATAAACATATAGGAAAATTTACCAGAAGTGTAGACTTATAATAATCCACAGTTTATACTACTATTATAAGGAACCCGCTAAAAGGGCAGCTTTATTTAAACAAACCTACATTTGAATGACCGACACCCTATGGTGTCTTTTTTGTTTGCATCCCCCACTTCAGGAGTGATAGAGAATGGAATTTATACTGGATAAAATGGAAACGAAAATTGAGTTTTTTGAAGCTTACGATCTTAAAACACTTGAACGGAAAATGGAAGAGCAGATCAACATGAATAAAGCTTTGATGCTGGATGTGTATTCCGTTCAGCATAACGTTACCTTCGACCCTAATCGGAACAAGATGTTATACACTGCCTTGGTGCACTATAAAGTGAAATAAATCAGTTAATTGTTGCGAATCGACCGAAAAATAAAAAAGTGCACTAAAAAAGCAGCCCCTGATTTGCTTATGGGCTGCTTTACTTTGATCGAGCATTTATTTGACATGTCTCCTAAGAGAAGCAGCAAACGAAAAAGTAGAAATGATTCCTGCTAGAATAATTAATTCTTTTAGTAAAGAAATCCAACCTCTGATCACCGTTACTTTCATTCGCTTTTCCAACCTTTCACCTACGGATCCTTCTACTCTGTTTGTTTCATTATTATCTTACTTTAAGACTATTTCGACAAAAAAAAAATCCCCCGTACGGGGGATTTTTTACATGCAAAGACAGGAGTCACTATTCCAACTACATTTAATTATAGGACATCCATATCGTATTACCGACAACCTCGAAGCCCTGCTTATACCAAAAATTCCGCGATTTCTCAATCGAATATACATACATTTTTTTATTAGGGTATTTCACTTTTAGCCAATCTATAAAGAACTTTGCATGACCCTTGCGTTCAAATTCTTTCAGCACATCCAATGCTTCTATAAATACAATATCGGTTTTGTTTTTAATATCAATATAGAAGTCTTTTTCCAGGTATTTGTCATCATTGTCGAAATAATCGCTTTCCGCTTTATGGATTAACTGTTTCCCGCTGCTGTACTCCCATATCACACCATACCCGACCGTATTATTCTCAGCTTCAATGATATAAATATGTTCAGGTAATTTCGAGGCATCTTTCTTACTTAATTCCGCCGCATGGTAGCTAGTTTTGATTTCACTTAGGTAGGCTTGCATTTCTTGATCAAATGGTTTTGCGGTAATAGTAGGCATTTTCGAACTCCTTTTGCTTTTTTGATCTATTATCATTAAGCGTATTTAAGACTAACTTATTAGGTCCCCGCCGTCAATCTGTGAGAGGAAAATAAGAAAAGCTTCTATTCGAAGCCCTTTCGATGTAGATACATTCGTGTCTAAGTTGTAGCTTTTCTTGCAATATCAGACTTCTTCAGCTCCGCTGAAAACATATAAAGTCTGATATTATCAAAAAAAGCCATCCAATGGATAGCTCTCATTCCAATATCTTCAATTCTTTGGCACATTGCAGTGCTTGCACTCGATTATTTACCCTGAGCTTTCTATACAGGTTTTTAATATGCGACTTCACCGTTTCACCTGAGATGTTCAGACTATGGGCTATTTCCTTGTTCGACAATCCATCCGCGACTAACAGTAAAACCCTCGTTTCCTGCTCAGTTAGTGCTTCTTTAACAGGCAAATCCTCTTTGGAAATAATGTTCAAAGCTTGAAGAAGCTGCTTCACATACGCTAAGGAAACCAAAGGAGTATTATTACGACTGTCTTGCACTCTCAAATATTCGGACAGCATATCCGCCATGATAGGTCCTTCATCAATAAAGCTGCGGATGTACCCCTCCGGTTCCGCCAAGTACAGAGCAGTCTCCAGCTTAGAGGAAGCAGCCTCCGTTTGTCCCATACGCATAAGCGCTACACTTTGCAAAATTAATACCTTGATTCGATCCCGGAGACGGTCTTCCTTAGTTAACAGACCATACATTCTCTCCAATAGCGGCAGCGCTTCTTCCATCCGTTCGCATTCCACAAGCACTCTGGCCAAAAATAGATGATCTGTCACCCGATTCAATGAAACCTCATCCTGTGGCTCCAGACCGCATCGCTGCAACCAATCATAAGCATATTGGAATGAGCCTTGCCTCAGAGATAGAAAGGCTTGTTCCGCCTCGATTCTCAACATAAATAATTCATAATCTGGAGAGTCAATCTGCAGCTTCAGTTGTTCCAACAGTTCCGAGGCTTGTTTGAAATTCCCTTTCGCTTGCTGAATCCTTGAGGCGCTGGCAGCAACTAGAATCAGTATCCTGGCAAAGGGCTGCATGTCCTTGCGTCCCAGCGCCTGAGTAATATATAGCTCCGCCTCATCCAATCGATTCCATTCGTACAGCAATTTACTATAAGAAGCATATAAGAAACCTATGAATGGATACTCTTTTTTATTCTCCCAATTTTTGATCCATTTTAATAGATAGTCATTTGCTGCATGAAGATCGTTAATTAACGCCAAATGATCATCAAATGAATCGTAGCCTTGGTATCTGTTGCGACCCATCGTTTGAAAGAAGCTGCCTTCCGACATATGTTGTTCTACCAATTCAAAATATTGAGATGTACTCTCCAAGTCCTTCTTAAGATAAGAGGTAACCGCGCAAAAAAAGTAAATATTCCCCATCACCCGGTTCCATTCCACTTCGGGCCATTTTTCCTGCAGCGCTTGAAACCGGATTTTGGCTTGCTCAACCCTTCTATACACCTCATCCCATTTGCCGACTCCCAGCAATACGGATATATAAAACATTTCAATCATAGGCTTCTCTACAAAAGAGTTTTCAGGTAAAACAGATACCCACCTGATCAATGCTATACTCTTGGACTGCACTAAGGTATGAAGATTTTTTTCGATCAATCGAACAGCATCCGCATACTTCTTCCCCTTTAAGTAATGCTCTACCGCCTCCTCATCAAATCCATGCTCCTCCAACCAATATGCAGCATCGCTATGAACTTGCAACCATTTATCCGGATATTTTCTGGACAATATTTGTTGTAAAAATTCAGTAAGCAGATGGTGATACCGATACCAGTTTCTGTGATCGTCTAAGGGGATAATAAACAAATTTTGTTGTTCCAATTTTTCCAATTGTTCTTGACTGTTCATTTGACCTGTTACGGCCTGACATAATGAGCGATTCATTCGGCTTAATATAGACGTTTCCAATAAAAAAGAACGCATGGGCTCCGGTTGGTGATGAAACACCTCTTCAAGCAAATAATCGGATATATGCTGCTGCTGACCGCTAAATTGTTTAATGGACTCGGCTATATTTTCACTGCGCTTTAGTGAGATCGCCACCAGCTGCAGCCCACTGATCCACCCCTCTGTCTGATGGAACAACTCGGCGACTTGCTCCTTTGATAGCAGTAAATCCGTAGTATCCCGAAAAAAGAGAAGCCCCTCATCCAATTGAAAACGCAAATCCTTCATAATAATTCGATGGAATTCACCTTTAGCCAGAAGTCGCGCAGTAGGAATCGTTAGCTCGATACGACTTGCAATATAAAAATGAATCCGGGGAGGCAAATGCTCAATCAGATAGAATAATGAATGATGAATAGCGGGAAGTTCAATCAAGTGATAATCGTCGAGAATGATCACCAGTTCGTCGGACAATTGGCTCAGCTCATTGAGTAACCCCGTAATTGCAGGCTCCAACGACTCTGAGGACAACGAAGGTCCATTTCCTAAAAGAGGCTCTAACGTTGTGCCAAAGCCCGGAACTCTCTCCTGAATAGAAGCTGTAATATAACTCCAAAACTGTATCCAATCATTATCCTGCTTATCTAGCGATACCCACGCCACAAGTGCATTGCACTGTTTAACCCATTCACTTAACACTGTTGTTTTTCCGTATCCGGCCTGCGCAGAAACAAGCGTCAGCTTGGCTTGCATCCCCTCATTAAGTTTGCTTATAAGCCTCGGCCTGGATACCAAAGTGTTGCGAATAGTAGGGATATGAAGTTTCGTAGTTACAATCATGGGGAAACTCCTCCGTAATTACATCATCAAGCCACTTATCGAGCAAGCCATGTTTCCTTCTGTTATGCAGGATTCAGGATTCCTTATATTCAGGATTTAGTTCCCTTGTTGCTACCGGTTGTTTTTGTGCCGTCCGTTTTTTTGGTACCCTTGCTGGTATAAGGTTTGGGAGAATTTTTGGCTCTGTTGGCACTAGCCTGCCATCGGTTCCAGCCCTTGCTGTCTGTTCCTCTACCTGTCCCGCCCTTGCCTTTAGCTTTACTCAAATTATCCACTCCGTTTTTGTTTATGAAAAAAAATATACCTCATCGCGCTCTATAAGTACAGAACAAGCTCAAAAACATTATTGTAAATAAACTTACCATTTACCTATATCATCCCTCTAAACACAACTTTTGTCCATCTTCTTGGCGTCACAAAATATCCCACAAGCGTTTCTCCAGCTGCTCGTGGGATATTAGAAATTAGCCCGCTCTTGCCCGCTCGCCCCGAATTTCAGCAAAACCGCGGGATAGCGGCAATCCGATTACCGCCATAACGATCAAAGCATAGAACAGCCAGTGATAGTCCAGCATCAGACTGACCATTACCGAAGCGGCCATTCCACCTATGTAACGAAAGGTTGAGAAGATTCCCGACGCCACACCGGACATTTCCTTGGGCACCGCTTGCATCGATGCAGCCTGCATAGAGGGCGTCCCGATCCCGGCTCCTATACCTCCTACAAGCAATACAACCGCTATATAAAGAAACGTCGGATAGTAATAAATCCCCAAAAACCCGATCACCGCCGCGCCCGAGATCAGGAAGGACAGCCCTACCAGCTTCTTCTTCCCAAGCTTCTCGGTCAAAGAACCTCCGAACCAAGAGCAGGCGGACATCGCTAATGAAAAAATGAACAGCAGAATCCCGACGGATTGTACTGAATAATGGTATGTCTTTTGCAGCAGAACAGGCATGACCAAAATCGTACTATACATAATGGCGTTGCTTAATAAAATAGCCAGGTTCGCACAGGTGAACATTCGGATTTTAAATAAAGTAAATTGGATCAACGGTTCCTTACAACGCAATTCTTGGCGGATAAACAGACCCACGGTAACAGCAAGTACAGCCATTGTCCACCAATTGAAATATTCAGGATGAGTGACGCTAAGGGTCAATACAGTTAACCCGATAATCAAATACACCGAGCCGAGATAATCCAAAGATACTTTAATGCTATTGCGAGTAGAGGGCAAATAGACGTAAGCGGCGACTACACTGAATAGTGCAAACGGAATGTTAATCCAGAATATGGAGGTCCATCCCAATGAACCTATTAGGACAGAACCAATTAAAGGACCTATGGCCGCGCCAAGTCCCATTAGCAGTCCGAACATTCCGAATGTCTGGGCCAGCTTTTCCTTCGGTACCACATCCCGAATCAGCGCGCTTGCATTCGGGGCTGCTATGGCTCCTCCAATCGCCTGAAGGGCCCGAAATATAATGAGCCAAATCAGATTAAACGAGAACATGCAGGCTGCGGCAGCAGCTAGAAACAGCAGCATACCTAACAGGAACATCGTCCGTTTTCCATGAATATCCCCTAATTTTCCGGCAATCGGTTGTAAAGCGGCCATAACGATCAAGTAGATCGTAATTACCCAAGAGGCTTGGGATAGCGGGACGCCAAGGGCATCCGCAATAGTTGGCAAGCCTACGGCAATCATGGTGGAGTTAACAGGAACCAGAAAGGTTCCTGTTAGAATAGATAATAAGACGAGCCGGTAATTAGAATTGGCCAAAATGGACAACTCCCTTAGTGCCGTCCACCGTCACTCTGTCCCCATCCTTTAAGACGGAGGTTGCAACCTTCGATCCTACGACAGCAGGAAGCTTGTATTCCCTCGCCACAGTTCCCGCATGTGAGAGAATTCCCCCGGCATCGGTAACGATAGCTCCTACGATAGAGAACAGCACCGTCCATGGTGGAGTTGTCGTTTTACACACAAGAACGTCTCCTTGCTGAATTTTGGCAAAATCCTCCTGGCTCCTGACAACTTTAACTGTCCCCGTGTAAGTGCCCTGGGAAGCGGCATAGCCGGTGAACGTCTGCTCCTTTTCCTGAATTCCAGGCGGCTTGCCTCCAAAAATACGCTCCAAGGCAGGGTCCATAGGCTGTTCTGGCGGCACCCCGTAGAACGGCGCGGCTTGCTTGCTTTTATTAGCTTCATGCTCGATTTTCCGCTGTTCGACTGTACCATGAAGCGGAACCGGAGCCGTCAATGCTTCCAACAGCTCGTCGAGATACAAATAGAAGATATCTTCCTTATTGGAGAATGTGCCCTCCTCCACAAGCAGCTCGCCGACCTTTAGCAGAAACAGTCTTGATTTGGCAGGCAGCATCGCGTCAATATAGAAGTGGTGGTCCTCATCCAAACCCCAGGAATCAAGCGCCCACTGATACATCATGATGAAGGTTTGCTTCAATTCGCCCTCAGGCATCTTGGCAAGGGCTTCTGCTGCTCTAGCTTCTCTTTCTTGTACAGTCTCGGCAAATTCACGGTCAAAATCATAGCTTTTCTGAGTATAAGCCGCAATAATGCGCAATGCATGCTCCGGATTCTCCACCCACGTTTCATCATTGAACTCATGGGAATTAGACGAGCGATATCCGTAGGTTTCCAGTACGGTTTGCAAGCGCTCAAGCAGCGCTCTACCATCCTCCGATTGCTCCAATACTGCCTTGTAGCCCGCGTCCGCAGGGTCGATAAAAGCAGCCCTCATAGCCGGCGACTGATTAGCTAAATCTGCCAGCCTCCACAGCTCTCTATCCGTTTCAAGCGATTTGTTCATTACGCCAGACAGCATATCGTAAATTACTGTCGTATTGGTCTCACCGGTCAATTGCCCATATAATTGCTCCAACACCATGAATGCAGAACGAGGCATAACAATTTCAAAATGAAGCTGCCAAGCTCGACGGTAGAAGTCGTGCAGCTCCTGAACCTTATCCTTCGCTTCTTCCAAAGTAAGCGTCTGATTCCGACAAGCATCCAGTTGACGGTAGAATGGCAAAAACTCGGCATCTACGTAATCCTGCAGCGTTTGTTTCAGAACAGGAAGTATGGGACCTACCGTTCCCTTATATTCCTCAAGTCTCTGGAGCGGATCTCCCGGATAAGGTACGGTATCCTGATAAATACGGCCGTCCGCCACCTTATATTTAAATTGGAGAAGCGGCATCTTCAAATTTTCAAAAGCAAGCTTCGTGCCTTCCGTAACCGCAGGTACCATAAAAGAGGCAAATAAGGGCGTTAACGCGTGGGCTAGATGAACTTCATCCTGAACCCAGAAGCTTTGTTTCTTGTCTTCCTCATTTAACATGATCGTGCTTTGAAATAAAGATGTAACTGTCATAAGCTTGAATATGCCTCCTTCGGGGATGGTGATTCCTGATTTATGAATGATTCAGGTGTTCCTTGTTCCTCCAAAAGTAATAGAAATAGGGCTTCTAAGGCTTACGTTGATTACTTATGAGGGATATTTATGCATTAAGCCGTAATAGGACGAGCTTGAAGTATGAAAACGCGGCTGTCTTTTACAGCAAACTCGATATCGACAGGCATATCGAAGAACGCTTCGATCTTGCGTGTCTCCTCCGCCAGCTCATCAATCTGCCGGTCAGACAGGCAAAAGCGATTTTGCTCCTCTTCCGTCGTTTCCATCTCCACCGTCTCTTTGGCTGCAGCAACGATTTTCATTTCCTTAAGGCCTAGCTCCTTTTGGATGCTGCCATCCGTCTTACCAACGTAATAGGCATCTGGGGTTACCAAGCCGGATACAATGGCCTCTCCCAATCCATAGCTGGCGTTTATAATAATTTCGTCCTTGTTCTTCGTCACCGGATTCATGCTGAATATAACTCCCGATACATCGGCCTGTACCATACGCTGTACCAGCACGCCCATGGGTAAACGGTTCATATTTACCCCAATGCTCTTTTGCAGCGCATACCCTCTCACACGAGCGGAGAACAAGGAAGCCCAGCAGCGCTTCAAACTTTCCAGCAGATGAGGCATATCGGTAACGTTCAAAATCGTTTCGTATTGTCCGGCGAACGATGCTTCCTCCAAATCCTCTGCCGAGGAGGAAGATCTTACAGCAACGGCTACTCTCCTCTCTTCACCCTTTAGCTGCTCAAAAGCCGCAACCACTTCATTACGCACCTCATCTGGAACCGCAGCCTGAATAAAACGGAGTTCAATATCTGACAACGATTCTTCAGGATTAAGTCCATTGTCTGCCAAAAAACGGTCCAACGCTTCAGAGGTAATGACAAATCCACCCGGAATGCTAATATTGTGACCTGTCAATTTAGCAAGCTGCAGCGCTTTTGAACCTATACGTCCCTTTTGCTCATGACAGGCCTCATTTAATGCGAGTGTATACATCCTCCGAATCACCTCTTTACAAAATATTCACATTCCATCTAAATATATCAAATTGCAGCCTTCAAATGTTAATTTTTTGTAAATATGGGTTCTGATAATGAACAAAAAAATCCCGCAACCAGTATAAGCGGTTGCCGGGATTTTTTTGTTCATTCCTAACTATTCAAACAAACGAATATCCTTCACTTTCACATAGCCGTTATCCGTTGAATAGAAGCGGATTTTGCTTGTCGCAACCGGAGTAAAGGTTTGTACGACCTTAGTGCTCGTATTGCCTGTGACGGAAGTACCGGGGATATCGACCCAGGCCGTGCCATTCCATGATTGCAGCTTAAAATTCGAAACAGCTTCGTTCGTGCCTTTACCGGTAGTAATTTCTGCACTCTTGACCGTGTAGCTTTGACCAAGGTTGATCTCAAGCCAATGCGGCCCCGCTGTATTGGCACTGATCCAGCGGGACTCATCCGCCACGACTCCGTCCACCGCTTGTGCAGCGGCATAGGTACTGTATGTGGAATCGACAGTAACTGTTTTTTTCAAGGCTACGTTCGGGCTCGTCCCGGCGATATAATGCGTCTTCATCTTCGTGGCCATGTTCTGCTGCCAGGCGATCATGTCCGATTTCAGCTGAACATCCGTACGTGTTCCGCTTCTGAGGTCGGTCATGAATTTATCGTATTCATCAAATGCCCAGTTCTCGATATCGAATGTGTAGTTCTGAATGCCGCCTTCGGCGTAGTAATTGCTCGTGGAACCAACTAAAGCAACTGTATCGATAGTGTGATCTGCGTTGCGCCCCCCACTGTAGCCCACAGCGTTGTCATCCGTGTAATTATACACGAGGTGGCGTTTGGCGTTAATCGCGAGGTACATATCATTCAATTCAGCAGGAACTGTACCCGTATACGGGAACAATGGAATGAATATGCCTACCGTTGGTTCGCCCAGGTTCACCCACATGGTGGTGAGCTTGCCGCCATAAGGATCGCCAATTTTATTACCGACGAGCACTGTACCAAAGGTTGAAACGAAACGGTTTATATGCCATCCGGTCGGTTTCTGACTGCCTGGAAGCTCACCGATATTTTTACTCAGCGTTTCCAAGTAATTGTCTGTCCCGAGCGCGTTGGAGCCGACATTTTTATGAATAAAATAACGATAATCCTTCTTGTAGGGATCATCCAGACGGATGCCTGTCCGGGTATGGCGCTTCACCGCGCTGGTTGAGAACTCCCAGTCATGTATACCATCCGGTGTATACACAGTATTGACGACGTTAGAATCCTCCTCTTGAGAATAAGGGTCGGTTTCCATAAGAATAGTTGTCGTCTGCTGATCGTAGAAATAAGGGAAGCCGTTCGGCTTAGACCAATTGACCTTACTGAAATTATTGCGCCAATCATAGCCGCTATAGGCGCCGTCAGCCGGGTTTGCTGTATCCTTATCATCATTATGCGCAGCGGTGTAATAGCCGTTAGCATCCTGTTGGTACTCCTGTGTTATGTTATCACGGGTAAAGCTATCGCCGTCAAATTCGAACACGGCCGCATTGCCGTTACGGTCAAATACACTGATCATAGCTGATGTATTACGTGCGAAGCTGCTATGGAACCCTCCCCCGTTGTTGGTATCCCTCAAAATCTGCTCAACCTCATCCACCGTTTCGGCACGGGACAAAATAACATGATTCAAATACCCGCCTGACATGCCATTCGTCAAATCCTGTGAAACCGAATATCCATGATCCGTTGCAAATTCAGAAGACAACGTATGCCCTGCCACCTGGACCAAGCCAAGTCCTTTGTCATTGGAGCCAGCCCACGGGATCGTTGTATTCGTGACCGAATCCTTGCCGGAATCGCCGTTAGCCGTCACTCCCATGTAACTGAAGCGTGCAGTGTAACGATCGCCGCTGCCGAAAGAGCTGCTATCGGCCGTAAAATAATACGGATACACCTGCCATCCATCCGGCGAGGACCAATGGTCGCGGTTCTTAAAAGCGACCGGTCGTCCGTCGATCGAGGAATTGCCGGTGCTGACCGCCATACTGGATGCCCACACACCTGCTTCAGCCGGCAGCAGTACAGCTAACGCCACCGATAGAGCCATAATCTTTGCAGCCCATTTCTTGTTCATTACATCGCCTCCTAAGATTTTTTGGCAGCAAAAAGCGCCGCGAAAGCATAAGCCACATTTTGCTAGAGCCTTGGAACTTCACACCCTGCTATTCCATAGTAAAATAAAGGTAATAGTTTTCAATCGACAATAATTTACCTCCAAACAAAAACTGTCAAAAACGACCCACCCTGTCTGTCCGTTTAAGCCGCTTGTCCGAACTGTTTACTAAAATTGGCTGGTGTACTATTGGGTACAACAAAAAATGACGGTTCAGTGACCGTCATTTTTTGACTTCTTTATTCATGATTGGGCTCGATGGCAGCTATTCACCTGCGCCCCGTGTTCTTAAACCGTAATTTTGTGCAGCGGCCTACAAGCATTTCATTGGTTAATCGTGCACTTGCCTTTTCTCCGTGGATCCGCAATTCCGTACATAGCCCCCTGCTCTCCAAGCACCATACCATGAATCCCACCAAACCGTATCGGCACCGGGTGATGCTGCAACCGGTAGCCCATTTGCAAAAGCTTATTTCTTTCCGCTTCTTCCAGATCTTCCTCCAAATAAATGAGCCTCTCATCCGAATAAAAACGGGGTAATCGGACTGCTTCCTCCAGACTCATCTTATTTTGCAGGAAACGAACGAGCAGCCGGGTAAGTATTGTCGGAACCCTGTTGCCTCCTGAGGAGCCAAAGGTGAAAAAGGGCTTGCCTTGTTTGAAAATAAGAGTTGGCGAAACATAGCTATGAGGTCTCTTCCCCGGTTCCGCTTTATTGGGCGAAGTCGGATCGGAAGCAAAATTCCGCATCTGATTATTCAGAAAAAAACCGCGCAAATAAACACCTGAGCCAAAAAAATCACTGACCGTGTTGGTTACGGATGCAATCATCCCCTGCTTGTCTACAACAACAAAATGAGTGGTGCTGTTGTAATCTTTAGGCACCTCTACCGGAGCATCTGACAGCCGGTAAGGATTCAGCTTGCGGGCAAGATTAATGGAATACTCCTGCGAGGTCATTTCTTCTGAGTGTATGGGGACAAAGCCCGGATCGCCCATAATAAGCTTCCGGTCATCAAAGCAGGCTTTAATAATATCGGCTATTAGGTGAACAAACTCAGCGCTTCGCTCCTTATATTGGCTGACCTTCAAATATTCCGCCATTTGCAATGCCTGAATAATGGTTATACCGGCTAACGGTGCCGGAGAACCAATAATATCATGTCCCGCAAACTGCCCGTATACGGGCGTCCTCTCCAGTACTTTATATTCCTGAAGATCGGTTAGAGACATCCCTTCGACAAGACGGACGATCTCTTCAGCCACAGCTCCCTCATAGAAATACCGGGAGCCTTGAGCTGCTATATGCTGTAAGGTATCCGCCAATTCCAGCTGAATTAAGAGCGAACCCGCCTTCAAGGGTTCTCCTTCAGGGAAAAAATGCGGCAAAGCGGAACGGTTCAAGTACGCAACCGTTGTTAATTGATGCTCCATAATGTCGCTTATGATGAACCCTTTTTCCGCTAGCTGGATGGCTGGCTGCAGCAGTACATTCCACGGCAAGGATCCCAGCTTGCGGTGCATCTCCTCCATGCCCTTCACAAAGCCTGAGACGCCGATTTCTTTAGTAGATACAATGCCTGAAGCCGGCAATACCTCTCTATAATCAAAGAAACGAGGGGCCCCCATCGATTCATGCTGAAGCAGTGTCGCTCCTCCACCCCCGATGCCTGAACCGTAGGGCTCCACGACACCTAACGCGAATGAAACGGCGACAGCCGCATCTATGGCATTACCACCTTGCTCTAAAATGGATATTCCTGCGTCTGTGGCCAGCGGATGCGCAGCGCTCACTCCGTATGATCCTTTGTTTTTGGCGTTCATTTTGTCTCACATCCTCCTTTATGCATTCGATAGCTTGGGTCAACCCTTTTACAATCCTGGAAAACGATTCAATATCGGTACGCGGACTGCGGTATTTCCCGTTGATTTCAATTTGAACGGCTTGAATTTTCAAGTGCCGAGCAGTGTGTGAGGTAACGGTGCCTGGACCTGTTGCGGCAAATGTATCATTCGATCGAACATCGCTCAGCCCATGCTTGCGCAGTTGTTCCGTTATGATATTCGCAGCAGGCTCCCGTAACGTTTTCCCGTACCGGCTACCGAGATCGATGTCAAACTCTCTTGTTGAAGATGCGCCGTGCAAATCAATCACAAACCGGATTCCATGCTTCTTGGACAGCCTCACCAATTCAGATTTGTAGACGCCGCCTTCAACAAAGTTAGGATCTTCATCATAGAGCTTTGTTGTAAACATCAGATGGCAATCGGTTAAGCTCTTTAGAATGAGGCCCAATGCACCCGTATACTCATCCATTTCCTTAACCCAATCGCCGCGCCGATGATTGACGGTATGCGGGCACGAGATCAAGATGGGGCAGCTGCCCGATTGATAGGCAAAAACAATATCGCCCATGACGCTGCCGTTATAATCATTCAATGCAAACGGAGCTTCCAATGCTTCGGCCCATTGCAGCAGCTGCGCATGTTCTAGTTCATGCTCCTGAGGCTCAATCGTCTGATCAGGTATATGCTCCTGCGTCTGAGATTCAAGCTCATACTCATGTTCACGCGTCTGATTATCTATCCCCTGCGCATCTTTATGCTCCTGCACCCGTGCCCCAAGCTCCGGCTTATGCTCATGAGTCTCCGTCTGCTCCTTCTCTCGTATCTCGGACTCGCACTCTTTATACTCCTGCTCATGCAAGGACATTCGCCAGCCCTCCTTGTTCCAGCGGATAGTGGCATGCAGCATAATGGCCTTCCGATATTCGAGCGAGCTCGGGCTGTTCGTTTCGGCATTTTTCCGTGGCATAAAGGCATCTTGGATGAAAGCGGCAGCCGGAAGGAGGATTAATTGCACTCGGTAAATCTCCTTCCAGCAAACCGGCTTTTTTAGCGCCTCTTAAGGTGGGGTCCGGAATCGGAACGGCCGCGAGCAGGCTTTCTGTATACGGATGTGCGGTATGCCCCATTAATTGAGCCGTAGGTGCGATTTCAACTACTTTGCCTAAGTACATAACCGCAATATGGTCACTAATATGCTTCACCGCCGGGATACCGTGGGCGATAAACACATAGGTCAACCGGAAATCCTTCTTCAATTTGGCCAGCAGATTAAGGATTTGCGCTTGAATCGAGACATCCAAAGCGGAAACGGGTTCATCGCATACGATCAGCTTCGGCTTTAGAGCCAGTGCCCTAGCAATGCCAATCCGCTGCCGCTGGCCTCCGCTGAATTCATGAGGATACCGGTTTGCATAAGAAGGATCAAGACCGACAGCCTCCAATAGCTCATGGACTTGTTTGCTTAATTCCTTCCGCCTAACGGCTCCATGAGTTCTTAGCGGCTCTGCAATTAGATCGAACACCTGCATGCGAGGGTTAAGCGACGAGTAGGGGTCCTGGAAAACCATCTGAAACTGTGCCCGCTTGCGCCTTAGCTGCTCTCCCTTCAGCGTATTCAGATCGACTCCCTCAAACATGACACTACCCTCAGTAGGCTCAAGCAGCCGCAAAATCAAATTGCCCAACGTGGACTTCCCGCACCCGGATTCCCCCACAATGCCTAAAGTTTCACCCGCATAAATACGCAGGTCAACCCCATCCACCGCTTTAAGCTGCTGCTTCGGAGCAAACCACCCCTCACTGCCGATATCGAAGTATTTTTTAACGCCTTTTAATTCCAGCAATAGGTTATCTTCTCCATAGGTAGCCGTCATCCGCTTGCTGCCTCCTTCGTCTCTGCGTAAAGCCAGCATTTAACTTCCTCACGTTCCGACATGCTGATAGCCGGGGGTGAGGATTGGCGGCATAGGTCCATTGCGCTAGGACAGCGCGGATGAAACCGGCAGCCCACAGGCATTTGCAGCGGGTTCGGAACAGAACCCTCGATGCTTTCCAACTGCTCGGATAGCCTGTGAATCTTAGGCGTGCTATTAAGGAGTCCGAGCGTATAAGGATGCTTGGGGGCGGAAAATAAGCTGAATACATCGGATTGCTCCACCAATTGACCTGCATACATAACCATGACACGGTCGGCAACCTCCGCTACGACCCCAAGGTCATGCGTAATGAGAAGAATTGTTGTATCGTTGAGCTCTTTTAAAGATTTCAATATTTCTAAAATTTGTGCTTGTATGGTTACATCGAGTGCTGTTGTCGGTTCGTCCGCAATAATAAGCTTAGGCCGGCACGCGATCGCCATCGCAATCATAACCCGCTGTCTCATGCCTCCGCTCAAGGAGTGAGGGAAAGAATGATATATCCGCTCGGAGTGCGGAATTCCGACCTGCTTGAGCAACTCGATCACGCGCTGCTTGGCGGCGTCTTTGCTTATTTTTTCATGAATGAGAATCGTTTCTCTGATCTGGTAGCCAACTGTAAACACAGGGTTTAGCGAGGTCAGCGGTTCTTGGAATATCATGGCGATATTGTTGCCGCGAATTGTCCTCATTTCCTTTTTGGACAGCTTCAATAAATCGTTTCCTTCAAACCGGATGCTGCCGTTAACTATTTTTCCGGAAGAACCAAGAAGCCCCATGATAGATAACGAGGTGACACTTTTCCCGCATCCGGATTCGCCTACGATAGCCACCGTTTCTCCTCTATTGACAGAAAAGGAGACTCCGTCCACAGACGCCACAATTCCACCATCCGTGAAGAAGCAGGTCTTCAAATCTTCCACTTTCAGCAGCGTATTTTGATCCATGGTTCTTCACTCCTTTGCGTATTTCTGGCCCTGAGAACGTGGATCCAGAAGATCCCTCAGCCAATCCCCAAGCATAATAATACCTAACACCGTCATGGTAATAGCTACCCCCGGGAATGTCGCTACCCACCAGCTGGTAGACAAATACGTACGCCCCGAGCTGAGCATTCCTCCCCATGAAACAGCTGGGGGTTGAATACCAAGCCCCAGAAAGCTTAGGGAAGCTTCGGCAATAATGGTGCCTGCCACATTCAGCGTAGCAATAACGATAAATGAAGAAAAAACATTGGGCAGCAAATGCCGGATCATTATCATACGGTCACGCACTCCAATAGAATGGGCCGCTTTGACGAATTCACGCTCTTTGATACTAAGCACCTCGCCACGCGTTACACGGGCATAAGAAACCCAATTCGTCACCCCTAACACGACAATGAGCGTAGTCATACTAGGCCCCAATACACCCAGAACAACTAAGGTAAATAAGATATGCGGAATCGCGAGAAACGAATCGACCACTCTCATAATAAGATTATCGATAAATCCTCCATAAAAACCGGAAATCAAGCCCAAAACGAGACCGATAGCTCCGGCAACTACAACCGCACTGATTCCAACCAACAAAGAAACCCGTGAGCCATACATGATGCGGCTTAACATATCTCTTCCCAAGTTATCTGTTCCTAATATATGTTGACTCATTCCCCCACTAAGCCACGCCGGCGGTTTTAATATAGCCGAAGGGTTGATTTTGGCCGGATCGTATGGAGCAAGCCACGGGGCAAAAACAGCAATCAAAACCAATAGACTGACGATCATCAAACCAAGGGTCCCCGTTTTACTGCGAAGTAAAAGCGACATCCCGCGTTTAAAGCCATTTGTTTTCATATGAATCGCTCTTTCCTTCGTTTTTATTGGTACTTGATTCTCGGATCCAACCATTTATAAACGATATCCGCTAGCAAATTGGAAATAATGACGACCAACGTAATAATAAACACCGCCGCTTCAACGATAGCCATATCTTTGCGGCTTACCGCCTGCACCAGCAATTGACCGAGACCAGGCCAGGAAAATACCGTTTCTGTAATCAAGGCACCGCCTATAAGCGATGAGGCCTGCATAGCGATGATGGTCACCACCGGAATTAACGCATTGCGAAAAGCGTGCCTGTATATGACTAGCATTTCGATCAGGCCCTTGCTTCTTGCCGTACGGATATATTCCTGCTGCAATATTTCGAGCATGGCCGATCTAATCAAGCGTGTGATCTGCGCAGCGACTCCAAAGCCTAATGTAACCGCCGGGAGCACCAGATGCTCGAAAGATCCTCTTCCTGAAACCGGCAGCATACGAAGCTCCACCGAAAAAAGCAGAATCAGCATAATACCGAACCAGAAGTTAGGCATCGCTTTTCCCAATACGGCAAAACCGCTGATGATCACGTCCAGCCATTTGTTTTTGTGGGTAGCGGACCAAATTCCAAACGGAACTGCAATCAAAATGGCGATCCCCATGGAAGCTACCGCAAGCTCAAAGGTAGCCGGCAGCCTCTCCAGCACGAAGGGCAAAGCCTCTTGACCATAATAGTAGGACTTGCCAAAATTGCCGTGAAGCACACCCCAAAGAAAAGTCGCGTACTGGATGTAGAAGGGGCGGTCCAAATGAAGCGCTTCCCGAAGGGCTTGCCGGTCTTCTTCCGTCGCCGTTTCAGGCAGCATCAGCAGTACCGGGTCTCCTGTTAAATACAGCAGAGAATAAACAATAAAGGTGATTATGAACAGAACGGGTATGATTTGCAGAAGTCTTTTGGCGATGTAACCTTTCATAATACCTCCCCCGTAATTAAAAGAGCCGGGAAGGATAACCCCGGCCCTTGTGACTGGTTCTTACTTTTTGGTAATATCAGGAACGTAAATCATTTCATCGGTTCTAGGCTTGAAGTTGATTGTCTTCTTGGCTCCATACAGCCCCTGCTCCGAGTACAAATAAATATGCGGTCTTTCTTCGGCCACAATTTTTTGAATCCGTTGGTACTGAGCCGTCCGGTCTTTAGGGTTCATATTGATAAGAGCAGCTTTTAGCAGGTCATCGACTTCTTGATTGCTGTAAGTCAATTCTGTCTTGGCCTTTTCCGTACGGTATACATCCAGCGCCGTATCCGCATCGAAGAGTGAATTGCCATAGGAAGCAAGGAACAGCTCCTTGTTTTTACCGGCGTTACGCATTTCCGTAAATTTCGATCTCTCCATAAGCTCCAAGTTCACTTTAATCCCGACTTCCCCGAGCATCGCCTGGATCATTTCGGAAACTTCCTTATCCTTGGTATACACTCCGGTAGGCGAAGATAACGTAAGGGTCAGTCCGTTGGCATATCCGGCTTCCTTCAGTAGCTGCTTAGCCTTGTCAGGATCATAAAGCGAAGTATTGAATAAGGACGGCTCTGCTCCAAAATTACCTGGAGTAACACGCGTGCGAGTCGGTGTGGCATATCCTCCCAAAACGGTTTCGGTGAGCGCCTTCTTGTTAATGGCTAAATCGATAGCCTCGCGTACCTTAGGGTTCTCCGTCGGCATCCCTTTGGCAGAACGGACAGCGAGCAGTCCTACACGGTTCGAGGTTGCTTTGATCATCGTTGTTTTATCATTGGCGTTTACGACACTAACCAAATTGGATGGAAGATTGGCAACGATATCCACTCCGCCTGCAAGCAGCTCGTTCACACGACTCGAGTCCTCAGGAATTTTGCGGAATACGACCCGATCCCAGTCTTTCACACGGCCTTCAAAATATTTATCATATGCATCAAGTACAACACGGTCGTCGCGTATCCATTCCACAAACTTAAACGGTCCTGTACCGATTGGATTAGAAAGGAAATATTCGAAGCCGTTTTTCTCGATGTATGTTTTTGGGAGCATACCGGAGCCGATCCGCGATAAACGGTTGAGCAGTGCTGGCTGAGGGCCGTCCGTCAAAATTTGAAAGTTCGTTTCATCGATGATTTTGACCTCTTTAATCTGTTTATAGTTCGGATTTTCCTTAAGCCCCTTATCTTTGGCTACCCGCTCCAGCGTATATTTCACGTCAGCGGACGTAAACGGGTCTCCGTTATGAAAGGTGACTCCTTTTCTAAGCTTAAACTCCCACGTAGTATCATCAATAACCTTATAGCTTTCCACCAAATCAGGCTTGATTTCCAAATCGGAATTGCGCTTGAACAAATAGCTGAACATATTGATATGAACGGCTTCGGTCAAAATGGTGTTGTGATTATGGATATCAAAGGAAACGACGTCTGTCGGCATGCCGATCGTCAATATTTTACTGCTTTTGTCACTGCCCTTGTCGGGATTGGCTGTTTTACTGTCAGTAGAGCCCGAAGGCTTGGAACAGCCGACCAATACTAAGATTACACAGCATAGGATTAACAAACGATGCAGCCATATTTTGTTTTTCTTGTTTAACATGCTTTGCCCCCTAATTAGAATGATGATCCAAATATTTCAAAGCGAGTTGTGCAAGCATTGCCGATCCGACTGGGAGCGCATCCTCATCCAAATCAAATAACGGATGATGCAGCGGATGAATGAAGCCTTTTTCCTCATTACGGACCCCCAGCCGAAAAAATAGACCAGGCACCTGTTCAGCGTAGTAGGAGAAATCCTCCCCGCCCATAGAAGGCTTCAGCTTCAAGGTTGTCTGTCCAAGAACATCCTTGACTGTCTCTTCCAACAAAGGAATGAGGGACGGATCGTTCACTACCGATGGATAGCCATTCCAGTAGTTCAGCTTGTAGCTGGCGCCAAAGCTTTGGCATATACCATTTACAATTTGCTCCAATAACACTGGAACGGCTGCCTGCGTCTCCCGGTCCAAGGTTCGGACCGTTCCTTCCAGCGTTACGGAGGGAGCGATCACATTGCGCGTATATCCTCCGGCAATCTTACCGACCGTTACCACAACGGGCGATAGCGGGTCGGTCATTCGGCTCGCTATCTGCTGTAAAGCAGTAAGAACCTGAGCCGTAACCGTCACGGCATCCACTGCTTGGTGGGGATGCGCCGCATGGCCGCCTCTGCCATGGATCACTAAATCGAACCGGTCTGAGAATGCGGTACAAGCCCCAGGGCAAACGCCTATAGTACCTGTTGATAAGCTCGGATAGACGTGCAGGCCAATAACCGCATCCACCTTGGGATGCTCCAGCACGCCGTCTGCTATCATAGCTTTGGCTCCTGCAAGCCCTTCCTCCGCCGGCTGGAATATGAGCTTTATACGGCCGTGGGGAATTCCGTTTTTCTTAAGCAGTGCAGCTGCTCCCAGCAGGATAGTTGTATGAGCGTCATGACCGCACAGATGTGCTTTGCCCGGTATCGCTGATGCATAGCTAACCTCTTTCTCATCCTGGATCGGAAGAGCATCCATGTCTGCTCTCAGCATAATGGTAGGACCGTCCTGCTCTCCGTGCATCACTGCAACCACGCCTGTTTGTGCAATGGTTTTCAGCTCGCTTATGCCCATTTCACCCAGCTTCTTCTTAACGAATTCAGAGGTCCGTTGTTCCTCAAAACCAAGCTCCGGATGCTGATGAAGATCCCTTCGCCAATCGGTCAGCTGCTCTGCCAACTGCTGCGCATTTGCTAAAATGCCTCTCAAGCTTTCGCCCCCCTGCCTGTTTATTGTGTCAGCGTTGATGAATTCATCTTAGAATGTCAGATTTCCCGCGGCAACTGACAATAATTTACCCTCGTTTGGCCGGCATCCCATCTGGGATGAAAACACGCCGTTACTTAGGCTGCAACCATTATGTCCGCCACTTTTTTCACCGATAAAATCATGTTGAAAAAATATGACGGTCGGTAAAAGACCCCTTATGAACTCAGCTCTTTCAGATTTAAGCTTAACGAGCTCTAATGAACAGGTTAACCTCTTTTTTACGTTAGATTTTCTTCCATAAACATACAAATTTATACTTGCTAGAACTCTCTGGAAACCTCTGCCTTCCGGACAATATGATCTACAGTATGATCTACAGTATGATCTACAGTATGATCTACAGTGTGGCGTACCGTAACCGTAATAGCACGTTGCATCTAAGGAATCGAGAAGAATAACGGAAGTCCTTTTTCCCCTATCCCCCGGAAAGCACAAAAAACAGAGAAAAACGGAACAGCTCGTTCCTGTATCTCTCTGTTTTGCACATGAATACGCATATTCGCCACACATAACGGAAATCCGCCTTCCGCTATCGCCTTATTTTCAATACGATAGATGGAATAACGGAACTTTCCGTTCCGTTCAATTCCCTCAAGGCTCACAACAGCGAGCCAAGATTATTTCTTCTGCTGCACACGATAATTGGCTGGGGTTGTACTCGTTACATTTTTGAAAACACGCCCAAAGGTTCTTTCCGTATATCCCACTGCTTCAGCAATTTCAGACACGGATAAATTAGTATTAAGCAGCAGCTGCTTCGCTTTTTCTATTTTCAGATTAGCCGTAAATTGCACGAAGCTTTGCCCGTTTAACTTTTTGAATAACCGGCTCAAGTACGAGGGGTTTAAACCAAACTGTTCGGCAATGGACGTTAAAGAATGGATTTGCGTGACCGTTTCGTACAAATGCTCCTTAATCGCTTCAATCGTCTGTCTTCCTTTATTATCATTCATCAGATCCATGGTCCTGAATACTTCCGGGAATAAAGCGGACTTGAACCACTCCAGAAGCTCTTCCATCGTAATCCAGCAGGGCGGATCCGCCAAGTCCCATTTAATGGAAAGTTCTTGTCCGCCAGAAGCTTCGTCTACTACACGAACGATGGAAAGGTAAAGGGTATAGGCCGTCTTAATCACCGTATGTGAATTTGCATGAGCATCCAGTGCCTGCGCAAAAATCTCATCGAAATACTGGAGACATTCCTCCTGATTGTTTTGCTTCAGCTCCCGAATCAATAAGCTCTCCAATTGGTAGGGATAATGATAGCTGAACTTTTGATTGATATCCCCCACTGTAATGACGCTGCCCAAGCCTAACACTAGCCGTTCCCGCAAGCATTCTCTGGATTCATAGTAGGAATGATGGATGCCCTCTCTTAAGGAATAAGCATTCCCGATGCCGATCGACACGGTTAATTTCAAATAATTGCTGACCGCGTTTTGGATGGACTCCGCAACCAGTGAGCCCATACCGGTTAATTGGCGTTCCTTAGTATGAAGCGGCGCACTGCATAGTACAATGATATGCTTCATATCGAGTGAAGGCAGCACATGGCCATCCATATGATTATGCCGTAATATTTCCTCGCACAGATTGGTAAGGGCAAAAAATTGCAGCGACGGCTCATCCTGAGTAAAGTTTGAGTCAGACGCTTGCGATTCCGGTTCCACGACCAAGGTCCAATATTTATTGCGTTCATTCAAAGACTGTTCTTTTATAAAAGAGGCCAAATATTCCGGAGCGGATTGTGCAAACGAGCCATGAAGCAGCCGAAACAGCGCCAGTTCTTTGACGGAAATACTCTGTTTGCCATTTCGCTCCTGCAGCAGGATCAGCTCCACCTCCGTTTGCCGTTGGCCTTCCTTCAATATATTCCATTCATCTGGAAACCTGCCTCGATTGGGAGGCACCCCTTGCTTGAAGGTATGTCCCATGCCTCGAATCAATCGTACAACAGGCATATACATATAAAAATAGCCAGGCGGCAGCAGCACGATAGCGGCAATCACCACATACAACACAAGGAATGCTGTAAACCTGAAAATATCAGACTTATAGGAGAAAAAGGATCGGTTGGGAAAACGAAGCACTGTCACCCACTCTGTTGATGAGGACCTGCTGAATGCAGTAAACGTATCCGTCGAGCGCTCCATGATGTACCCTGTATGATCGGATGAATCCAGAATATCTTTGAGCATTCTTTGTTTATCCGTTTCCAAAAACCGGCCCAGCATAGCTTTATTTTCAGAAGAAATGATTTTTCCTGACTCACTGACTACGAGAGCTTCATGAGGAATGTCAGCCTGGGTTGGTTTAATGATGGCCTGGATCGCACGCTCTCTAATATGGATAGCCAAATAGGCTTGAGGAAAATTCGATTGCACTGGCAGAGGCTGAAAAAATGAGATCACATCTTCGTTCGATTGCTGTTTCGTATACAACCATAACGCCTTACGCAGCGCCTCAACGGTTTGATATAAACGAACGGTTTCATCCGAGATAGATGTCGAAGTAATAATTCCATTAGTACTGGAGATAAGCATATTCGAGCCGGGTAAATATAAATCGGCGCTATAAATGTTCTTAATGTTTTTGGAATAGGCGATCAATTTCTGTTGGATTTGAGAAACCTTACTGTTGTGCTGCTCCAGATCTTTGGCATAAATGGTTTGCAGGATCTCCTGATCCATTAGGATACCGGACGCGCTCTTCACAATGGTTTCCAGCTCCCCATCCAGCTGCGCGGTCAAAAGCTCGGCAATCTTCACCTGATCTTCAATATGGTTGCCGTCAAATGCGTCAGCTACGTATTTGTAGCTAAGTAAGGAAATCAGCAAGGCCGCTGCCATAACAGCAACGAGGGATACAATGACTGTCTTTATAAAATATTGTCCGATAAACAGCTTCATGATGTCCCCTCCTCGTCATTAATTAAATATTGTAACATTAAATCCAACCTCTGTATGCAGCAGCTTCTGTCCTCCGGTTCTCCAAACAATATAAGCCCGAACCAATAAGAGATACAATTGTCAATAATTTACCGTCTGTATGACTGGAGGACATCATCGAACCTTTCAGCAGCAGCAAGCCTTTTCACAGCTTTCCGCCATTATTTTATTAGTTTTTAACGGCAGCACAATTTTTTACGGTCTGTTTGGATCACTGTTTGGAACACTGTCCGACCGCGTACTTCTCGCGCTTTATGTACAATTCCTTACGTTGACCTTGCCCATCTCCCCATAAAATGTATAAAACCCCATTGTCGAAGGATTAAGCTCCTTAAACAACGGGGTTGCATTAGTATTCCAAACTAATCAAGCGTCTCCACCAAATGAACTCCCTTTGGAAGCACGCCCTCAATATGATGCCTAATCGGCTCCAGCTCTTCGCTGAGAATCGCTATAATTCCGCTGTCCTCGCGCGTACGAATTAACCGGCCCATCCCTTGCTTAAGCCTCAGCAGCATATAAGGAAGGTCGACTTCCTCAAAGGGCGAAGCGGCCGCTTGACGTTTCGCCATAAATACAGGGTCTTGAGGGGGATAAGGCAGAGCCCATATGATCACGTTCGATAAGGATGGACCGGGCACGTCAAGTCCCTCCCACAGGCTAACCGCGCACAGAATGCTTTTTTCATCATGTTGAAACGAGGATATCAAACCGCTGATTTCTTGATCCCCCTCAAATAAGAAGCGAAAGGCAGCACATTCCGGATAATGAGCGATCTCTTTCTTAAACCGCTGCAATTCATCCTTGGTCGGAAACAATATTAATGCTCTTCCTTCCGTACGCTCCAGCAGTCGCAAAGCCGTCTTCATTTTCTCGGAAAATGTACCGCTATAAGACCACTTGGGTGCCAGCACTTCCATATGATGCTCATAATCGTAGGGTGAATCGACCGAGAAGGATAAATATTTTTTAATTCCGAGGCTGTCCACTACATAATCAAACGATCCCTCGACCGATAGAGTAGCTGATGAAAAGATGATCGGAATACCCGAATTGAACACTCTTTCACTCAGCACTTCTTTGACGGTTCTCGGCATAATAACCAGGCTAAGCCCAGTCACACTTTCCGTCACCCAGCAGATCAGAGTTTCCGATTGATGAAAAAGATTCAGTGCCTTCTGCATCATTTCCAGATGCTCCTCTACGATGCGCAGCTGATACTCATTCAACGTGTACATTTCACTCTCGAAAACAAGCTCTTCTTCTATGGCCGCAAGCACCTTTTGAAACTGAAGTATTTCTTTAAGCAGCTGCTCGCTCAAAATAATCTGTTTCCTGTCGGAGCCGGGAATCGCTTTACTCTGGCGCTCCAATAAGTCGAACATCGTTTCGCTCTGCTCAATCGCTTCGTCTATTAGTACAGCCAACGTTTCTCTTACTTCACCTTTAAGCAGGCGCGTAATCAATTCCTCAAAAACCACATGCTTCAGCTTGTAGGTCAGTGCCTTCTGCGCAGCAGATTCCAGCAAATGCCCTTCGTCGAACACAACTGTGCAATGATCCGGCAGCAGCGGTAATTGTCCTTCCCGTTTCCTTCCCTCATACGTCCACACATGCTCCATATAAAAATCATGCGAGCAAATAATCAATTCAGTGGATTTCCTGTAGTGATCCCGGGAAAGCGTTTGTCCACACCGGTGCCGCTTATCGCAAACGAAGCAATCCTGAAACACATCCCAGCTGACATTGTACCATTGCTCGTCATTCATATGCGGGTACTGCTTGCGATCGCCATACGCGTGAAAAGATTGCAGCGCATCGTAAGAGTGAACAAACTCCGGCAGGCTCTCGTATAAATCCTTGTACAGCTCTACATCTTCGTGCCCAAGGCGCGCTTCATCAAGCTTCACAAGGCAAACATATTGGTCGGGAGATTTGCCTAGCCTTGCGTCAATAGCCAGACTAAGATGCTTAGCCAGCTTCGCAATATCACCTTCCGGCTTGACCAGCTGCTCGATCAGCGACTCGTCCGCACAGGCGATAATTGCTGGCTTGCGAGTATATCGTGCGTAACAAATAGCATACAGCAAATAAACCAGCGTCTTCCCTGTACCTACCCCAGCTTCCGCAAAAATCGTCTGCTTCTCGGCAAAAGCCCGTTCCAGCTGAAACGCCATATAAATCTGCTCGTCGCGAACCTCAAAGCCCGCTTCCGGCAGTATATCGTAGAACACATCCGCTATCCATTCACTTACTTGTTGAATAAAAGGCTGAGAATGATTATATGAAAAAGGGTACCTCTCCACTGTTACTCTTCCTCCATGAGATCAAATTCCAATACATCCATACGCCGCAACGCGTGCATGGGTGAACATACTATTATCACATGATCCCTCCGTAAAAGCAAAGCTTTTACACAATCATCAAAAAGAATTTTTATGTGCCCAGGCATATTGAAGCGTTTACATTTCTTTCGAAAAAGCTTGAGTCCTGAGCTTGGTTTAATGCTGCATAGCAGCAGTTGAAACAACAGCCGTGAATTAGCCCTGCAAGGCTCCTTATTTGCGAAAATCCGGGTGCAGATTCCCTTGACTTTCTAATATCTCGATCTGCTTACAGATCTCATGCTGCCACTCAATATCATTAGATATCGATGCCGCCATTGATAAATTGTAAAGACTGGACAACTTCCGGGCAAATATAGCATTATAGTGCAGACAGGCTGACACTTCCGATTGTTCGTCCTCCGTTAATTCCCTCTGCCGCCCAAGCGTCCATAGCTCAGCAAGCCTCCAATGTACCGATAGCATGTATTTCCCCCACTTCTACCTGATTATATTAGCTATTATGGGCAATGAAGGAGCGGTTTAGACGCCAAGACGTTTTGCAAAAAAATAATTAAATGCCTTAGCATAATAAAAAGCCCCCCTCATTGTTAAAGGAGACCCACGTATATGTCCATATATCCAATCTTAGCTTAAAAATTCTGAGTTGCCGTATTTAAGTCTTCAGCAGAACTTGCTACCTTCATTGTTGCCGAGCCTATCTCTCCAATTACTTTAACTAAAGCTTCCAATTCCGATTCAACCTTGTTCAGCTCATCCAGGCTGCTATCAAGGGAATGCAGAATTTGATTAAACATCTCCCTGGTTTCCCCCGATTCTTGCTGTCCAACACCCACCAGATGCTTGACCTCTCCAATCGATTGTACGACCTCCTGCGTACGATCGCTGGATTGCTGTATGAAATCGCTAATTTGCTTTACCGCCTTGACGGTACTCTCGGAAAGCTTCTTCACTTCTCCCGCCACCACTGCAAAACCGGCCCCGTGCTGGCCTGCTCTTGCAGCTTCAATACCGGCATTAAGCGATAGCAGCTTGGTCTGACCGGAAATATTTTGCACGATACGCACAATTGTTTTAATTTGCTCGGAAGAATCAATAAGCTGCGCCACGGAATATTCCATCCGCAAGGAACGCTGGTGAATAGATTCTATTCTGCGTTCGAGCCCGTCTATTTTCTCCGCCCCGGCAAGAGCAAGCACGCGTGAGTTCTGAGCCATATTTGCGCTATGAAGGAACGAATGATTAACATGGCTGCTGCTAGCCATAAGCTGTTGGGTTGAAGCGCTTGCCTGTTCTGTAAGAGCGGCGAGCTCTTGGCTCACGAGGCCAATTTTATTTTTCACTTCTTCACGGACTTGCTTGTTGTATTGTTCTTTCATCTCTATATTTTTCTTGTCGTATGCCTCAATGACCAGTTGCTGCTCGAAATTAAGCAGCTTGGTAACAGCTTGTCCATAAATTAAGCCCTGTTGGCTGTCTTTAGCGTAACGGTAAATGATATTCAAAAAGGTAGTTTGCAGGTTCTGGAAGCTTCCGATATACCATTTGGGCTCTAATCCGATGCGCTGATGGACCTCAGCTATGCGCAGCCGTTTCTGAATATACTCGCTGTTGATTTGGCTGCTGAATACTTCAATGATATGCTGCTTCAAGGTACCGCGGAGTCGCTCAATAGTGCTATGCTCGGTAATGATATTTTTAAGAACGGTTACTTCAACAATCGTAGTGTAAAAAACTTCAATGATTTCATCGATATTCTCGATTATCAGGGGTTGAATGGAGCGAATGATTAATAAATCTTCTGCAGATAAATCAATCATCTTCAGTTGAGTTGCTAGCTGATCACTATCAACTTCAATTGAAACCTCCTTCAACTGTACTTGTTGAATCCCACTCGATGGAATGAGTTTATGGTGGATTGATTTTCCAAGCCATTTCGGCATGTGGGCTACTCTCCCTTTAAATAACGCATTTCGAGCTGTTCAGACGGCATAGGCGGATCAATAACATAGCCTTGCACAATGTCGCAGTTCATTGTTCGCAGATGATCCATTTGCTCCAGCGTCTCAGCCCCCTCAGCAATGACCCGAAGCCCCATGCCATGCGACATATCGATAATAGCTTTTGTAATAACCGCACTCTTCGAATCGCTGATCAGCTCTTGGACAAAGCTCTTGTCAATCTTCAGAATATCGATAGGAAACTGTTTCATATAACCAAGCGCCGAATGGCCTTTACCGAAATCATCAATCGCGATTTGAAAACCAAATGATTTAAGCTCGTGCAGTATGGGCAATACCGATTCAATGTCGTGCATACTGCTGCTTTCCGTTATTTCAATTACGATATGCCGCGGATCACAGCAGGTCTGGCAGACAATGTCGTGAATGGAGGAAGCTAAGTCCGGTGCCATAAACTGCCTGGCTGATAAGTTAACGGCAATCGCCGGTACGGCCAACGATGCAGAAAGCCAGCTGTTGAGCTGAGTGCAAACTTCCTTCAACACCCATTTTCCGATATCCATAATAATGCCGGTCTCTTCGGCAATAGGAATAAATTCTCCGGGGGGAACGGGGCCGAGAGAAGGATGATTCCAGCGGAGCAACGCCTCCATACCTTCCAGTCGACCGGTTTGTGCATCGACTTGCGGCTGATAATAGAGGGTCAGCTGGTTTTTGGCAATCGCCCACCTTAGCTCGTTCTCCAGATCAAGCTTGCGCAGAAAGGTACTGATGATGTTTTCGTTGAAAAACTGGTATCCTCCCTTTTGAATTTTAGCTTGATACATGGCCAAATCAGCGTACTTGAGCAATGTCTCAAAATCGCCGGCATGTGTCGGATATATGCAAATTCCAATGCTCGCATTAATATAAAGCTCATTGTCCTCGATCCAGAAGGGCATTTTAATACTGGAAATAAGCTGATTGGCGATAAGCGTCGCTTCTTCCTGCTCCTGTAAATCCTGCAGTACAATAATAAACTCATCGCCCCCCAACCGGGACACAATATCGCCCTTTCTAACGACAGAGCTCAAACGCTTGGCAACCTGTTGGAGCAGCTTATCCCCGATGTTATGTCCCAAGGAATCGTTAACCATCTTGAACCGGTCCAGATCAATAAAAAAAACAGCCAGCTTTAGGGTCGTATTCACGGTCCGCACGGTTGCTTCATTAACTAATTCGCTCAACAAGGTTCGATTAGGAAGCCCCGTCAGCTTGTCGAAATGGGCCAAGTATTTCAGATGCTCCTCAGACTGTTTACGCTCCGTAATATCCGTGAACATGCCGATGTAATTCGTAATATTTCCCTTCTCATCCCTTAAGGTTGTTATGGACAGCCACTCGGGATACAGCTCGCCATTCTTTCTTTTGTTGCAAATTTCACCTTCCCAGAAGCCTCTCGTATGAATTCTTTCCCACATCTTAATGTAGAAATATTGATTCTGCAGACCTGAGTGAAGCAATCGCGGTGTTTGCCCGACAGCCTCCTGTTCCGTATATCCAGTCATCATCGTGAAGGCTTGATTAACCGATAAAATTTTGAGCTGTTTATCCGTAATCATAATTCCTTCGCTGGCGTTGCTGAACACTTGCGCGTGCAGTCGAAGCTTCGAAATCGCGTTCTTGCGATGGGTAATGTCGGAGAACATGCCTACATAGTTGACCAGAATCCCGTGCTCGTCCTTTACGGAATTAATAGATAGCCACTCCGGATAAATCTCCCCGTTTTTTCTGCGATTCCAGATCTCCCCTTGCCACTTCCCATCCTTATGTATAGATGCCCACATATTGACATAGAATTCAGGATCTTGGAAATCCGATTTCAGCATGCTTGGTTTTTGCCCGATTACTTCCGACTCAACGTAGCCGGTAATGGATATAAAGGCTGGATTTACTCTCACGATTTTTGAGTAGCAATCCGTAATCATTATGGCTTCCTGAGAATCATGAAATATGGTCGCATATGGCAATACGAGCTTGTCTTGCGCTTGTTTGTCCCGAAGGGCCTCTATATGTTGGGTAAGTCGATTCATTAAAGAACCCCTCTTTCGCTGCTGTGCGTTGCATGCTTTGTTTTAAAGCTTTATTCCCGCCATGTTTAGACGTTCTCTTAGCTGTCCGTGGACGTCTTTAAATGAAACACTGGCATTAAAATCCATGGCGATCTTCTGTACGGCCAACAAAAGGCCAAGCCCAGAGCTATCCATTTCCGTAACTGTTCCGAGATGGAAAGTGAGGCTGTGGAATTCTTGTTGTAGGATCGGAAACAATTTTTGCCTGATGGAGGTCGCTTCTTCTACGCTGATAATTCCGGTTAGAATGACGTCTATTTGTTGGTCGCTATCCTTTATTTCATAGCACATAAACAAACCTCCCTTTGAATTTCAAACGAAATTGTTGTTATGGATGTATTTTTTTCAGTCGGATTTCAATTGGAACATATTTACCTAACTGTACCGCATATTCCAATATTTATCTGTGATAATAATCATATGACTTAAGCTTTAGCTAAGGGGTTATAGCAATAACTATACGGCCAGCGATAGATTATAAAGACTGGATAATTGATGGGTAAAAATAGCATGATAATAAAGACCGACGGACATTTATGATTGTTCCTCCTCCATCCGTTCCACCGCCAATAGTTATGCTTGACACGAAACCAAAAGGTTTCATATAATACAAATACGAAACCTTTTGGTTTCACATCATATATTAATGGAGGTACATGCATGCAGGAGCACACTCAAGGTACGGTGCCAGATATCCGACATACGATGGTTTTCAATGCACCCATTCAGAAGGTTTGGGACACAGTCTCCACAGCAGAGGGCATTGCAGCCTGGTTTATGCCTAATGATTTTCAACCTGTGCTCGGATATGAATTTACTTTAAACGCTGACCAATTCGGCATATCTCATTGCAAAGTAACGGAGCTCGATCCTCCTAACCGGCTTGCTTTTTCATGGGGGCAGGATTGGCAGGTTTCCTTTGATTTAAAAGATCTGGAAGGCAAGACGGAGTTTACTCTCATTCATTCCGGATGGGAAGCTGGAAAGCTTACCGAATTCAATATGCCTCATGAAGCTGTTCGTGAAAGAATGAACCAAGGCTGGGGATCGATTATTCTCGAAAAACTCGCCAAGGTCATTGACGCTTAGGATGGCTGACGCCTCTCCTAAACATGATGTGTTTCAAGCCATCGCCGACCCCACCCGCCGCAAGCTGCTGCAATTGCTCAGTGATCGAGAAATGCCGGTTACTGTTATCAGCGGACACTTTCCTATGAGCCGTACGGCTGTCTCCAAACATCTGCGCATCCTGTCGGATGCCGGACTCGTGAGGGAGCAGAAGGTCGGACGCGAAACCAGGTATAGTCTTCATGCCGAGCCGTTGCTTGAATTGAAGCGCTGGTTGTCCTATTACGAACGTTACTGGGAAAATAAGCTCAATGTGCTGAAGCATTTGGTGGAGCAGGAAGAATCCGATAGCGGGAATCCTTAGGGGTTAAAAGTTATCGAGTAACGACATGCTCAGGACTAATTCAACTAAAGCCTTTCAGCTCGTAGAACTAGTATGGAATCATAAAAAAACCTCCAAGCTCCACTTTTCAGAAAAGTGGGTTAGGAGGTTTTCCATTTTACATTGTACATGGCGCTTTTTTAATCGATATTTCAATGCTTCCACTGCGGACAACCGAACTAATTGACAGTATGTGCTGCTGTGTAGTGCGGAGCGATTAATCTCGCATCTTTCGGCACTGAGCGGTCGCTGCAGGTTAAGGCTGTACAGTGGTCTCTACAGCGGCAGCTGCAGGAGCTTCCGCCGCTGTAGGAGCTATGGGAGCCGCAGAAGCTGAGGGGGCTACGACAGCCAGGTCCACTTTGTTGTTGCCATTCACGGTGACGTCTTCAAATCTGCCGCTCATTTCAACCCATCCCCTTGCCAGCACGGAGGCTTGCCCCGAATTTACTACAATTTTCCCCATATACACTCGTTCGTTGCACTTTTTATGATTGCCGAAATTGATATGGTAGGTCCCTGTAGCGTTGCCCTTCAACTGAAAGGCTTTTCCAGGCACAAGGCTCGATTGTATCTCGCGGTATGAGGATCCTTCTTCATTAAACGCTGTACCATCTTGACCATACAAATACAAAGTTAAATCAGCTGCTGTCCCTAAAGCATTGGATAATTGGAAAGAAAAATCCAGCGAGTTCTCCGAGCTGCAGTAAGTGTTCATAGGAATTTGAAAAGCTATTTCGCTAGGCAATGCCGGTGCTGTCTGCTGCTGTGCTTTCACGTTTAATGACGGCTCCACAGCTCTTGCCGGAAGCATAAATACAAGACTTAACGCTATTGTTGGAATAATCGCTTTTTTCAACATTTGTTTCATTTCATGTTCTCCTCTGATCTTAAAGATAGCTGTATAAATACATGCTTGTGTACATCTAACTTTAAAGAAGTCTGCATGAAATGTCCATAGTTCACGCGAATCAAGCGGCTGGTCCTATGATTTTGTTGAAAAAACAACCTGCTAGAGTTAGCTGCGTTAAAAGCTTCCCCATATAATGGATACAGAACTCTACCTCCTAGGCATTGAAACTGGCACTCAAATTATCGCCTAGTTTGACTTACTTCACATTTTTAATTAACGCCAAAATCAAAGTGACCGCCTCTGCCCGAGTCGCGCTGGCATTAGGTGCATATAGATTATTGTCTCTGCCGTTAATAATGCCATTCTTCGAAGCCGCTGCAACTTGGGCATAAGCCCACTGTGGAATTTGCTGCTCATCTGCAAAAGCTAGCTTCTCATTCGAATCCGCCTTAAACCCTAATGCGCGTCCAATTATAACGGCAATTTCCGCTCGGGTAATATTACGGTCAGGACGAAATGTATTATCTTCGTAGCTGCTAATAATTCCTGCACCAATCGCTTGCTCCAGATGAGGTTTAACCCACTGTGGAATCTGGTTTAAATCAGAGTAATTCAGCTCTGCTTTTTTACCTTCCAGCTTTAGCGCCCGACTGATCAGCACCGTAAATTCGGAACGGCTAATTGCACCATCAGGCTTAAATTTGCCGTCATCGTAGCCATTTGCAATTCCTGTTCCTACCGCTTCTTCAATTAATGCCTTAGCCCAGTGATTGTTAACATCAGTTAAAGCTGGTGTCGGTGTAGTTGGTTTTGCAGGAGCAGGAATAGTTGACTCTGCAGTTTTAGGCTGATCTTTAGGCGCTGAAGGGCTGGCTCCACCTTGTGCCGCGCCTGTTGAAGCTGAACCCTCTTTATCGCTTGATACGGTACCTTCGCTAATCCGTTGTCCGCTAGCTTGATCGAAAGTAACTTCTATATCATATTCATGGAAATAATTGAACGCAGCCCAATCAACCTTGATCCACGCTTTGAGCTTCTTGGATAAATCCTTGACCTCAAATTGAACTTCACGCGTATTTTTCTCCTCATTGGTGGCGATAACCTTCGTATCCTTCAATACACCATCAAGCTCTGTTTTAAAAGCCGTATTCTCTTTACTTTGCTTGAGTGTGAACGAGAACAATTGTTTACCTCCCGTTACTGTTAACTTACCGGGATTAATGACATAATCCTGCATAACTGAATCTTGATCGGTACCAAATTTCTTGATCACAAAATTCATGGAGTAAATCCCGTCTTTCAGTGAGCTGGAACTCGAGCTTGAATTGGCAGTAGATGCTGCAGACGGTACATCTGCGGCCCCTGCCGTATAGATTGGAGCGGCTGAAGCCAGTAACGCTAATAGACAGACACCGCACATAACCTTCTTGAATGGACTTTTCATAACTTCATCTCTCCCTCATTGTGATTGTTCAAACTCTTATTTGTCACTGCCCTATCTATCGTTGCCTCTGAGATGCTTCCTTCCTGCTTCTCCACAAGCCGACCATGCACAACAAGTCTGCCCTCATTCGGATCCAATGTGTAATCGCAGGTAGATAAGGTTAACACCCGGTCCTGCTCCGTCAATACGACCCCCGTCTTGTACATGGATCTTTCTCGGATTCTCTCGTAGAATCGAAGCTGATCTTCCGGAGTGTCGAACTCCGTTTCAATATAATTGAAATCTGTCGTCGTATAGTAGACTGAGAACACTTCAACGTCATATCGATGATATAAGGTGTCCATAGAAATGAGTTGATGCGCTTCAAAAAATTCCCTGTCCATGTATTTCTTCAAATCCCCGAACATCGACCCATCTTTCATTCGGTGACCATACAAAATGGTGTTCGGACTAACCGCGGTCACATTGTTCCTGAAATCCATGAATATACTCCCAGCTTTTGCTTCTTCCCGCTTATAATTACGGGTCAAATAATACTCATTATCCTCAGCCCGGACGATCAGATAGTCGACTTGTGTGTCGCCAATTTTTATCCAACCTAATATATCGGAGTTCACTGCAAGTAAACCTTGAAAGGCCGATCGGACGGCTAATGGAGAAGCTTCGGGATTTATTGCCGGTTTTACGGCTGCCCCGGAAGAACCCCCACCCTGCTCTGTCCCTTCAAGGCTGCTGTAATATACCGCTTGTGCCTCGGCAGACGCTTTCCGATTCTCATAATAACCAACTGCCAGACTGCTCAGCTCAATGAATGAGAATACGAATGCGCCTAACGCCAGCAGCGTCAGCAGCTGCTGGAAGACGTTTTTTTTGCTATTCAAAAGCTTCGTTTTAAGAGATAACATCATCCCATTTAATCTGCTCACATCGTCACCTTTTTAAATACCTAATGGAACTATATACAAGCCTGCAGCCTGATCCTGCTTAATAACGACGTCAACCCCATATATTTGTTTAATTGTAGCCTCTGTGATCACGTCCTGTGGCAAGCCGTTCATCGCAATCTCCCCACTTTTCATTACAATAATGCGGTCACTGTACCTAAGCGCCTGATTAATATCATGCAATACCATCACAATGGTTAAGCCGTACTCCGCATTGAGGGTTTTTATTAAATCCAGCAGTTCAAATTGGTAATAAATGTCAAGATATGTAGTTGGTTCATCCAGGAATAAAAAAGGAGTGCTCTGAGCTAAAGACATAGCTATCCAAACCCTTTGTCTCTCACCGCCAGATAATTGATCAATGGTTAATTTCCGTTTGGTCAAAAGATTCGTGCGGGACAGCGCTTGCTCTATAGCCGCCTCATCTTCGTCAGCACTTGGATTAAACATACTTTTGTGAGGCATTCGTCCAAAGCTGACCAGCTTCTCGACAGTCAAGTCGGATGGCGCATCATTATGCTGATGAACCACAGCCAGCTTTTTGGCTAACTCCTTGGGCTTGTAGCTGTTAAGAGACTTGCCGTCCAACAGCACCTGCCCGATGCGGGGAACATTATTATGAGACATGACACCAAGTAAGGTTGACTTGCCGCAGCCGTTCGGGCCGATGATAGTCGTCACTTTTCCAATCTCAATGAGGCTGCTTACGGCCTTCAAATGATCGGTCTTTTTATCATAAGAGAACGTTACCTCTTTAATTTCCATGGACTCGTTCACTCTTTCTGAGTAGAAATATTAAGAATGGGCCTCCGATAACCGTCATAATGATGGAAGCCGGAATTTCTGAAGGAGCAAGCACCGTACGCCCCAGTGTATCTGCTGATAAAATCAAAAGCGCACCCGCAAGTGCGGAAAACGGAATCAGTATCTTATGATCAGAACCGACAAGCAGCTTGGAAATATGAGGAATAAGCAGCCCTACAAAAGCGATCGGTCCGCCGATAGCCGTAGCAATAGCAGCCAGCATAACCGCTACGATGGAGACAAGCAGGCGTGCTCTCGTTACGTTCAGCCCCAAATTTTTGGCCGATTTGTCCTGCAGAGACAGAAGATTGCACCAGGAGCACAGCAGCAGTGAAAGTACCAGCCCGATCGTGCCATAGATCACGATAACCTGAACATCATTCCACGTTTTCATTGTAAAAATCGACGTCGTCGCCTGATTGATGCTTGTTACCGCGTAGCTTCCCCGATAGTTAAAAGATTGGCCCAACCCTGTGAAGGTTGCATTGACTGCTATACCTACCAGAATAATGCGGATCGGACTGAGGCCCGATTTCCAAGAAAGCGAATAAACAAGAAAACAAGCGATAGCTCCGCCAATAAATGCAAACAGCGGCAAAAAGAAAAAATAGCTCGGAAACAAAGTAACGAATAACAAAGATAGAACGCCTGCTCCCGAAGAAATACCAATTACCCCTGCGTCAGCCAACGGACTTCTCATAACCGCCTGAAGAAGCACACCCGATACAGCCAAAGCCGCCCCTACAAATAACGCGATAATAATTCGCGGTAACCGCAGATCTTTAATGATTTGAACGCTTTTATTCGTTCCGGTGAACAAGCCTTGAATCAAATCCAGACTGCTCACTTTTATACTCCCTGTTGTTGCCGATATAAGCGTCACTGCAAAGAGCAATATGATGACTATGATCACACTCAACCATTTTTTATTCATTGCCAGCTTCCTTTATACTCTTAATAAAATACCTGCTCCACTTGCTGCTGCCCAAATGATTCCATGCCTTTTATGGATACAGTATCTTCACTAAAGCATCCAGCGCTTGCGTAGCAGCCAAATTTCCGGTCGTACCGAACAATTCTTCCTCCAGGTCGTACACCCTGTTGTTTTTCACCGCTTCAAAATGCTTCCAGATATCGTTTTTCTTGAACTCCTTGTCGAACATTATTACGACCTCTTCGGGCATTCCGTGAGCAGCCCTTAGAATCACATCTGGGTTAGACTGCTGCAAGTATTCCGTATTCGATGCGAGATACTCCACCTTTTCGCCTTGGACCACATTCTTACCGCCAGCTAGCTTCACAAGATCGCCAATATAGGAATTTTCAGTCGCAACCAGGTAGCTTCCCGGCACTCCCAGCAAAATGAGAACGGACGGCGTCTTCTTGCCTTCTGTATCTTTTTTGATTTGAGCCAACTTGATGTTAAATTTATTTACAATAGCTTCCGCTTGCTTCGTTTTATCATATTTATTTCCTAGTTCCATAATTTCCTTGTTCATTTTATCAACACTTGTTAAATCTAAAAATTTGGCTTCTACATTGGCATTTTTAAAAACCGGAGCCAAGTCATACTCCAAGGTTGTTACCGATAGAACCTCGGATGGATCGAGTGATTTAACCACTTCCATGCTAGGACTCATTGGATTGCCAACTTGGGTAACACTGTTGTATCGCTCGGGAAGCTTCTTATAGCTCTTGGGAATACCGACTAAATCAACCTCCAGCGCATCCATAATTTCAGTTGCTGCTACTGTAGTCGCTATTACACGCTTAGCTGCTTGGCCATCTCCTGTCGGAGCGCTTGCCGCATTCGTACCTACATTTCCCGATGAGCAGCCCATAGTTACAAGCAATAAGGAAGCTGCTGCTGCAGCACTAATCCATTTGTTCATTCTTGTTAATCTCTCCTTTCCTTTAACTTTAAAGCCCGCAGCATATTTTCTATTTAACAAAAAAATACCGAGGACGCCAGCTGCCTGACATCCTCGTTCCTACAAGTTGGTATATCCCTTTTTTAAAACTATTCCCAGCTTACTTGGTGTGATTTAGAAGAGCTAGAATCAAAGTTACAGCTTCCGCTCTAGTTGCACTTGCGTTCGGAGCAAATAAATTGTTATCTCTTCCGTTGATAATTCCCTTCTTCGCTGCTGACGCAACTTGAGCGGAAGCCCAATCCGGGATTTGCTTAGCATCCGCGAAAGACAAGCTTTCTTGCAAATCAACTGGAAGTCCCAAGGCCCGAACGATCATTACCGCAATTTCTGAACGTGTGATTTTGCGCTCTGCACGGAATGTGCCATCTTCATAGCTGCTGATGATTCCCGCGCCAACTGCTTCCTCCAGGTAAGGCTTCGCCCATGTTGGAACGCTCGCAAGATCGACATAATTCAGATCTGATTTTTTGCCTTGCAGTTTAAGAGCGCGACCGATCATTACGGTGAACTCAGCACGGCTTACTTCCCCGTCAGGGCGGAAATTACCGTCTTCATATCCGTTAACAATGCCTAGGCCAACCGCACGCTCAATAGATGCTTTTGCCCAATGCTCTTGAATATCCTTTAGGCTTGTGCTGGCAGCAGGAGGTGTTGTAGGAGTTGGATCGGTAGCTTGCTGCTCCTCAACCTTTTTGCCTAATCCTTCGATGTCGAATACTAAATCAATATCAACAGTATCGATCTTCTTCTTAGGAACTCCGCTGTAGCTGTCGTCTCCGTTAGCCGCCGCTTTCTTAGCCTCTTCCTTAGCTTGCTCAACTTCTGCTTCGGTCGGAGGTACGATAAGATCAAGCTGTGCATGGATCGGCACCGTCAAATCTTTGACATCAAATTTCACGACACGTGTGTTAGTCTCTTCATTCTTGCTTTCTACGGCAGCTGATTCCATTGACTTGGTTACGGTTGCTGCTGCACTTGAATCTGCTCCATTAGTAGTTGTTTTTTCCGTTTCTACCTTGAAATCCTCGATGAGCTTATGATCATTTAGAGTAAGAGCAATGCTTCTCTTGCTATCCTTAATAATCAACTTGGCAGGATGTGCCATCAACTCGTTGTATTTGGAATCCAGGTTATTTTTATATTGCAATGTATTAAAGTTCAGCTCGTACTCGCCGTCCTTCAATGATGCAACTGTCGAGCCTGCTCCGCCACCGCCTAATGCTGCATCTGCACTAACCTTCTTAAGGCTTGATTGGTCGAAGGAAAACTCAATATCGTACTCGTGGAAATAATTGATTTCCGGCCAGTCGATTTTAACCCAGCCTTTTAACCTGGATGATAAATTTGGGACTTGGAACTTAACAACACGAGTATTGTTGGTATTGTTTCTATCAACTACCTCTACGTCCGTCAAGGAACCGCTGTTTTCTGTTTTTAACGCTGTGACCTCTTTGCTTTGTTTTAGCGTCATGGAGAAATACTTGGTACCTCCTGTAACAGTCAGATAGCCTGGAGTAATAACGTAGTCCTGCATAACCGATTTTTGATCCGTTTGGTATTTTAAAACAGTGTAATTTATGCTGTATGTGCCGTCGGCTATATAGTTTCCAGTTCCGCCGCCAGTACCACCTGTACCTCCAGTGCCTCCGGTACCACCCGTTCCACCAGTACCACCTGTGCCTCCAGTTCCGCCGCTCTCTGGGGTCGGTGTAACTACAACACTAGTCGTTACAGGCTCAATCGTACCAAATCCAACTTTAATTGTTGCGTCATTGCCATCTTTCTTCAGTTGAATCGCATAAGTAGCCGTCAAATCATCTGCTGCCTCAAACTCAACGCTTTGTGTCGTTGGTTCAAGGGCAAGCACACGTACTAATCCGGATTCTTTAGCTGAAGTCTTTACTGTTGGAGTTATTTCTTTGTTTACAGAACCGTCTGGATTAAGCAGCGATATCTTAGAAACCGTTACACCGCTTTTAACTTTCAACACAGCTACTTTCTTGCCATCCTGTACTTTAAAGCTGCTGCCTTCCGGTTGCAAATAATCGCTAATTGGAGCTGCTGTAGGGTCCGTTGATTTGGATACATAGCTCACATTGTAGTCACCATTTTTTGCTGGTTTGGAGAGGTCCAGCTTAATGCCGCTGTATCCGATTTGAACATCATATTCTTGATCGTATAATCCAACCAATAATATTTTAACCCAAGCATTCTGTTTGCTGTTTAGATCCTGAACTTCAAATTCAACTGTTCTCTTGTCGGCAGCAGTATCCGTGCTTAGAACTGTAGAATCAGCTAATGTAGAAGCAGAATTCAACTTAGTCTTAAAGCCTGTAATTCCTTCACTTTGATTTAACGTAAAGGAAACGTACTTCTTCCCGCTAGCTACTCGTAATTTACCGCTAGTGGTGTCAACGTATCCCTGCATTACCGAAATCTGATCTGTACCTAATTTAAAGATATTGAAATCCAGCTTGTAATCACCATCTGGTAATACAGTGTTGGAATCTTTATACTGTGCTGAATTGAAAAGAGCCACTGCTTTCGTTAAATCAGTCACAGCCTGGGTAACCTGTTCCTTTGTTGCTTGCACATTATCAGCTACAGCTTTAGCAGTGTCGATTGCAGTCTTCAATTTAGCTTTGTAGCCTGTCAAATACTGGCCCAAGGCCGTCCCTTCTACTGCTGTATCATGCTTCACTTGCGTGTCAGCAATAAGAGCATTTAGTGCAGTCTTATCTACAGGACCCGGAATGACTGGCAAATTGCTAAATCCGATCTGCACATCATATTCATGGTCGTAGAGACCAATTGGTGCAGGCAGGTTCCAGTAAATCTTAACCCATCCATCTACCTTGCTGTTTAAATCCTGAACTTCAAACTCAACCGTCCTTTTATTAGCTGCCGCGTCTGTGCTAACTACAGTTGTTTCAGCTAATGCCGAGCTTGTATTTAATTTAGTTTTAAAGCTTAAAATTTCTGCGCTTTGATTTAGAATGAATGATACATATTTCTTGCCATTTCTTATGGTTAATTTACCACTTGTTTTATCCACATAGTCGTACATAACTGAGGCATCATTGGTGCTCGTTTTGTAGATTTTGTAGTCGATCGGATATACACCATCAGGTATGATTGTAATAATTGCAGCATTAAATGCATCGATAGCTGCTTGCAATGTTACCAAAGCTTGATCTACCTGAGTTTGTGTTGCTACTACATTCGAAGCCACCGTTCGTGCTGTTGTAATTGCCGTAAGCAGTACAGCTTTCGATCCGACTGCATATTGTCCAGCCGCTGTTCCTTCTACAGCCGCATCATGTTTCACTTGACTGTTAGAAATGAGTGCATTTAAAGCAGTTACATTGACTGCAGTGCTTGCTGCATTAAATTTCAAGCGAATGTTGTGATCCATCTCATAAGGTGTGCCATTAGGCATAGTAGTCGATACATGCACTCGAGCTTTTAAAATTGCATTTAAATCTGCTACTTCAAACTCTACCACTCTTGTATTGGCGGTTATATCGGTGCTCAGTATCGCAGTTTCGGTAAGAACACCGCTCTTCTCTGTCATCAAACTCGTTACTGTCTTGCTATCCTTCAATGTAAAGGATACTTTCTTTACTCCCTGCTGGACATTTAGTTTAATTGGTCTCAGGAAGTAATTGTTCATGCTTGAAGTTGCATCATCCGTTTCTTTAAGCGTCGTAAAATCAATGATATATTGGCCGTCTGCTAAGCCAACGGTAATCACTGAAGTAGTAAACGCCGTTACTGCTGCCTGCAGCGTTGTTACAGCTTGATCTACCTGCGCTTGTGTTGCTGCTGCATTCGATGCTACCGCTTGTGCTGCTGTGATTGCCGTAAACAATGTAGCCTTAGAGCCTGTTGGATACTGGCCATTCGCTGCACCCTCAACTGCTGCATCATACTTTGCTTGCGCATTTAAGATTTGAGCACTCAGTGCCGCTTTATTTGCAGATTCAGGGATCGTAGGCAAGTCACTGAATCCAATTTGAACGTCATACTCGTGGTCATAGATGCCGATTGGAGCAGGCAGCACCCAGTAAATCTTCACCCATCCGTCTACTTTTTTAGTTAAATCTTCAACTTCGAATTCAACCGTTCTTTTATTAGTCCCAGCATCGGTGCTAACTGTTGTTGTTTCAACTAATGATGAGCTTGCATTCAGCTTTGTTTTAAAACTCAGTATTTCCGCACTTTGATTTAAAACAAAGGATACGTATTTTTTCCCATTTTTTATTGCCAGTTTACCGCTTGTTTTATCTACATAGTCATACATAACCGATGCTTCATCTGAATTGGCCTTAAAAATTTTAAAACCAATATCATACCCGCCAACTACTGTCGCATTAAAAGCTGTCAGCGCAGCTTGCAGTGCAACTGCCGCTTGATTGACTTGATCTTGCGTTACTGCTGCAGTCGAAATTTTGTTTCGTGCTGTTGTAATGGCAGTAAGCAGTACAGCTTTCGATCCAACTGCATATTGTCCAGCCGCTGTTCCTTCTACAGCAGCGTCGTGCTTCGCTTGACTGTTGGAAATGAGTGCATTTAAAGCAGTTACATTGACTGCAGTGCTTGCTGCATTAAATTTCAAGCGAATGTTGTGATCCATCTCATAAGGTGTGCCATTAGGCATAGTAGTCGATACATGCACTCGAGCTTTTAAAATTGCATTTAATTCTGCTACTTCAAACTCTACCACTCTTGTATTGGCGGTTATATCGGTGCTCAGTATCGCGGTTTCGGTAAGAACACCGCTCTTTTCTGTCTTCAAACTCGATACTGTCTTGCTATCCTTCAATGTAAAGGATACTTTCTTTACTCCCTGCTGGACATTTAGTTTAATTGGTCTCAGGAAGTAATTGTTCATGCTTGAAGTTGTATCATCTGCTTCTTTAAGCGTTGCAAAATCAATGATATATTGGCCGTCTGCTAAGCCAACGGTAATCACTGAAGTAGTAAACGCCGTTACCGCTGCCTGCAGCGTCGTTACTGCTTGATCTACCTGCGCTTGTGTTGCTGCTGCATTCGATGCTACTACTTGTGCTGCTGTGATTGCCGTAAGCAATGTAGCCTTAGAGCCTGTTGGATACTGGCCATTTGCTGCACCCTCAACTGCTGCTGTATGCTTCGTTTGAGCATCAGTAATAACTGAATTCAGCTGCCCCTTTTGCACCAAGCCAATATTGCCAAAGCCAATTTCAATATTGTACTCATTGTCATAAATTCCAATAGATTGGCCTAAATCCCAATAAATTTTAACCCATCCATCCATTCGTTTAGTCAAATCGGCAACTTCGAATTTAACTACCCTTGTGTTGTTAACGGTGTCCACATTTTGTTTATCCGTTTCAACCAAAACACCGTTTTGTTTTGTCTTTAATGATAAAATTTCCTTATTTTGCTTCAATGTGAAGGAAACGTACTTTTTGCCTCCTTCAACAGTTAACTTTCCACTATTAGGATCAACGTATGAGTACATAACCGATTGATCATTCGATAGCTCTTTATAAATGATAAAGCCTAGACTGTATTCTCCATCAGCTAGCGTCGGAACAGGGTTAATTGTAATCACATTTGCTTGCAATGCTGTATAAGCTGCTTGCAGAGTTGCATACTGCTGATCTATTTGTCCCTGCGAGGCCTCATTACCATTAATAAGATTTCGGGATACATTTAAAACTGTTGTAAATGCTGTCATGGAACCAACCGGATATTGTCCGTTCCAAATCCCTTCTTTTGCAGTTCCTGCCTCTGCAACCAACGCCTTCAATTGATCTTTATTTCCTGCTGGATTAATTGTCACGGTAAAGGAAACATCCGCAACCTTTAATTTATTTCCGTCTTTATTGATAATGTAAATATCACTTGCAGTAATTGTAGCTGTAGTTGCTTGTGTCACTGCTTTAGTCTGAATAGTTAATCCTAAAAGGTTAACGTTGCTTGTAGTAATAACAACAGGCGAATTAATATTTTTCAAATCAATTGTAAACTTATAGTTGCCTGATGAAATTTCTGACTTTTGCGGGGTATTGAATTTGGTTTGCGTAGAAGCATTAGTTATTTCCAGTTTACTAGGGTCCAAAGAAATCTTGGCTTCATACCCATAGACCTCTTGATAAACGCTGTTCGTTATATTTCCAATAGACTGCCATACCGTATTTAGCTTATTTCCACCGTAAACAGAGCTTGTAGTGGATGTTAGATTAACAACGGGACTATCCGCCGCCATAGCAGCCGGTAACGGAATCCCCGCCAATAACACAAAAAATATGAGTAAACTCGACATCATTTTCTTGAATTGCCTGTTCAATATGTTTCTCTCCTTCTGCTTATAAAGTCTGATAATTGCTACCTAAGTTTTTTCTCTCTAGGTGGTACTCTTTGTATCCGGGATTATACCTTGGACTTTCTTGCCTTAAATTTGTAGTCAAGGAACATACCTGATACAGCCAGCAAAATGATCAGCATAGTGACAGGCGCCTTGTCGCCTGTTTGTGGATTCACAACTGCAGCCTTGCTTTTATCCGCATTGGAAGCTGCTGCTGCAGACGTGCTCTTCGTTTCCGCAGCCGGAGCCTTAACAACAGCTGTCGGCTGCTGCTTCGAGGCAGGCTCCACAGCTTTGCTTGCGCCGGTTGCTGCTGAGGCTGCCGGAGCTGCCTTGTCAGCCGGTGCAGTAGCAGCAGAATCACTCGTTCCTACGTTCTTGATGCTTTTATCATCAAATACAAAACGAATCGTATAGTCATGGTCATAATCTATGGACTCGACTGTAACATGAATTTTCGAAAGTAAGGGTTTGGATAGGTCATCCACTTTGAAGCTTACTACTCGTGTGTCTTCAGCCTTATCGCTGCTTAGTACAGGAGCATCTGCAAAGCCTCCATTAGCAGGCACCTTAAATAGGGTAATCCATTTGCTGTGATTCATTTGGAGCTGTACAGTCGTTTCACCATTTTTGACAAATACTTTGGCAGGCTTCTCGAAATAATCGTTGGCCATAGAAACCGAATCATTTTCTGCTTTTTTAACCGAGTAATCTATAGTGTAAGATCCATCAGACAATGTGGCAGCGGCATGCGCCCCTGGCAGTGCAAGGAGCGTAAGTAATAACGTAAATATTAAAGCTGGAACGGCTAGCCATGTTTTCACTTTGTGTTTTCCTCCATCAATTTCTTTAAAGCAAATTTTAAACCAGTATGTAACAATAACGATAATCATTCTCACTAAATATCAAAAAAAATATCATTACCCCAACTTGAAAGCCACACACAAACCTTTTTGAGCAATGAAAAAATACAGATAATCGATAATAATTCTCATTTTATATTAAAAAAAATGTCGCTTCCCGCGCTGCTTTTGGACACACTAAACCTAAGCCATTCCACCCTCCTTGCCCGATATGGTAATAATTAGGGAGTAAATAACAGTTACGAGTAGATAATATCTTATGTTCCTGAAAACTGTCAACCCATTTTTATTAACTTCAAGTAAAAATCGTTCAAAAATTACTCAAAAACAAGCCTTCCAGATCATTTCCAAAATTTACGTTGACATCAATAATGATATTCATTATCATTCTAATAGTACTTAGTAATGATATTCATTATCAATATGAATAATTAACCGATACAGGAGAACTCCTATGAAGAAATCATTTTTTATCCTCATGGCTCTTTCACTAATAGGAATAACAGCCTGTGGTCAAACAGCAACTAATACGACCAGCACCATCAATTCCGTTCAAGCTCAATCCAGTTCTAAGGCTGTAACTATCACAGATTTCGCCAACCGCAATGTAACCTTCACTGCCGTACCGCAAAAAATTGTAGCTCTGAGCAATGGTGAGATGGATATTGTTTATGCTCTAGGCGGTACACTGGTGGGCAGACCGACCGCAGTCGGCCCTGTTTCAATACCGGAAGCCAGAAATGTGGAACAAGTCGGGTCAACACACGGCATGGATCTGGAAAAAGTAGCGTTTCTTAGTCCTGATGTTGTGCTAGGCAATAATCCGTTAAATACCAAAGATATACCTGCTGTTGAAGGCATAGGCGCTAAAATGGTTTTAACTAACGCAAATTCTATTGAAGAAGTAATGAAGCAAATTCAATTATTCGGTCAAATGCTGCAAAAGGAAGACAAAGCCAAACAATTGAATCAAGCCATTGATCAAAAACTGAAAGAATTGAAAACAAATCAATCGGCAGTTAAACCAAGAGTCTTAATGGTCTATGGAGCTCCAGGAACGTATATGGCTGCTTTAAATAACTCCTTGAGTGGCAGCTTGCTGGCCTCCGCAGGGGGAGAAAATATTGCTGCCGACTATCCCAAGCTGGATAATTATCCGCAATATGCCCAGTTAAATACAGAAAAAATTATGAAATCGAATCCGCAGCTTATTTTGATCATGAGTCATGGGAATCCGGAAAAGGTGAAGGATGGATTTCTAAAAGAAATGCAGCAGAATGCAGCCTGGAGCAGTATGGACGCCGTAAAAAATAACAAAGTTGAAATTCTGCCTGCTGATCTGTTCGGTACGAATCCAGGTACTAAGGTAATTGAAGCGCTCGATATGATGAATAAGCTGCTTCAAGGTGTGAAGTGAAGAGAAGATGAATATACAGCAGCGAAATTCCCGAAGAAAGCTGGTTATAGTTGCCGCTCCTCTTCTCCTCCTTATTGTAGCCTTTTATGGCCTAACCTATGGCTCGGTTCCTATATCGTTCAAGGAAATATGGGCAGTGTTCACATCTGGCGGTGAGCCCATTCATGAAAAAATCATTATGAATTTGAGACTGCCGAGAGTGCTGATCGGCCTATTAACAGGAGCTTGCCTGGCTGCTTCCGGAGCTCTGCTTCAAGGAGTTATGAAGAATCCTTTAGCCGATCCTGGAATTATCGGTGTCTCCGCCGGCGGAGGACTTGCAGCTATCATAGCGATGATTGTACTTCCGCAATTCAGCTATCTGCTTCCTGCTCTAGCCTTCGCAGGATCGTTTATCACAGCTATTATCATTTACAGTCTGGCCTGGGATAAAGGAGCATCGCCATTAAAAATTATTCTTGCCGGTGTTGCGATCAATGCTTTGTTAGGGGCCATTATGAATGGAATTATGGTCCTTTACAGTGACCGGGTTCAAGCTGTACTTCCTTGGCTGGCAGGCGGACTGAGCGGACGGAGCTGGCATCATCTTGAGTTCATGGCCCCTTATGCAATCATTGGTCTGCTATTGTCTGCATTTTCAATTAAATCATCCAATCTGCTGCTGTTGGGGGATGACTCAGCCAAGCTGCTTGGCCAAAAGGTTGAGTTTCACAGGTTGATGATTATTTTATTAGCGGCACTTTTAGCAGGGGTTGCCGTCAGTGTTGCCGGCTTAATCGGATTTGTCGGCTTAGTGGTTCCTCATGCAATACGTCTGCTTACCGGAGAGGATTACCGTTATTTACTCCCGCTATCTATCGTGGGTGGAGCCACACTCGTTGTCCTCGCAGATACGATAGCTCGTTCATGGTTTGATCCCATTGAGCTTCCTGTCGGTATATTGCTGGCTGGCTTGGGCGCCCCGTTCTTCTTATATCTGTTAAAGAAACGGAGAATCATGTGATGACATCTATTCAGACCGAGCATATTGAGCTTCATGTAGGCTCCTTTCAGCTTCATGATATATCCGTTTCGATTCCAGCCGGGAAAGTTACGGCAATAGTGGGCCCGAATGGCTCTGGAAAATCGACTTTATTAAAAATAATTACACAGCTGCTCCAAGCCGATAAGGGAAATGTTCTCATCAATAGCAAGCCCGTCAAGGAGTATAAAACATTGGAGCTTGCCCAAACGCTTGCCATGCTTACTCAATCCAAGCATTCGCTTCCTGACCTGACAGTAAGAGAGCTAATTACGTATGGCCGTTCTCCTTACAAGCGGCTATTCGACCGAATAACGTCCGATGATACAAATATCATTGATTGGGCCATGGAAGTTACAAGCACTAAAAAACATGAGAACCGCATGTTCCATACTTTATCTGGAGGTGAACAGCAAAAAGCACGTATTGCCATGGCATTGGCACAACAAACAACTATCATCCTGCTTGATGAACCTACCACATTTCTGGATATTGCCCACCAGTTAGATGTGATGGAGATGCTCCAAAAGATTAATCAGGAATTTAAGATCACGATAGTCATGGTGCTTCACGATCTTCAGCAGGCTGCCAGTTACTGTGATTATTTGATCGCAATGAAGAATGGGAAAATCAAAGTAACAGGCAAACCGGGCGAGATCATATCTTCTCATTTTCTAGAAGACGTATACAATATCGAAGCCAAAGTAACCTTTGTAGATACATACCCCATTATTATCCCAATTAAAACTTTAAAATAATAGGAGGAATTAAAATGATCATCATAACTAACACATCCCAAATTACAAAAGGTAATGCACACAAGCTGATTGAAAGGTTCGACAAAGTAGGAAAAGTGGAATATATGGAAGGCTTTCTAGGTCTGGAGGTTCTTTTAACTGAGAACACACGCGAGCATGATGAGGTTACTGTAGTTACTCGTTGGGAGGAAAAAGAACATTTTCAAGCCTGGACCCGCAGTGACGCATTCAAGGAGTCTCATGCACATGGCAGAGAAATACCTGAATATATTGTTTCTAACAAAATTTCATTCTACGAAGTAAAAATTGTAAGACAACCGATAGCATCAGCCCAATAGTAGATAAGCGGTTTTAACGGCAGCTCTTTAACGGGGCCTTGACGTAACGCATGAAAAACAACCAAGTCTCCTCATGGAGCTTGGTTGTTTTCACATTTCATATATTTATTCCTCCGGCAATCGGCTTGCACCAAAGGTCCATTTCACTTGGTTGAAGCTAAAGAGAGCTTCCAATCCTTCCGAGAGCTTCCCTTCAAAAGCTTCATTCCCTTGATCCACAGAATTCCCTGTACCGTGGACTTCAAGTTGTGCCCAGCAGCGGTCTCCCTTTTCATAATCGAAGGTTTCCCCATCATCATCATATAATAGGGCTTGGCCTGGTTTATTGCCGAAATGAACGAGGTGCAGCTGAACCTTTTCACCAGGCAGTTGGGCATGAGCATGTGCTGGAATGGTAGGCAGGATGGCTCCCTCTTTAACGAAGATGGGCATTTGCTCCAAGCCAGGCTCGACCTGGATGACCTGTCCTCCCTCATAACGCTCACCCGTTTCCAAACCGAACCATCCCCCATTGGGAAGAAGCACCTCCCGAGTCGTTTCTCCCGCAAACATCGGGGCTACGAGAAGACTGTCTCCAATCATAAATTGATCATCCCATAGCTTCTCTGTCTTTTTCCCATAAGCTCCATCTGTTGTGTTAAGCGCCCTCCCGGTTTCATTAACCGTGAACCCCTCCGTCATATCCATAACTAACGGCATGGCACGGAATGGAGGAATACCCTGGAAGCGGTATTGGGCAAATGTCGTGTACAGATACGGGATCAATCTCATACGAAGCTTAATGTAATGTCGAATGATAGGCTCTACCTCAGGATACGACCATGGCTTCGTGCCATCTCCCCAAGCATTCAGCATAGCCAGAGGGGATAAGCATACCGCCTGCATACGGCGTACCCAATCCTCCGCACTCGAGGCGCGTCGTACTTCAGGAGTCCACAGCAATCCGCTGAAGGACGAATTGCACAAGGCGCGGATGAACTGTTTATGATCATACAAATCAGAGTACAGCACATATGGCATAGATGAAGCCCCAGCATTAGATGCTCTCACAAGCCCGTATGTACGGCGGTTTTGAGTCCTGAATAAATCATCGGTCATTTTCTGAAACATAAGGCCATACATCTGTCTCATTTGTTCCCCGTCATGGCCGGAAGGAAACTGAGTGTGTGAAGGAAACATCCAGGAATTGCCGGTTAGTTCACTTCCATCACATTCGTCTTGCTTGTATCCGGAAACTCCAAGACTAACATGCTCTTGCAAGTGCTGCTCTTGATATAACCTTTGAGCCTCAGGCAGTGAATAATCCGGTGCAAGCCCTCCCCAAACCGAATAGCTGCCCGATAGGGGTTCTAATGGTTCATAGAGCTTGGATTCCGGTGAAACATAAGGATGCTCCCATAAATTCACACGAAATCTAGCCTCAGTCAACGCATCAATCGTTTTCTTGGGCTCAGGAAATCGTTCCTTGGCCCACTCGTAGGTAACCGGGTAGCTTTTGCTATGCCAGCCGGGCTCCAGTCCAATGACATCGCATGGAAAGTCCCGATTCCGAAACTCCATAGCTTCCTCCTGAACCTCCTTATCGGTATACAACGTCGGAACCCGATGCCAAAAACCAAGCCCCCATTTAGGAGGAAGCGTCCCGCCACCGCATAGCAAATTATATCTTCGGACCGCATCCATCAAGCCAGGTCCCCCGATAAGGTACAGCTCAGCGCCTTCTTGAGGCAATACAATTTCTATGTAGTCCGATAAAGGGGTAGCTTTCCAGCTTTTCCGATCATTGTTCCGATCCTTCACCCTTTCCAATGCCGTTTCATTCAGCTTGACCGTTGAACCGCAATGTACCGTTACGATTCGGGAAGTGTTGACAAGCACACCATAACCCCGGTCTGTAACGAGAAAGGGAACAGGTGCATGAGTCTCCCCTGTGTCTTGCTTCGGGTCACTGTTAACACGTAAATAACGCGTTCTTCCCCGATGGTTCATTTTCATAAAATGCAAACCCAAACCGTACAGCTTCTCATCCTCCTGAAGGGGAAGACGTAAAATACGCGAAGAGCCTACTGCCTCTAATTGAATATCACTCATAGCAAAAGGGAGCGTAGTCTCCTGCATTTGCTCCAAAGCCTCGAAAAGCGGTTCACGCGACATCCATGACATAGGTGTAAAATCCTGCTGTTCTCCAACAACTGTTTTCCATATTCCACAGCCTAGCTCCTGCCAATCCAGCATTGTCATCTCTCAAGCTCCCTTCCATATGTCAAAAAGGTTATATTAATTAATCCACTAAACCATTATGATCCATATTATAGGGATTATCTGTACATACATATATGGCAATTTGTCGCGAATATATGGTAAATTGGAATAACTAATCATAGCTATGAGGTGTATTGACATGCTCGATCTACCCATCAGTAACGGGATGATACTTCATTATTATTACAGCGGAGAGTCCGCCTGCAAACCCGGCCATGTGCATGGCCCTGCCTTGCGCGATCATTATTTAATCCACTATATTCATAGTGGGAAAGGTACCTTTGAAACGGAAGGAAGAACCTACTCCCTTTCCGGCAAATGCGGTTTTCTGATAAGACCTGGAGTTCGCTTTTATTATAAGGCTGATATGGACAATCCTTGGCATTATTCATGGGTTGGCTTTAAGGGAGAAGGAATAGACCGCAGCTTGGAGCTCATGGGGCTGAGTCGGAATAACCCGGTATTTCACTATGACGCGGATGAACAATTAATAGAATGCTTTGCTGAGCTAAACCGAACGAAGGCGGAGATTTCTCCAGGAATCCAGATGAAACGGACAGGCTTCCTTTTTATTCTCCTCTCTTTGCTCTTTGCATCCGGTCAGCAGGAGGTTTCCCCACAACATACAGGCAGTAATAATAAACAGGAAGCCTACATGGAGCAAGCCTTAGAGTATATGTATACCAACTACACCCGTAATATTAAAATTCAGGATATGGCTCAGCATTTGAATATAGACCGGCGGTATTTAACAAGCATTTTCAAGCAGCATCTAGGCCACTCGCCCCATCGTATGCTAGTCCAATATAGGCTGCGCAAAGCTTGCGAGCTGATGACCGACACGAGCTTAAGCATCAGTGATATTGCCAGATCGGTTGGTTACGAGGACCCGCTGCAATTTTCCAAAATATTCAGCAAGCATATGTCGGCAAGCCCTATAAAATATCGGAGCCGGTTAGGCTTGTAGGGATTTCCCAGGGAATAACGCTATACAGCATGATCCCCTCTTGGGTCATGTCGTTAGGTATGCTAGAACCAACCATGCTTGTAAAAGGATTCTAATGGATGAATACCGTTCATTACATCATTGCGGACGTTATTTTCCGTGTTCATGATCTCTTCCGACTTGATTAAGACCTCTTCGGCAATGCTTCTGGGGATAACGACCACTCCGTCTTTATCCGCTCTTATAATATCTCCAGGCTGTATGGTCACATTTTGGATACGGATAGGCACATTATATTCCTTCACATACCAACGGCCGACGATATCGACAGGTGTCGAGTACAGTTTAAACACAGGCAGTCCCAGCTTTTGAATGTAATCAGTATCGCGTACGCCACCGTAGATGACCGCACCAACACCCCCGCGGGCTTTAATCGTAGTGGAAGCCAGCTCGCCAAGATGCGAGCATATGTCGTCGTTAGGCTGTACAATGACAACATTGTTTTTTTGTACGTCGCCAAGCATTTTTAACAAAGGAACGAAGGCTACATCCGTATCCTTGGAATGGGTTCCTTCGCCGTTTACGGTAAGTGCCGTCCCACAAAATGCGGCATCCGCCGTTAAACCCGTCAGCTCTTTGGGAAGAACTTGATCCCTGTAGCCTAGTTGGTCCAGCGTATCGGAAATGGCTCCATTATAAATGTTCGAAAATCGTGCCAGCAATTCATCCGTTTCAACAGCTTTCCCCTGATTGTTCATATGTGTCCCTCTTTTCACGTTATCATTATGGTTATGGATGTTCCATTTATACAAGCTCACAGGCTCTACTTGGCTTATAAGGGATATAATACTCCTTGTGCCCGAGCAGCTCTGCCTGAGTCGGCTTTCCATCTGCAACTAAAGCGACCTTCTCTACAATCTCCAGCCCGATATCTGCTACTGTTCGAGTTCCTTCAATGATGCTGCCTGCCTTGATATCCATGTTATCTGCCATTCTCCGGCAAGTGACCGGATTACCACAAATTTTAATGACTGGTGAAACCACTGACCCTACCACACTTCCTCTGCCTGTTGTAAACAAGAGGATATGGGCACCTGAGGCGATTAACGTTACAAGCCCGTCGTTGTCATTCTCTTCGTAATGGGTAGATAGCTGAGAATCCGTCCGTCCCACTTTATCCAGTAAATATAGCCCAGGCCGAGAGGGCCGCTGTCCCGGTCTAATAATGCCGTTGATCGGCTTGGTTCCCGCTTTGCATAAAGCACCTAGTGACTTTTCCTCAATGGTGGTCAGCCCTCCTTGCTCATTGCCTGATGAAACGGCGAAAGCTTCCAGCTTGTTGCCCAGCTCGTTCGCTCGTTCCAAACCATCCAATAATTGCTGCTTAATAGCCTCATCGGCAACCCGCTCTAGCAAATAATCGTTGCAGCCAAGCAGTTCCGGCAGCTCGCTGAATATAACGGTCGCCCCTTGATCAACAAAGTAATCAACCGCCCAACCGGCAGCGGGATTCGCAGATATACCCGAGGTGGCGTCAGATCCGCCGCACTCCACTCCGATGACAAGATCGCTAAGAGCCATGTCCACCGTTGGAGCTTCATGAGCATGCCGTACCATCTCGGCAGCAAGTGCCTTGCCTTGATGAATGGAGCTCAAGGAGCCTCCCGCCTCCTGTATGATGATGAGCTCCACCCGCTTGCCGCTTGCTGAAATTTGCTTCACCAGAGCATCTACATCGGTGCTTTCGCAGCCAAGGCGAACCACGATGACTCCCGCAACATTCGGATGTTTACCCAACTCCACCAGCATTCGAAAGGCATACGGATCCGAATAGCAGCCGGCAAAGCCGAATACCTCCGCACCTGGAACGCTTCTAGCGATACTGTCAGCAACGTGGTGAGCGCATTCCACAGTATAGATAACAGCGATGTGATTGCGGATACCGATTCTCCCATCCGCTCGCTTGAATCCTTTCATCGCGCCTCTTCCTTCCGTTGTAGTGTAACTAAATTATGCAGATGTACATGCTCCCCTGTTTTCACGAAATGGGTTACTTTTCCAATAGGAACTCCGTATTTGAATATCTTTTCGCCTTTCTGCAGATCGATTAAAGCAAATTTATGACCGAACGGTACATCGTCCAGCAGCGTTACCACAGAATGTGCCTGCTCCGTAAAAGAAACTACGGTTTCCTTCGACATATCCAATAAAGCTGTTGCTACATTATCCCTGCCATGGAGGACGATGGCCTTGACCGGGATCTGGCAATCCGTCATTTTACATCACCCTTTTCAAATTCGTTTGCAATTAGCCTTAAACCGCTGCTTTTTCAACTTTTAAGCCGTTCTTCCAAAGCCCGTAGATCCTGAGCGGTCGTTGTGGCGCTGCGTGGCGATCGGTCGAATCCCGCACAAGTGGAAACTATGCTATAATATCCGTGATCCGGACGAAGGAGGTAGCAATGTTGGAAATTAAACCTGTCAAACGAATCACCGTCACCGAACAAGTCATGGAGCAAATTGCCCACCTGGTCACTTCAGGCCAGATTATGCCTGGGGCAAAGCTTCCCAATGAACGGGACCTTGCCATACAGTTTCAAGTAACCCGCGGACGAATCCGTGAAGCTCTCAGAGCGCTGTCGCTGCTTGGAATGATAACCATTAAAGCCGGGGAGGGAAGCTTCGTTAATAATCAGGAAGAGCCCATTCCAGCGGATGCCATCACCTGGCTCTTTCATAATGAAATCAACAACCTGGATGAAATTTATGCCGCCAGAAAATTAATCGAATCCGAGGTTTACCTCGAGGCCTCTAAACATGCCAAACCTGAGCATTTCGCTGCAATGGAAGCCAGGCTAAACTTTATGCGCAACGCCAAAAATAAAAAGGCGCCTGAGCTTTTCTTGAGCTACCTGGATGAATACGATTTGTTTATGGGCGAAATTTCCGGAAACCGCATTTACGGTAAATTAATGCAAACGATCGTTCATCTGCGCAGAGAATCGAACATCAAGCTGCTGAATGTGCCAGGTGCAATCGATAATAGCATAGAGCACCGATTCTTAATCTATGAAGCTATGCGATCCAAAAACTTCACTCTCGTAAAACAAACGATTGAAGCTTTTTTTCAAAGCTCCAAAACGTTTTACGATACGATTTTGGGTACTCCATCCCCATCGGATAAATAATGTTCTCTTCGAGCCAGTAGAAGATGCTCGCACACCATAACCAATTCTTTTTGATGGTTGAACACCTCTACCAGCTCCACGATAACGCCATATTCCGGCCGCTTGGGGTAATCCCGTTTTTCTTTGACGGATACTTTCACATAGATCGTGTCGCCGATAAACACTGGCTTGATGAACCGTAAGCGGTCATATCCGTAAGAGAAGGCTTCCGGATTCATCAAGCCTGCGGTCATGCCGATCCCTACGCTGAAGATTAATGTGCCGTGTGCGATCCGCTGTTTAAACTCCTGGGTTTTACACCATTCCGCATCCATATGATGGGGGTAAAAATCCCCAGTTTGACCCGCATGGATCACAATATCCGTTTCGGTAATTGTGCGTCCGGACGTCTCCCTGCCTGAACCCGTTTCGTATTGCTCAAAAAAAATCGACTGGCTGCCCATTATTCCTGCCTCCGTGTTGTATTATTGTTTTCCCGTCTTAACCTCAAAATCAGTGCTTGATCCTACTCCGACCATCTGTCCTCACAAAATCCTGCAAATACACAGTTATTTTCCTATCGGAATTGCTGTAGAGAGAACAAACCTGCAAAAGTACATCCATTTTCATGGTAAACGCTCCGGTTCAGCTAAGAATGAAAAAATAACTGCACATTCGCATGAATTCAAGATGACTGCCGATATGCAAGCCAAAAGGATGTATAGATGCAGGTTTTTGGCTCGCGTATCCCGGGCAGGCGTTATGGCACTGCATGGCGGTCGGTTGAACCCCACGTGGGAAGAGTCGATCGCTTCGAATCGAATATTCCACTGCGGTCAACCGGACTAATCGACAGTATATTCAATTAAATCATTCGAATAAAGTCGAGTGCGCTCTCATTGCCGTTCTTAAGGTTTTGTTCAGCGCTGAGATGGACACGGCACGGAAACGAGATCGAATAACTTCGTCAAGCACTGATTTCCGTTTTGAGCCTGTTTTTCGGCCTGATCATTTTTTTTCAACCTGATCCTGCCATTGCTCCGGGTATCGATATTTCACCGTTTGCAGATGCTCACAATAAAGCACCAGCTCTCCTTCATTTTTGTACACCTCATAGCTGACGCGGACTAATCCCATTTCGGTGTACTTCGGCCTTTTCTCCACGTGGGTTCGGACGGTGTAGATCGTATCGCCGATAAACACCGGTTTGATGAAGCGCAGCTTATCGTATCCGTAGCTGAACGTATGGATATTGTTATGCGCCATTAAGCCTAACCCCATGCTGAACACTAGAGCTCCCGCCACCAACCTTCTCCCGAACACGCCTTCCTCTTTGGCAAACATTTCGTCAGCAACATAAGGATGCAGATCCATCACAAGTGCGTTGAACTGCATACTTTCCCCTTCGGAAATCGTCCGGCGGATGGAGCGTATTTTAGACCCGACCTCGAACTCCTCATACATCCATTGTTCCGTGTTAAACAGGGGCAGATCTTGATGGGGTCTTTGGTTTACATTAAACTGTGTCATTGGTTTTCCACCTCTCTCATTAAGCTTATGATTGTCCCATTATTCTCTCCGATTGTCGGGGAGCCTTTGGGTGACGTGAAAATTTCGCCATCGATGCGAATCGGGCAGCGTGTTGTTCTCATAGCACTTCCATTCCCGCGGTATACCGTCTGTACCATCTGTAAGGCTTGGAATGCGTCATGCTCAAGCAATTGATCCCATCTTAAAACATCGGCACATCCATATTCCGCAGGCTCCAACTGATTCAGCCACTCCCTTGTACAAGCTGTTTTTAAATGAGCTGCAATAATGCCTTTTATTTCATCTCTCCGGTCAACCCATGTCTTGCTGTTCTCAAACCGGCTTAATGCCGGGCAGTTCAGCAGCGTGCCGAGCTCCGTGACAGAGCCCATAGCCAAAGCGATATAACCGTCCGCCGTTTCGTAAATGCCGTACGGAGCTCCCAAATAAGCATGCGCGTTATTCATCGCTGCCCGCTTCGGTTGTACACCTCCGTCATTGAGATAGGTGGTTAGCACCTCAGACTGAAAATCAAGTGTCGATTCCAGCAGGCTAACTTCCACTTGGCAGCCAGCGCCGTGTATGCCTCTCCTGACAAGTCCCGCCAATATCCCTTGCACCAGATGAGCACCGGCCATCATATCCGCCACGGCCAACCCGAAGGGCATAGGAGGCTGATCCCGATCACCATTTAACCAGGTTAAGCCCGATAAGGATTGCACCAACAGATCCTGTCCCGGTTTATCCTTCCAAGGGCCCATTGGACCATAACCGGTAATCTCTCCATAGACGATTCCCGGGTTTAATCCTTTGACTGCATCATAGTGAAATCCCAGCCTTTCCATCACACCTGGACGGAAGTTTTGGATCAAGACATCCGCCTTACCGATTAATTTCTTCACGTCCGCCTTATCTTCGGGATTTTTCAAATCAACGGCAAAGCTCTCCTTGTTCCGGTTGATGGAATGAAAGAGCGTGCTGTCTCCATCCAGCTCCAGATTGGAAATGTACAGCGTTCTGCAAATGTCGCCGCCTTCCGGCCGCTCGATTTTAACTACCCTTGCCCCCAAGTCGGCTAAGCGAAGAGCCGCGGAAGGACCGGACAGAAATTGACTGAAATCAAGAACAAGGATGCCCTCTAGCGGCCTCTTCACTACGTTTCCTCTCACAACCGTCCCCCCCATTCCCCATTCCCCATTCAGCAGCTATTCCGGCAAACCAAAGTCGACTTTGATGGTTGAATTGTCCTCGCCGATACGTGGTGCTCCTTTGGGCGACTTTAATTTCTCCCCATTGATGCGGATCGGGCAGCGTGTTGTTTTCAACGTGGTTTCCCCGGGGCGGCTAACCTCCAGAATCATATCCAACACTTTGAATCCCTCATGGTTTAACAGTTGATCCCATTGGTAAACATCCGCGGACCAGTAATCCGCAGGCTCCAAAACATTCAGCCAGTCCTGTGTCGTTTTATTCTTCAAGTGAGCGGCCAGCAGCCTCTTGATCTCATCCCGGCGGGTAAACCATTCCTTCGAGTCCGTAAAGGCAACTACCTCCGGACATTCGAGCAGCTCACCCAGCCGGACCACCGAGCCCATTGCGAGCGCAATGTAGCCATCCGCTGTTTCATAAACCCCATAAGGGGCGCCTAAATACGCGTGGGCATTGTTGATCGAGCTTCGCACCGGCTGTTCTCCGCCGTCATTGAGGAAAGTCGTTAGCACCTCGAACTGAAAATCGAGAATCGATTCAAGCAGGCTAACCTCGACAAGACCTCCTTCGCCGGTAATCCCTCTGCGAACAAGACATGCGAGAATACCTTGCACCAGATGTGCTCCGGTTAGAATATCCGCTACCGCCAAAGCAAAAGGCATCGGAGGCTGATCGCTGTTGCCGTTCAGCCACGTCAACCCGGACAGCGACTGCACGAGAAGATCTTGGCCGGGTTTCCCCTTCCAGGGGCCTACCCTGCCGTAGCCTGTCACACTCGAGTAGACGATCCGGGGATTCAAGCTCTGCACGCTTTCATAGTCAAGCCCCAGCTTCTCCATAGTACCGGGGCGAAAGTTTTCAATCAGAACATCCGCATTCGCTATCAGCTTCTTGACCGCCTCCAAATCCCCGGTATTTTTCAGGTCGGCGGAGAAGCTTTCCTTGTTGCGGTTGATCGTTTGAAACAAGGCGCTTTCCCCGTTCAGCTCCAAATTGTTAAGGATCAACTGACGGCATAGATCGCCGGTACCGGGTCTTTCGATCTTAATCACCCTTGCCCCCAAATCAGCCAGGCGTAAACCAGCTGACGGTCCGGACAAAAACTGGCAAAACTCCAAAACAACAAGTCCTTCTAAAGGCTTCACTATGCATTCCCTCTTTTCGATTCACCGTATAGACGGTTCATTTGCTCAAGCACCTTGTCGGCATTCCCGCCATGCATCATATAATCACGTACGAAATCCCCGGCATGATCCTGAAAATTTAAATATCCGCTGTAACGGGGGCGCATATAAGCTCTATCCAATGCCGGAAGTGTATTCTTGAAGTAAGCTCCGTTTCTGCGGTTCAGTTCGCCATCCTCCCACGCTCCCCGATGACCAGGCTGTCCTCCCGCTTCCGTGTACAACGTTTTCTGGCATACGGCGCTTGCCGCATACATCGCGTACTGCAGCGCTGCATCTATATGTTGGCAGCGAACGGATATGGCAAGCCCTGTACCGCCGAGCGTAGTCCGAAGCTTATCATGGGAACCGATCCTAACCATATCGTCAAATATCAGCAGGCTCTTGGCGTAACCAGGTCTGGAATAGTTCGAGTAGCCGTAGGCGAACGGACAATAAGCAAGATCATTGCGGCTGGTCATAGCTTCATAAACCTTGATCGGGTTCCAGTCGAACATTTCCTTCGTGCAATAGCCAGCCAGCTCTCTAAGCTGCTCCAATGCGAGCAGCCCCATTTCCCGGGAAACCACGATGTCCTCTTGCTGGCAAGGATCTTCTCCCTGCGAGTTGCACAGCATATAGAAATTCATCAAAGAATCAATCGGGATTCCGGGGAAAATCACCAAACCTCGCTTAGCAAGCCGCAGTAATTCGTCCCATGTCTGGGGAACCGCTTCTTCGTAACGTTCCAGCAAATCCGGCCGGAAGGAAGCTACAGGCGTTGCCGCATCAATCGCCAGAGCGCTCTGATAACCATCGAAATTATAGCTTTCATGAGACTTGCCTACGCTATTCGCGGCTTGATCTTCGAGGTAGCCAGCCGGTAAATGCTGCTCCAACGGAACTAAGATTTGCTTGTCGGCAGCAAATCCCGCCCATGGATGATCGATCACAAGAAGATCATATTTCTCCGCCAAATGCTGAATCGGCTCGTCGGCGAATTCCTGCAAGGAACGCTTCTCCCAGCTGATCTCTACATCCGCATTCATTTCCGAAAACCTCTGAGATGTTGCTACCATGGGAAGAAAACCACGGCTATGATTCCAAGTAATGCCTTTCAATTGAATGGCCATTTCACTAACCTCCTGTTAAAATAATTCATATAGTTAAGCGTTGGTACTCTGGTACTACCAATAACAAAAAAGGAATGCGGTTGTTAAAAAGTTCTGTAAGCCTTTCGGACAGCATCGAATATTTGAATTCAACCTTACCGCTTGCGAACGATTCTTTTTAACAACACGCTTTATTATTACCCCATTTTATTTGCTTGAGGTACGATAATCCTGCGGAGTAATACCAAAATGCTTCTTAAATACTTTGATAAAATAATTCGGATTCTGATAGCCTACCTCGATGGCAATTTCATAAATTTTTCTCGTACTCGTTTTCAAAAGATGTGCGGATTGCTCCATTTTTAATCGGTATATATAATCGCTTAAATTTTCGCCGGTCTCCAGCTTGTAAATCCGGGATAAATAAGCGGGGTGCATCTGCAAACAATCCGAAATCGCCTGCAAGGATACATCTACGGTTAAATTAGCTTGAACAAACTTCTGGGTTTGCTGGACAGCCGACTCCCTGGCGTTTTTCGTTTCACTGCTTGTATAGATTTGCAGCCGTTCCATTACACTCCAAATCCACTCGCGAAGCGACTGGACGGTTCGACATGGGGCCAATTCTTTGCCACGGGCGTATTCATTGCCGATAAGCTCGCCCAGCATTTTACCGTTCTTATGGGCAATGAAGGAGAACGACGCGAAAATAGAGAAGAAAGCTTCCGTAATATGCTCTGAAGATTCCGGCCAGTATAAGTCCAGTTCTTCTAAAATGGAGTCCAGCTTTTGCTGCACCAGCTCCCAATTTCCCGCATCCATCAGATGGACAAGCATCGGCGGCTCGTACAAGCGGTACAGGATATTCATATCCGCGCTCTCCGATTCGTCAGCCGTATAGACCGGAAGGTCCTTCTCATCACCGAATCTTTTTCTGTAAATCGACAGCGAATTATAATAAAGCTTGGTCAGGTCAACAGGAAATACTCCCCACTGGCTGATCAATACGGATATTCTTCTTTTCAAATAATGCTGAACATTCAATTGCAGCTCGTTAGCCAATCTTTCCAAGTGATATTTGAATTCACCCTTGCTTTTCTCGGCCATTAAGCCTTGTAACTTATCGTTGGGTGTAAGCATAATGATCAAATAATCGTGTACATCCTTACAAAGCCATAAATGAAAATATTCCTCGAAGGTTTCCGTAGCTAAATTACCGATGGCGAATTCCATCAATGACAGCTCGAACGGATCGTAGTCGGCAAATTGATCTTTGAAGCGAATAAGCAGCAGGACAAATTCATCTTGAAAGCCGACGGGAATTTCCAGCAGCTTCATTTTTTCCGCCAATTTATCAGGAGAAATCCGCTTGCCCTGCAGCATATCCTGAAGAAGCTCGCCTCTCAACTTCGGTAAATGGTCGCGTAAAGCCTTCATAGCACGTTGGTGCGTTTCGTTCGTTTCAAGCTCCATGCGGATCAATTCGACTACATGCCTCACCCTGGATATAATCTCTTCATCGCTGACAGGCTTGAGCAAATAATCGCTGATTTGGCTTTGAATCGCTTTTTGGGCATATTCAAATTCGGCGAAGCCCGTAAGCAGGATGCACTTGGTTTTCTTCCAGTTCAATTGAATTTGTTCAATCAACTGCAAGCCGTCCATTCCGGGCATACAAATATCGGTAATGACGATATCGATGGCATTCGTCTTCAGTATATCCAGCGCTTCCGTTGCGGAATAAGCTTTATGAACCTTGTCTATACCCGCTTCCTTCCAAGGCAGCGCACCGGCCAAAGCTTCCACCACGTTCATTTCATCGTCTACAAGCAATAATTGAAGCATGCTCTTACCCCTCTTCTTGCAGAACTGTGCTACTCTTCCCACCTGATTTCAACACGAATACCGCCCTGCGGGGAATGTGAAAACACGAGCCCGGAATTTTTATTGAATTGGTATAAAAGCCGTTGATGTACATTCCACAATCCGCAGCTCATTTCTTCCTCCATAGGAAGCGCCACCCGCTGCTGCAGCTCCGCGAGCCTTTCATCGGACATTCCGATCCCGTTATCATCGATGATGATCCGGTTCCCGGTCTCCGTTCGGCTTCCTTCTATTGATATAATACCGTATCGCTCCATCTTGCCGATGCCGTGGACAATCGCATTTTCTACAATAGGCTGGATCATCAGCCGGGGTATTACGAGCTGAGCCATCGATTCCGGAATGTCGATTTCATAGTGAAACCGCTCAATTCGCAGGTTTTGGATGTTCAAATAATTTTGGACCATATTCATCTCGTCTTGCAGTGTGGTCATTGCATTCTCAAGCTTAGTGATGTAGCGGTAATAGTCACCTAAATTCAACACCATAGCTGTAGCGGCCTGCTTATCTCCGACGGCAATCATATTTTTTATAAAAAACAAACAATTATACAAAAAATGAGGATTGATCTGCGATTGCAAGTGCTTCAGCTTGGCTTCGCGATAGCGGATATTTTCCATATATACTTTCTCCACCAGCTCCTGGATTTGTCCAGCCATCTCATTAAAGCGCAAAAAAAGATAATCAAACTCATTGTTCGGGTTATAATGCAAGCGCATCGCATATTGGCCGGACCTGATTCCATGTACACCCCGCAGCAGCCATTTGATAGGAATTTGCACTTGCTTGTAAAGCAGAAGCGCCACGACAATACTCATGATCAGAAGCAGCCCTATCGAAAAATAAAATAAATTCCGGCTCTTGACGATCGGGGATAAAATCTTCTCAAGCGGTACAAAATCAACCAGATAACAGTCCAGATTTTTCGACTTCACATAATCAACCAAATATTTCTCCTGGTTCATCTCGACAATAAGATGCCCGAGCGGCTCCAGATGCTCGCTATCCAAACGTGCAACCAACTTGTGGATCAATGTCGGGTCTGAAACCGTATTCATAATAGGTTCTTCACCTGGATAATACAGAAAGGGGGTCCCTTTTCCAACCTGCTGGAAATCACTTAACATATTAATTAAATTTTGCTGAAAAAACCTCACCTCGATAATAGCTTCAGCATCCTCGGGATCTAAGTAAGAGATCAAGGGACTCACCATAAACTTGGTGAAATAGGCATCGCCCGCTTCCTGCGGATGGTACTCCCAATGCGTTTTCAAATTTTTACGTAAAAAATCCGGGTCATACACACCGTTGTAATCGTTGGAAACCACCTGCTTGGTTTTCGGAAAATAAATCGTTAATCGATTGGACCAGCTGCTTGTAGCGCTTAACAAATTCAGCTTTCCAACGATCGATTCCTGCAATCTCAGCTGCTCAAACATCGACTTTTGATTGGAAGTATCGAGCAGCTCCTTAATGCTCTGATCCTTGCTTACTATTATTGAAGTAATGGACAGCTGATTCACTATATTATCCATTTGCGAGGTAAAGAAGGATAGCCGGTTTAAGTTCGAATTCTGTATTTCGTCCTCTACGACTGTCACGGATACCTGGTTGGAATAGCTGTACAAGATGACAATAGGGATTAGCAAAATGATGATGAATAACATAATTTTTTTGAAAATGTTCAGCTTTAAGCGCATGACTGTGTGCCCCCATCTCTTGATGCCCTATGTATGCATAGTGTATATTAATTTCGCTGACAGGGGTACTCTTTTATGCGCCATTACCTAAGTTAACCTTTAACAGCACCTGCTGACAAGCCGCTCACCACATATTTTTGCGTAAGCAAAGCCATGATCAATACAGGCATAATGATGATGCAAGCCGCCGCCATTAGCCCTCCCCAATTAATGCTCGAAGATGAGATGAAATTGAACACGGCTATCGGCAATGTCTTCGTTTTCTCCCCGGACAGGATCAGAGAGAACATAAAGTTATTCCATGAAAAAATAAACGCCAGCAAGCCGGAAGTTACAATACCCGGAAGAGATATCGGCAGCACGATCGAAGCAAAAGCCCGGATTTTGGAGCTTCCATCGATCCACGAAGATTCTTCAACCTCCATAGGAAACGATTCAAAAAACGGAATCATGATCCACATAATAAGAGGCAGCCCGATAACCATATGACTGAGGACGAGAACGGTAATGGTATCTACAAGATGGAGCTTCGTGAACAAAATATACCAAGGCACCAAGTAGGAGATCCCGGGAATGATTTTGGCAATCAGAATGACAGTTGCAAATGCATGCAGACGGTATCGGGCAATCGCATAAGCAGCCGGCAATCCTAATAACAAAGCTGCGAGGGTAGAACCAACCGCCACCAGAAAGCTGTTCCATAAAAAATGGATGTAATCATTTTGTTCGAATACTTCCACGTAATTTTTGAAGGTCGGTGTAAAAAAGAACATGTGATCCGTTGATAGGACCTGCACTTGCGTTTTAAAGGAGGCCAGCAGCATCCATATAAAAGGAAACGTAAAAAACAGCAGCACAATTAAAGTTAACACGGAATAACAAGTGCTTGGCAACCATTTGGTTTTCACTGCATAGCCTCCATTCTCTTCCTGACCATGACAAGAATCAGTACGAAAAACATGATGATTAGGAAGAAGAGCATTAGCAGCGCAGAAGCTGAACCCAACTTCAAATATTGAAAGGCCTGCGTGTAGACCATTATGTTCAACGTCTCTGATGCAAAGTTAGGTCCGCCTTGGGTTGTCGAATAGATCGTATCGAATGTCTTCAGCAAGTCGACGGTCCTTAAGATGACAGCAATCAAGATCGTAGGGCGAAGAAGCGGCAGCGTAATATGGAAAAACTTCTGAAAGGATGTGGCTCCATCTACATCTGCAGACTCATACGGCTCGGTTGGCAATGTAGTTATACCTGCCATAACGAGCAGCGCAATCATCGGTGTCCACTGCCATACATCTATGATAATAAGGGAGGGAATAACTTCATCCACTGAACCTAGCCAGGAATATGTTTTTAAACCTAAACCTCTCAGCATTTGGTTAGCTAAACCGATGGAAGGTTCATATATGAGCAGCCATACCAGTCCGATTGCTACTGGAGTAGCGACCATCGGCAGTATTAGGAATGACTTAACCCACTTACTGCCTATAAAACTGCGTGAGAACAATACAGCGATAGCAACACCCAGAACGGTCTCAATAATAATTGATGGGACCGAATGGTATAGTGTACGAAGGATAGAGCCCCAAAATCTTGGGTCTGCTAATAATACCGTGTAATTCTCCAGTCCAACCCATTTGGGAGCAGCCACTGCGGACATACTCCATTCATAGAAGCTGATCCGAACCGTATAGGCGATCGGGAAAGCCACTACGAGCAAAACAAACAAAGCTGCCGGTAAAGTAAATATCCATTTCATATTCCGATCCAACCATCCATAGCTCATCCATTAACGCTCCTTCCTGATGCATTCGATAGATCAAAGGGGGCTCCATTGCGTATCCCCCTGTGACTACCGTCATTGTTGTTTATTTATTTGGTCTTGTCTTTATCAATAATGGCTTGAAACTCTGCGTTAGCTTTATCTGCAGCAGCCTTGATGTCCTCGCCAAGCACAGCTTTTACAACTACACTGCCAACTGCGTCGCGTGCTTCACCTACACTAATCACTTCCGGAACGTTGTGGCCTACACCGATTTTCATTGTTTCCTGAATAGCTGCTGCAAGATCAGGCGGGAAAGTTTCTACGCCCTCTTTCTGGCTCCAGACGGAATTACGCGGGCCCGGTACGCCGCTTCTTTGGGTCTTCAACACCATTTCCTTATTGGTTGCCCATTGCATAAATTCCCAAGAGGCATCTTTGTTAACGGATTTGGAATTGATTGCGAGTGCCCATGCCGCTATGCTATAAGGCTTAGTGCCAGCACTGCCTGCGGGAAGCTGAGCAAACCCGATTTTGTCCTTGACCAATGATTTCTCCGGATCGGTAGTATTTTTATATACTGAAGCGGTCTCCGTGTAGAAGGCAGCCTTGCCTTGGGCAAATATTCCCGCTGCTTGCGGCCATGACATGTTCAGAACACCTTGCGGCCCATAATTTTTAATCAAATCGGCATACAGCTGGAAGCCCTTGATCGCTTCCGGCGTATTGATGGCAGCTTTTCCGTCCTTCATGAAATCCCCGCCCTCTGAGAAGACGAAGGAGGATACCGCTGTTACCAACGCATTTCTTTGTCCCCGTCCGACAAATCCATAAAACTCTTTGCCCGGATCATGCAATTTTTTGGCAGCCGCTTCTAATTCGACCATTGTTTTGGGAACGGCAATTCCGTTCTTTTCCAAAATGTCTTTTCGGTAATAGAGAACAAATTGATCGGTATAAACCGGTATGGATGTGATCTTGTTATCGATGGTGCTTGCATCAATGGAAGATTTCGCAAAATCAGCAAAATCATACTTCGGATCTTTATTGACGTAATCATTCAACGGTGTAGTCCAACCGTTTTTGTGATAAAGAATTTTATCCATATACGGCCTGTACATGAACACATCCGGATCCACAGCCCCAGAGGCGATTTGGACGGCAAGCTTTTGCGACAACTGATCTTCTCCGATCAATTGAAAATCGACCTTCATTCCGGATGATGCCTCGAATTCCTTTAACGAAGCTTTGATCGTATCGCTCCAAGGATGATTTAAGGCAAAAACAGTGATTTTCTTACCTGCAAACGGCTGTGCAGATTTTGTATCCGCTTTCGCGGAATCTTTGCTTGCACCAGTGTTTGTACCTGCTTGTCCACCGCATGCTGCCATTGTGCCGACTAATCCGACAGTCAGCAAAGCTGCAACACTTCTCTTTAAATGCTTATACATATGAAACCTCCCTTTATTCCCAATAGTTGGACTAACATCATTTCAATTTCTATCATAAAGAGAAATGGCAACGGTTTATATGGTAATTATTAAAGAATTCTGTATCATTTTTTTACTTTTCGCCAATACTTCGTTATTTCACACGGAATTTCTCAAAGCAGGCGGGGATAATCTCCGTTGAGGCCCCGGGCATTTGAGGCAGCACATAAAAGCCGTCCTTCACGGTAGCGGGCTCTATGAAAATATCGCGAATCCATGGGATATATTCCAGCATAATAGCATTTTGGGTAGAAGCAACCAGATGCTGATGAATTTGTCCCATCTCTCCGACATGCGGAACAATCGGAAGATCATAAGAAGCGGCCAAGCCTGCTACCTGCAGCCATTCTGTAATTCCTCCTACGCGGGTAACGTCTACCTGAACATATTCTACAGCCCCTTGGTGGATATAGTCGCGGAATGCATATTTAGAATAGACATGTTCGCCCAAGGCAATCGGGACATTCAATTCGTCCGCAAGCTTTTTATGCCCTAATATATCATCGGGATTGAGAGGCTCCTCAAGCCAATACAAATCGAACTCCTCCAGCTTCTTTCCCCAAGTCATCGCCGTGTTAATATTCCACATTTGATTGACATCGATCATCAAAATAATGTCGTCCCCGATCGCTTGTCTGACCGCCTTCACACGGTCGTAATCCTCGCGCGAATCCGGTTTGCCGACCTTCATTTTGACACCCGTAAAGCCTTCCTCAACAAAGGAGGTTATGTCCTTCAGCAAGCGCTCTTTGGGCCAGTTGAGCCAACCGCCGTTCGTGTTGTAAGCTTTGATCCGTTTCGATTTGTGGCCGCCCAAATACTGCCATAGCGGTTTGTTCGCAGCCTTGGACATAATGTCCCACAGTGCAATATCCACTGCTGCCATGGCCATATGCGTAATGCCGGCACGTCCGATCCAATGCATTTTGCCGAAGCGCAGCTCATCCCAAATCTCTTTTACCATAAACGGATCTTTACCCAGTAAAACCGGGGCATAATAACGGTCTATGGTATCGGCTATCATCTCGTCCCCATTCGCACATGTGCCTGTAAAACCATAGCCGGTGATTCCTTCGTCAGTGAATATTCTCACGCCGGGCAACCCCCAATGAGTCGGGGCGTTAATGGCATCCGTAATAGGCGGATTCAAAGGGATATGCAGAATAAAGCTTTCTACTTTTGTTATTTTCATCGTTTTCTCTCCTTGTGAGTTTACTTTTTTAAAATAAGTATTTAGCACATCACCGCCTGCCCCTGACGGAGCAACTACGGAAATCTGCTTGTCTAGATATTTGGATGCGCCTTGTAGTAGACAGCGTACCCTGGCGGCGCTGCTGTTACGGTAACGATCGAGCCGGATTGCTCACCTCCTCTCATAAATTCGTCATCAATCATATATCGTGTATGATTTTTCTTAAAAAAAGAAAGTTTTAATGAAAATAAACTTTCGTTCTTTCCAATGAATTTTGTAAATGAAGACGCAATGCCTGGGAAGCTTCCTGCACATTTCTTTGTATCAGATGATGTAAAATCTGGGCGTGCTCCTCCCACTCCAGTTGACTATGATCAATGTTCATATTTTTTTGTAAAAAGACGAGGTAGCTTTGAATCCGTTCGATGTAGCCGCTGACTACATTTTGCAGCATATCATTACCGCAATATTGCAAAATAACACCGTGAAGAATCTCATTCATTTCAAATACGTACTGCAAAAATTCGCTATCGCTGGCAGGCTTCACTTTGGCGAATGAATCCATTTTCTCTTTGATATGAAGCAACTCCTGCTCTGGAATGAGCGTGACCGCTTTTTCAACCGCAAGGGTTTCCAGGTGAATGCGAAGTTCGAACAATTCATTCAAATCTTTAAGCGACATGGGGGTCACGAACATGCCTTTATAAGGAATCATATCCACGAATCCTTCGGAAGAAAGTCTGGACAGCGCTTCTCGAATGGGGATATTGCTTACCTCCAAGTCCCGGCCAAGCTTATCAATGTTAACCTTCTCGCCCGGAGCCAATTCGTGGGATAAGATCTGCTCCTTAATAATTTTGTATATTTCATCAGTAAGAACATATTTACTTAATTTCTTTTTCATATTTGGATTCTCCGTCGATGGGATGATGTATCATGTATGATTATATGCCGGTTTCCATCTTTTCACAATTCATTCGACCAACAACCACACTTATGCAATGCAATGTCTATACCTAATGATACGCGGAAACAGGAGTGGCTTTATATAGTAAAAATTTAAGAAATACCTATCTTTTTTTTACCTTGGTAGGTTGTTCAAACTCTCCAAAGGAACGTAGGGGCTATAATGCGACGTAGATGAGAGCAGGACCCGGCAAGTCATTTTCGGGGGAGCTAACTGGAAAACATCCCGCTAATTCCACTCAAATCACCTTTATTTACCTGTTTAGCTTGATTTCCTACCGCTAATTCGATTCAGTTCCGGCCATTTCCTAAAAATGGATAAGATTAGCTTGAGCTTTTCCTGTTATTCTTCTAACTTTGGATGTTTACTATAAATTAGCTTGAGGTTTTCCTGTTAGTCTTTTCCCGTCATCTCCACTAACATTCAGCCGTATCTGCTAACAGAAGCACCGCGCGCTGTTCCCAGCGTGCGGTGCTTCTGTTGCATGACGGCAGTCGACCACATTCATCTATAAATTAAGCCAATTCCATTTATAATCTAGCTTGCTCCGCCATCAGGCATACGGTTAGCGGCGGAAAAATAGTGCGGGCTCGTCCCGTCAGCAAATCGGACTGCCGTTTCCGCTTCTAGCATATCGTTGCCGACGATGAACAGACCGCTTGCAGGCACATCGTCCAGCAGCAGGAACGTGCCAGTCCCCGGCTCTGCCTTGCAATTTTGCACGGACACGCCGTCCGCGTGCTTGAGCTCGATTGCCGTCCCGCCCGGTTCAGCCGGAGCGCCTCGGAATTCACTCAATGATAATCGCTCAAGATGCTCCCCATACAACGCATTGGACCAATGCTTGTTTAGCGGGCTCTGCCACTCGATATCGATGTCCTTCAGCGTGATATGCTTCCCGTAACGGCAGAAAACCGCTGGAATAGGATGATGAAAAACTCCACGGTACGATGGATTCGAGTCGAACACACCACCGGGATATCCACTCTCATCACGCATCTTCAGCTTCAAGCCATGAATCGAGATACCTTCGATGATACTCTCCTCTGAGCCTTCCAGGTAAACAGCATTTTCCGCTTCTGCCAGAATATGCTCAAACCGGATGTTTCGGATAATTCCTGGAAAACCATGCTCTCGTCTGCGCTCTGCCGATACGAAGATTGCTTCTCCTTTGCCCCACCATTTACGCTTGCGCTGCTGCTCGAATTCGTCGCTAAATAAACGCGTTTGAACAATGATGTTGGAAAACAAAATATTCTCAATCGTACCGCCGTTTCTGGCCCAAACGCCCAGCCCCCGGTTTGAGTAGCGAATCACACAGTTTTGGAATACGACATTGCGAATATCGGCAAACGTCTCCGTTCCTATCTTTAAAGCGCAGGATCTGGAAATCATCGTACAATTAGTGACCGTAATATTCTCGCAGGCTCCATATGCGGCAGCACCGTGCTTCGTAGTCTTCAACACAATGCAGTCATCCCCGGCTTCTATGTGACAGTCCGATATATGCACGTCCGAGCAGCTATCCGGATCAATGCCATCGTTATTAGGACCGCGCAATTGACCGAGAATTTTGATGCCCTGCACATTAACACGACGGCAACCGGTCATATGAAGACACCAGGATGATGCTCGGTATAGGGTAACATCCCGGAATAGTACATCCGTACAGCCTTCCAAGTCCACAAGCTTCGGACGGAAATCCTGCAGCGGCAGCAGTACATGATCTCCTTGACCGTCATCCTCCTGCAAAAACCGTTCTCCCTGACCATCAATAATTCCCGGGCCCGTCACCGAGACACAGCTGGCATGACGCGCACTAATTAAACCGCAGGTACCCACGTTAGGATCCGGCGTAAAATCCTTCTCATCCATACTGCTAACAATTCGACCCATTGCTTCCAGATGAAGGTTCACGTTTGATTTTAGCATAATGGTGCCTGATAAATAATTACCCTTCGGTACAGTTACCGTTCCTCCGCCTTGCTCATTGCAAAAGTCAATTGCCGCCTGTATAGCCAGAGTATCCAGTGAAATTCCATCCCCAATTGCACCAAAATCTTTAATGTTAATAGCGCTCATAATAATCCCCCTTTCCATATATATCAGCGTACTAAGCTGCCAGATTCCTGTCGACAATCCCAACAGCATCTACCGGGTGGTAATAATCATAGGGGCAGACCGAGTAATCATTACAGCGCGTAAAAAATCCCCGCAAAGTGGGGTCCTGCTTCGAAGTTGATTCAGATACTTTGCGGGGAGCCCCGAAACATATAAAAAATCCCCACAAAGTGGGGTCCTGCTTCGAAGTTGATTCAGATACTTTGCGGGGAGCCCCTTCCATATAGGCAAAAAAGCCGCCCTTACCTTCAAATAAGAATGTAAGGGCGGCTTGCTTTTACGGACGGACCATATGTCACAGTGATTCCTGTGTTTCCTGTGTCTTGATCATTTACATTTTCTATATCTTAAGCTCTATGCAATGACGGATTACCGATGCTTTTCACGGTACTGCCCAGGGGTCATATCCTCCAGCTTGCGGAAATACCTGATAAAATTTTGCGAATTATGGTATTGGAGCCTTTCGGCAATTTCGTTAATCTTCATATCCGTCTCCACCAGCCATTGCTTTGCTACGGACAATCTATATTTCGACAGGTAGTCGCTGAAATTACTGCCCGTCTCCTTGCGGAATACCGTCTTTATATAATTGGGATGATAATTCAACCTGGAGGCGCACAGCTCCAAAGTAAGCTCGCTTTCAAACTCCTTATGAATCATATCCAGCATTCGTTCGGATATTTTCTTATTCTGGCTTTCCCAGCGCTGGTGCAGCGAGGCCATCATTGGTTCGATAACATCATGGAAGATCCATTCTTCGATCTCTTCGGCCGTCTTAAGCTCCAGCAGATGCTCGTTAATCGGTTTGCCCGATGCCTGGAGAGGGTTCACCGATTCCCCTGCCTCCTGCCATTCGCGAATCAAATCGATTAGCAGCCTCGTCATCGCCATCTGAAAATCATAGTATCGCGGATAATCACCCAGCACCTTTTGAATAAACTCTTTTAAAATATCCCGCGCTTTATCTCTTTCTTCCGTCTTAACCGCATCGATCAGCTCTTTCTCAAGCCAATCCGGATAGGCCGCGGCAATACGGGTGTCAGGTAATACGCTGTCAAAAGGCAGGATCACCTGCTCGCCGAAACGCACTCTGTAGGTTAAGGCTTCCAGGCTTTGCTTATAGGCATGTGGTGTATCGTTGATATCCGTATACAGACGGCTGATGCCGATGCTGATCTTGAGGTTCAGCAGCTCCCGGATTGTTGCTTGAATCCGTTCGGCGAACCGGTACAAGTCATTCCCGTAATCATTGCCTTCTTCTATTCCGCTGCGGCATATGGTAACTTGATTGTTCACCATAACAACCGGCTCCAAGCGTTGCGTGGCAGGAATAAGCTCTCCCACAATATTGTTGATGGCAAACATCAATAAATCAAGATCACTCTCGGTATATCTTGTATTCTCCATGTTATCGATCTGGACTGTCATCACACCGAACTGAGCAGGTTCCGAATCATATGAGAACTGCTGCCAGCGCTCCCGCGTTTCTCCAGGGCGGATTTCCCCTTGCAGAAGCCTGCGGATAAAGAAGGCCTCCAGCTGCTTGGAATGCTTGCGCAGCTGATCGCGCAGCTCCGTCTGGGAATTTCGCAGCGAATGAATATGATCACCAATGAATTGAAGCTCATCCTTGATGTGGCGGTCATCGGATGATTGATCACCGACAGCAAAGGACAGTATACGTTGAATCGGTGAATACATACGTTTAGACCCCGCCCAGGACAGGAAGAAGATCACTAAGAAAACTCCAAGCGACACGTACAGAGTGTACCAGCCTATTGCCCGAGAATCTTTGGTAATATCGCTTACAGAGGAGAAGGACAAATACTTCCAGCCATTATAGGCAGATTGGCGGTACATAACACCTATCGTTTCATTATGAGTCTTGAACGTTAAATAGCCGCTATTCTTGTCATCCGAATTATTAATGCTTTCAATAGCATGGTTCAACTCTTCCGTAGATTGGATTACACGTCCTTCGGGCTGCGTTAACAACCGGTTTTCCCGATCTAGAATGATGGTCTCGCGATCCGGTGATTCGTTAAACACAAGCTTCTCTAACGAGTAGGCCGGAAGCTCGCCTATAATCAACCCGGTACTGCTAAGAGAACCAAGCGGAAGCTTCTTTATAAGCCTGACACCCAATGCCGGGTCATGCGTAAGGCTGAGTGCAGTCTGACTGTCCGATTGCTTCTGAGAGACGACACTAGTCCAATAGGAAGCTGCCTCGGCTTGAATGTAGCTCTGAACAGACCCCAACATGTCGGAATCCTCAAGCTTTGAATAACCTTGGTTGGAGATGATCCATCCGTTTTTCAGATTGGCCATGTACACGTTCTTCGCGCCCAGCTCGTACGGCTGCATTTTGTTCAGCCCTGCGGTCAGCTCATTTAACATTTCAAAATTACGCTCGGTAATAGGCGTTTGTAACGCTTCCCTCACAAGCGAAGTGCTTACATACTGGGTCATGAGGTTCTCAAATAATTGCAGCACCTGCTCCACATTCTTTTGGGTTTGCTGCAGAAGCTGCATATTACTATCATTAACCTTCTGCTGAACGCTGTCTTTCGCCCGAATGAAGGATAAGGTGCCTAACGTAACCACTGGAACCGTGCCGATCAGAAGACTGAATATGAGGAGTCGAACCAAATAGTTGGATGTAAACAGCCTGGACATGCGGTTCCCTCCGATGCAAACGTGAAAGTTTTCTACTATGTAACATTGTAGTCTATTTAATAAAAAAGCTCAAAAGGACTCATTAAGCAAAAAAACTGCGAGGGCCGGCTTACAGTGACCTTCTGGCAGCTTTTTCATGTTGAGCACTACACCGATTTCTATTAAGGCTTATTAAAAATCATACGTCATCACTGCTTATAGTTTGTGAAAAATGCTCCTAAGGCCATTGCCACTCAACAAGATCATCGCTCCATGCGATTCCAATACATGCGTAGGTATCGAAGATTACGCGTTCGTCCTCGGGACCGGTTCCGTGAAAGAACATAAGGAATTTCTGAATTCCGGGAACTAGTCTGCAATCCAATACAAAGCCCGCGGTTATCCTTCCTCTAGCCCAATCCCAATCTTGTTGGCCTAATGTCAGCAAGGCGGCAGCATGATTCCAGTTTTTCAAATCAAAGGATCTCATGATCCCAATTCCATTCTCCGGAGAATGAAACATAATGTATTGATCCTCAACTTTCAAAATACAAACGTTCTCTCCAGCGCTTTCGTTTCCGCAGTACGTCCAATGAATCAAGTCATGCGAATAGGAATGGCTGACGCCGTTCTGTTTATAGAAACACCACCATTTGCCCGGTTCATCCTTGTCTTCAATTAAATAAGGATCAATCATCCGCCCCATAGACTCGACTGAAACTTGATCTCCCTTCAGCAGAAGAAGCTCCGGTACTGTCCAATGTACGAGGTCCGTGCTCTCCATGCTCCAAATCCGGGAGCTCTCATTGCCGTATTTCTCCCCGTTAGGCCTCGGATAGGTTTGGAGACACATAACCCATCGATCCTTGTAACGGATAATGTTGCCCGGGCTTGAATAGTTCAAGCTTCGGTCTCTCGGTGTCAAGCGCGTCGGCTCGCTCCAAGTCACAAGATCCACGCTATGGCTCATCGCCGTGTACATAAATACTTGACCATCGGGCTCCGTCTCAACCAGAGTATAATACAGCCTGAATACACCATCATAATAAATTGCGGCTGGATCGCGGTATCCGGTATGTTTGTCTCCATGGAGCAATATGGGTGACTGAATAAGGTTCAAATTCAAAGCAGTCAATTTCATCCCTCCTGAGAGTTTTGCTAAGCAAAACTTACTTGGTAAGCATCAGCTCGACTTCCCGTTACAACACGGGTCGAATTCGTAATTGTTCATCGAATTCAACCTTCAACGCGGCAGGCCTCTCCCGAAAAGGCGCATTGGAGTCGTTGCCAAAAAATGTACTCCACCATTGTCCGCTTTTATCCTGAAAAAACATATTATGTCCTCCATGCGGAACGGCTAAATAGCGTTCACCATAAGGACCATATATATGGTCCGAGCTTGCTACGTAGCAGTGGTAATCTCCTGCAATAAATTCTGCTCCAGCCAGGTAATACCTGCCATGGGCCTTGAACAGAAAGGTTCCTTCAAAGCCAACATGCTCGGCATTGGATGGACTCAACAGTCTAAGCTCCTCTGCCAAACCCGACATATCTTCATTCATCCTGGCAATTTTACCGTTATCGCACAAGAAATACACGGTACCGTCATCGTCTTGAAATAACGAAGCATCAATATGTGGGTTGAGTGGCGAATTGGCGGCAATATGATCCATATAGGGGCCTTCCGCCCTCCCGCTGACGCTTCTTAATAAACCGTTGCCTAATCTCGGGATACTGTACGTGATCCAGAAGGTGCCCTTCAAATAATGAATTTCCGGAGCCCAAAGTGGGCGGAACGGTGCACCGTCGCGAAGGCCTGTCTCCTTCTGCCAAGTACCGTCGCGATCCACGTTCCATACTGAAGATCTTTTACGTGGCTCGGTTATAACCGGAGTCCATGTGTGCATATCGGCCGATTTCCACACTTGAATATCTCCCGTAACAGCCCACCAATCAGGAGAGCCAGTCGTTCCTGTCAAATAATAATAACCATCGCCACCTATACAAATCGAGGTGTCACGAATCGGATAGTCGAACAAAGGCTCGAACGGTTGCGGTAATTTAAGCGGCTTTGTCATCGTCACCAGTTCCTTCTATTCGTTGTTAGAATTCGTCGGCCTTAAACCAGGCAAATCCGCCGAGGATTCGGCGGACTCCAGTAAAGATCAGGCTTTACTTACCGTTGCTCTTGTTATAATCAGCAGTAAACTCTTCGATGATTTTGTCTCCACCACCGGAGCGCCACTTGGCAACAGCAGCCTCCCAGCCTTTATCATCCAGCTCACCAAGAACGAATTTGACTTGAGCATCCGTAACGGCCTTCTTCAGATCAACACCTTTTTGTGTGTTCATATCCGAAAGCAGAGAAGCACTTAAATCAACGACCCCTATTTTTTCGTTATCCGTAAATAGCTTGTCGATCTTTTGCTCCAGCAGTGTTTTCTGAATTTTCACACCCGCATATGGATTGCCCCATCTAAAGTTTTGCCAATCGTCAGAGCCCTTGGACCCGTCAATTTTTTTCGCGCTTCCGTTTTCAGTCTTATAATCCGTTCCTTCTATTCCAGCATTAATCAAGGACAGCATCGGCTCATCACCCATTTTATCCAGGAATCCGAGAATTTGCTTCAATTTCGCTTCATCTTTTACATTTGACTTAGGAATTGCAATCAATGAATCATAGCCATTAGTGCCTCTTACTCGTTGTCCCTGCGGCCCGTCAAAATTTTGCGCGACATCAACCACTACTTTAGGGTTCTGCTTTATCATATCTATATGGCGGCCGTAGCCGTCATCGATAACGGAGAAATACATGCCGGCTTTTCCTTGATTGAAGTAATCATATTTTTTAGCTATGGGGAAATCCGAAGCAATGATTTTTTCAGCGACCATTTTCTTATACAAATCCAATGCCGGCTTGAATTCCGGAGCCATAAAATCAGGGATAACCTTGCCATCCTTCAAGCCCCAGCCGTTCGGAGCACCGTTGTAAATGGCCAATTGCTTGAGCAGCTCCATGGTGGCGTCCTCTTGAATGCCGAACGTATTTTTCTTGCCATCTTTATCCGGATCATTTTCTGTAAACGCTTTAGCTACTTTGTAAAGATCTTCAGATGACTTAGGCATCTGCAGCCCCAGATTATCGAGCCAATCCTTGCGGATAATCATTCCGTAACGGGAAAGCACACGCTCTCTCGGAATACCGTACAGCTTCCCGCTGATACTTGCGTTCTTTACTGCTACCGGACTCATTTTGCTTAAATTTTTGTAGTCCTTCAGGTAGGGAGTTAACTCCCAGAATGCACCTGACAGCTGCGCATTCAGGTTCGCTGTCTCTTTCGTTTTCCGCAGCAGGATCACCTCGGGCAAATTGCCGGAAGCAATCGTTGCGCTTACCTTATCATCATAAGCCGTTCCCGCACCCGGAACCCAAGTGATATCCAGCTTTGTATTCGTATATTCCTCAATTTTCTTTAAAAAAGGACTATCCTTTTTGGGTGGTTCCGGGGATTGCTGAATCATCATGACTTTTAATTCCAACGGTTTTGCAGGGGTACCTGCCGCCGGTTGTTGTCCAGTTGGTGCTTCTGTCTTGGAGGAAGTGCAAGCTGTCAGCATCGAAGCTGTTAAGCAGGTGGCGCAAACAACCGTGAGCAATTTTATAGACTTGCTGGATGCATAGGTTTTCATACAAAATCTCCTCTTTTCTTTCGTATATTTAGCCTTTCACTGACCCCAATAATGCTCCCTTGGCAAAATGCTTTTGCAGAAACGGATATACAATTAAGATAGGCAAAGTAGAAATAACAATAACGGCCATCTTGATCGTTTCTGCCGGTGGAGCTACGTAGCTGTCATCAAACTGAGTAGAATCCCCGATCCCTCCTTGTGATAATATAACGATCTGCCTTAACCATACCTGAATAGGCCAAAACTTACTTTCATTGACGTATAAAATAGCGTTAAAATAAGCATTCCAATGTCCCACCGCGTAAAACAAAGCAAGTGACGCTAGCACAGGCGCTGACAGAGGAAGCACTATTCGGAACAAAATTCCGATGTCGCTGCAGCCGTCAATTCTTGCGGCCTCCTCAAGCCCATCGGGAAGCTGTTGAAAGAAGCTGCGCATAATAATCAGGTTAAAAGCGCTTATCAAGCCTGGAACAATAAGTGCCGCCGGACTGTCGAGAAGGCCTGTCTCCTTTACTACTAAATATGTGGGAATCATTCCGCCGCTAAACAGCATGGAGAACACTACCAGCTTCATGAACAGCTTTACGCCCATCAGATCTCTTTGCGCAAGCGGATATGCCATCAGTGCAGTGAAAAGCAAATTGGCCAAGGTTCCAGCTACCGTTATGAAAATAGAAACCCCAAGGCTGGATAAAATAATATCGGTCGAAAGAATATAACGGTAGCCTTCGAGCGAAAATTTGGTTGGGAATAATATAAATCCCTTCTTCAGTAATTCCTCAGGAGCTGTCAGTGAAGACGCCAAAATATAGATGAATGGCAGCACACACGCAGCCGCGACAAGCAATAGTAATAAATAATTCATTCCATCCAAGATTCTACCGGGCAATCGATGGTCTAACATCTCTGTCCCCTCCTTTTGTCAGTAAATTCCCTCTTCGCCAAATCGCTTAGCTAGACGGTTCGCAGAGGCGACCAAGATTAACCCCACTACTGATTTAAACATACCGACCGCTGTGCTGTAGCTGAATTTGCCCTGTGAAATCCCGGTCGAATACACATACGTATCAAACACCTCGCCAACCTCGCGGTTCATCGGATTGACCATCAGAAAAATTTGCTCGAAGCCTGAATCAAGAAAGCTGCCAATCCGCAAAATGAGCAAAATAATGATCGTACTGCGAATAGCAGGAAGGGTTATATGCCACATTTGCCGCCAACGATTAGCCCCATCCATTCGCGCTGCTTCGTATAATTGCGGATCAACGCCAGCGAGCGCTGCAAGAAAAATAATAGTACCCCAGCCTGTCTCCTTCCAAATCACCTGTGAAGTAATGATAGTACGAAACCAATCACGGCTAAGCAAAAAGTTGATCGGCTCAATGCCTGCGCTGTTCAGCATATTGTTGACTATGCCGCTCTCCGTTGAAAAAAACAGGAAGCTGATCCCGACTACCACAACCCAGGAAACAAAATGCGGAATATAGATGAAGGTCTGAATTAATCGTTTGAATACATCCTTGCGCACTTCATTCAACATGAGAGCAATAACAATCGGCAATGGAAAGAAGAATACTATGTTGTAAACAGCTAGAATAAAAGTGTTGCGAAACAGCATCCAGAAGGTTTCATCATTGAAAAAAGTTTCAAAATGCTTAAAGCCAACCCATTTGCTTCCAAAAAAGCCCAGGAACGGCTGGTAATCCTGAAAGGCTATCAGAACGCCCCACATTGGCACATATTTATAAATAAGGAAGTATAATAGCCCGGGCAGCAGCATGAGATAAAACCATTTCTGCTTTTTAAGCCGGCGGTTGAAGATAATCATCTTAGAAGCTGTAAGCGTTTGAATTTTTGCAGAATCGGCCTGCATCACACATCCCTCCAAAGTTTCCCATCTGTTTATGCTCACCAGGGATACTCCTAACTTAAACGTGTTATGAATTCATGTCTACAATCACCATGGCATATCATTGCCGTAAAATGGTTATAGAAGCTGGATTCTTGCCCGTTAAGCGAATTCATAATCAATACGGCAGGTCTAATAATCATGAGGGATTGCAGACTTTGTCTAAGAGATATTCGCTCGACGCTTTTTAACCATAGACATCGCCCAATATATTAACGGCAGACATTCTACAAACAGGGCAAAGGTAGGCCAGGAACGTAAAATAAATTCATTGAGCTCAATCGTGTTATTAACCATATTTACGGAAATTCCCAGCATAATCGCACCGAAGGAAAAGGAAAACGGTCTGGTATCTTTAAGCCCCATAAGCTGTGTAGAGATCAATACCGGAATATAGAGCAAAATACTTACTTTAATAAATAAGCTGCCCAACCAGATCGCAACAACGACGGGGTCTAAATTTTCGAGGAAATCGCCAATGCGGATAAAACGGATCATTTCTAATATGGGGTAAGTCATTTGCCCTGACAGATGAGAGCCGAATAATAGAAAACATAAGATAAAGCTTATTTCAATAAAAATAAGACTGATAACCGTCGACCACAGCAGCGAGCGGAATGTTTTCTGTGAATGGGCTATGTATGGAAAAATAAATACTATCATAAACATTTCACCAAACCAGGGAATGAAGGGATAAGAGTTATTGAACAAACTAGCCGCATTCAAATGAGTCAAAAGCGCAATCGAACGTTCATAATTAAGCTCATTGGCAACCATGAAGGGAGTGATTGCACCCACGCCGAATATAACGAAAAAAAAGCCTGCGGCACATCGGAAAATGGTCTCGATTCCTGTCCTTACTGCCATCGTTACGACAAAAGCGAATAACGCGCCAACGACCCATGTCGGTGTGGTCGGCAGATATACCTGCACCATGAAATCTGTAACCTGACGCAGTACAATGCCTGCAAGATGAATAAAAAAGAAACAGGAGCCTATCATCAGGATGACATGAGGCCATCGGCCGACCAGCTCCTTTCCATAATGAACGAGGAACTCACTCGCTCTCTGCTTCGCAAGCACAATCGATATATAGGTAATCAGCAGTCCTCCAGCGGCAGCAACAATCAGAGTCAGCCAGCCTTGATACGCTGCAGTTGAAAAAAGCAAGGACATTAAAAATCCCGTTGCCGTAGAAAAATGAAACAGGATGAATAATATTCCAAGCTCTAGCTGGGATATTCGCTGCATAACGGTTACCTCCCTTACTTCGTAGCTAGCCAATAAAGCTACTTGCCAAACACAAATTCAATCCAACCATTAGGGCTCGGAAAGCTCTTAACAGAGTAGACCAGCATTATATATACATAGGCCACAAGTAAAGAGCAGCCCGCCAGCCAATAGGTCCTTTTCTTCCGTTGGTGATGTCTTAGAAAATTCCATTCCAGCGAAGCTATCACTATAAAAACAATCGTAATAGTAGTCATGGTTAGCCGCCTTAGCGATGAAACTGACGTATGATCGGATTTTTTTCCGTTCCGGTTCTTTTTACATTTACCTTGGCATCCACATTAAACTCAACTTTCTTATATGTGGTCAGCCACTGCTCCTCATGCTCATTCCATACATTGGGATAATTCCAATTCAGAAGCCGGCCGAATCCGAACACATCAGCCCCCATATTTTGAGATTTCCGAATGGCATGCTGAATTCTTCCTTTCAGCTGCCGGGAAAGCATATTTTGTACTTTAAGTATTTGCTCCGGATTTGTTAAATCAATGTTAGATTCAGACGACATGATGTCATCTTCTGCTTCAACGCTAATATCAAATCGGATATTATCCCCTTTGACAACAGGATGTACGGCTGCTTTGGAGCTCAGAATGATAAAGCTGATCATTTTGCCATCCGTCGGAGACTTTAGTGAGATCATCGCATTTCTCATTTTTCCTTTTAACCATAGCCATGCTCTCATTTCCTTAACGTCGAATGTCCCGATCATTTTATCCTTCCTGAAAATAGCCGCTCCATCGGTTCCAACCCAAGTGCTTTTCTTCCCTTTTTCACTCAGCATTTCCGTATCCCCTATAGTTAGCATAGCCGCAGCCGTATCCCCGTCTGTTGCCGCTGACTCCAGAAAATCTTTAATGCTTGTATCCAGCGTCACTTTCCGCTTCGCAAATTCGCGGAGCACTTCTGCAGGAAGCCTTTCAAATACAGGCGTTAAATAGGAGATTTCCCTTGCCGTGTTTGGGGCGACCATGAAATAGCTCTTGGTATGAAAGTTCGGTTCTCGGGCTACGAATTCAAGGATAGGATTGATCCCCGATTCTGCCATCTTCCTCCCGACTACAATAACCCTGCAGTGTCCCCACGAGATTTCCCGGCTTAAGTCCGAGCGAATCAAACGGAGCGCAATGGCTATACTCTCAGCTTTTTTAGTCACTATCGTATATGGATTGCCGCCATCGCCGCCGCTGCTGCCTAGCCCCGTGGATGAGCCTCCTCCTGAAGCAATCCGGTTAGGCAGAGGAAAGCCTACGGACAACTCATAGGCGCCATCCTCTAAACGGTCAACATATATTGCCGTCACGAAAGCCCGATCGTTAATCTCAACTCTGGACCAGCATCCGGTTAAAATCAGCAAACACCACAAGACCAATAAGAGTCCTACACCTGTTGTTCGCTTACGCAGCATCGTTAATCTCCATCATCCTCTGGAATTTGCGGCCTTTTCCGATAGGTTTGCCGCTTATCATCATTGGTTCCATACAGCAGGGGCCTCTTCTTCATCATCCACCATGGAGCCCGAATCAGTACATCCTTCCAATCGCTAAAGACGATTGGCGCAGTAGGTGAAAGATAAGGCGTACCGAATGATCTTAACGAAACCAGATGCACATAAATAAGTAAAATACTAATAATAACCCCATACAAACCGAAGCTTGCGGCTAGAATCATAACCGGGAAACGCAATAGCCGAAAGGTTAGTCCCAGATCAAAATGCGGGATAATAAACGATGCAATTCCCGTAATGGAAACAACTATAACCATAGGCGCAGAAACGATTCCTGCCTGAACTACAGCTTGACCGATTACCAATGCTCCAATAATGGAAATGGTTTGCCCGATAGGCTTGGGAATCCGCAGTCCCGCTTCTCTGAGCGCCTCAAATGTGATTTCCATAATGTAGGCTTCAATAATGGCAGGAAACGGGACATCCTCACGGGCTGATGCAACTGTAATCAATAGATTGGGAGGCAGCATTTCCGGGTGGAACGTGCTAACCGCTATATAAATAGAGGGCAGCAAAAAGGAGATCAATAAAAAGATGTAACGAATCCAACGGATCCAAGTCGCAGCAACAAACCTTTGATAATAATCCTCAGGTGATTGAAGCAGCATGTACAAGGTAACAGGCACAATAAGAGGGATTGGCGTTCCATCTATTAGAATAGCGACTCTGCCTTCTAGCAGCGCGGCGGATACGACATCCGGCCGTTCCGTGTATTGAACCTGAGGAAAGGGAGAGTAAGGGTTATCCTCAATAAACTCCTCGATATAGCTGCTGCCAAGCACCCCGTCAATGTCAATCCGAGATAATCGTTTCTTCACTTCATCGATCAGCTTCTGTTCACATATGCCTTCAATATAACAAATGACAGCAGCCGTTCTGGTATATGAACCGAACTGATAATGCTCTAGCTTAAGGGCGGGATGCTTGATTTTTCTGCGAATCATTGTGATGTTGGTAGAAATATCTTCAACAAAGGCTTCCTTCGGCCCTCGAATTACAGTTTCGTTCTCCGCCTGGGGGATCGCCCTCTTCTCCAGGGCTTTCATCGGAAATAAAATGAGCTGCGGCTCGTTATGAACCAGAAGAACTATTGTGCCTTCAAATAATGAATTTAAAGCAGCCTCCAATTCCAAACTGGTTTCCACGTATGAGACAGGCAGCTGCTTTAAGCCTGCGATTTTCAGCACCAGCTCGGCTCCGGTTACACCCGTTACTTCAAACATAAGCGGCGATAAAACCTGCTCCTGCAGCAGCTTTTGATCGGTAATACCTTCTATATAAATAAATACACAAGGAATATCTCCCGGAAGGCGAACATCATGAAACTTGATGTCCGTGCAATTTTGTAGCTGTTCACGGAACCAAATAACCTTTGAAGCCAGATCATTCCTTACTTCCTTCTCTGAAGAAGAGATGTAAGAAGGCGACGAATTACGAATTAGCCCTTTGCGCTGCTTCTTGAACCATTTGGAAAAGAACATGATTCACCTCTGTAGGCAATTTCTATATAGATTTCCATTAATCGCTACTGATTATGCACTTTTCGGTTAAATCAACCGTATTCCAGCACGTAGTTTCTCTTATAGGGCTTCGAAAAATACATTTCAGCGTCCTTGGTCCTGAATATAGGGTTGAACAAAAGTACCCTCAATTCCATTATGGAATTAAAGGTACTTTTGCACATTCTATGGAATTCATTCACTCACTAGGGCTTACCCTATTGGGACAGCCATTCTTGGGTATTCTCAGCGAAATGCAGATATGAGGTCGCTTTCCAACGCGTGCTAATCGCGGGTTCCGGGTTCTGGGTTCGTTTACAGCATGGCATGACAGCCTCCTGGCGAACCTCACGCAATTACAAGGAAATTGTCACGTTATATTCTCGAAAAATAGCGTCCCAAGCCCTATAACTGGAATTTCTCATGCTAATTTTAAGGATTTTGACTGATATCATCCTTATCGCCTCTATTAGCAGGAGTTTTTCCAGTTAGATTGCTTTCAAACGAAATTCAGGCTGGATTAACGGGAGGATTTCCATCTATAGTCTTTCTTTCGGCAGCCGTCCGAAAATCCTGGTTTCCTTTAGAATGAAAGTAACCTTTAACCATCTGTTCTCGCGCCATCACCAAAGCAACATTAAAGTAAAATTAGAAAGAGTATCCTTACTTTAGCGCTGTAAAGCACTTTCATTCATCAGTGGTGTCGCGTAAGAGGCATCGAAGTCTTATGTGTTAAAGTAAAGCAGCCCGCCCTGGTAGGGCGAGCTGCTCGCTGTACTTGTATAAAAGATCCAAATGATAGAGTTTGGGGCGGGCAATCGAGGGGCGCGTTAAGCATAGAATTACGGATTATTCAGATTACACAATAATTACGGAGTGATTGTGATCAGATTGGCAATTTGCTTGTAGTCGGAATTCCATTCTACCTTCGCAGCCAACGATTCCGCTACCTTCCGAACCGGAACGAATACCGTTCCTTGCTTCACTTGCGCCTCTGCCTCTGGAATGTCCGCTATCTTCAGCACTATCGTCTTTCCTTTGCGGCTTATGGTAATTTCCGAGGATTTAGCATCACCTTTAATCTCCGCGCCCAACGTCTGTTGGATGACGCTGACCGGTACCATTGTGCGCTCTGAGGCTATGAATGGCTCCTTTTCCAAAGCAACCGCTTTGCCGTTCGCTTCCAAGTATATTTTGCCGTATTCGACTCCCTTCAACCATTCAGGCCCAACATCCTTCGGCTTCAAAGGCTCGTTGATTACTGGTGCTTGGGACTCACTGCTCCATGCTTTTATAGCAGGGCTTTGCGGGGTAGTCCGATAAATTCCATCTGCTCCCAGAGCAAGCTTCGGATCCTGTACAGTTATGCCTGCTACCGGATCGATACCGAGCTCAGCGCCATACATGAAATTGCCTTCATACTTAAGCTCGGCGGTATCATCAAGCACCTTGATTAACGGCAACGTACTTTTCCCGCTTGCTGCTACAAGATTATTTGCAAGCACGGCACCTGCTGGCGCCAGTGAATTAGTGGCGCTTTTCTTGTCGCCTACAATAATGTTGTTTTCATTATTAACCAACGTGTTATTGGCGATAGTAACGTTCTTCACTTGGAAATATTTATTCAGATCTGAATTCGGGATGCCATTGGTCATTGTGATGGCTCCCCGAGTTACGTTAGAACCAACAATACCGCTTATGTAATTGTTAGCTATGACATGATCCTCACCGATAACACGAATTGCGCCGGCATTCGTTTTCCCATTAGCGAGGAAGAAGTTATTCTCAATATGCGAGCCATTGCCGTGACGAAGCGTAACGGTAGCCGCATTGTTCAAAAACGTATTGCCGCGGATCACGTTTTTGCCCGATTTCACGGACATCATCTCAATCTCGCCATCGTTATTCTCGAACAGGTTAGCCTCAACCGTAGTGTACGAATCCGTAAGGGAATGCGTACTCGTGCCGATTCGCAGCGTCTCCGCTTCGTTGCTCACAACCTGTCCTTTATCATCTCTCAGAATAGGACGTCCAGCAAAATAGTTATGATCGATCTGATGGTAGTTCTCGCCTACCTTCTCTCTCCATACTACCATAGTTGCGCCAATATTCTTCTTGCCCTTGAAGTAAGAATGATCCACACGGTTATGGTCACCGTATATGCCTACCCATTTGGTATTCGTTTCATTACTTGATGGATTATAATCGATCATCTGAATATTGGTAAGGCGGGAGTGTGAAGCTTCAATGTCACCAACCTTGAATTCTATAACGCCCGAATCATCGATATCTCCCCCGCTTTTAAATACCAAGCCATCGACTGTCAGGTAAGACCCTCCAATATTTAATGTAGAGGAACCGGTCAACCATACTTGACCAGGAGTTTCAGCGCGCAATGTAATAGGCTTATTTTCTTTTCCTTCTCCTGTTACAACAACAGCGGCATCCTTCCAAACGCCGTTCTTCATAACAATCGTGTCGCCAGGCTGCGCTTTCTTCATTGCAGCAGTGATTTCATCCACAGTAGATACTTTAACTTCCGCTGTCTCAGCAGAAGCCCCAGTCGGGGCAGTCGAGAAAGCGATTACAATACATAGCGGTAATAAAGCCCGATTCCATTTTTTCACTATACTATGCCTCCTCATGCAAATGTACTGTAATTATCCTACAAGTCCACTTGAATGAGGTAGCGGTTGTTTTTAGGTGATCTGTTGTTTTTTCCATTTTCGTCCATTCGGGGCTACAAGGCTACAACTGTCCAAACCCTTCTTCAAGATCATGCCAATGGTCGGTCAACCATATCATTTCCTCAGCAAACCTTTTGGGGGGCGTATTATAATCGTCCATGTCGACCTTTAGCCACCAGTGAGCCTCACGGCACCATACAAGCTTCAAGGCTAGCGGCAGCCGACCTCTCGGAAAAAGCCGTTCCTCCCTGTAACCCGCAAGAAAGGCGGCAGCAGGTTCCATACGAAGCTCCCCCTTGTGCAAAGCGCAGGACAGCAGCAACCGTGCAATGTCGATTTCCGGATAGCCGAACTGGACGGTATCGAAATCAACGAAACGAACTTCACAATCTTCGCCGATCAGCATATTATCGACCCATAAGTCCCAATGCGCCCAACCGTGTTCAAGCTCGCTAAACATTGATAAATCCAGGCTCGACAGCAGCATTCCTTGCCTTTTGATAGCGCGGACAGCTTTCTCGTTCTGAGTGCTCTTCTCTAATGCTTTCTCCAGATTGATTCGCCATTTATCTATCATTGTCGTCATTGACGGTGCCCAACTCTCGCCCTCTGCCGGATAGCTTGATAGTATGACATGCATTCGGCCGGCAGCCTTCCCCAGCTTATGCATGGTCTCTGTGTCCACCAAGCCAGCTTGAAGCGGACGGCCCGCAACATGCTGCATGACCACATAGCAATGACCCGATGGGGATTGAAAAATGTACTCTCCATCCCGGCTCCACAATCCGGGACACACACCCGCCTGGTTGTGCAGCACATGCTGAAACGATAGCGAACGTCCAATTTTGGCACGGCGATCGGAATCGGTCAGTTGATACCGCTTAGGGTGGTAACATTTTACGAACAGCTCCCCGGCATTGGTTGTTACAATCCACTTCATATTATGTAAACCTAAGAAATTGGGGACATAACTATAAATTCGCAAGCTGAATAATTCCGCTAAATGGGCGAATACTTCTTCCCTTACCTCAGAATCATCGGTTACGCGGGCTTCCATAAAAATTGACAATGAAGGATCACCTTTTTTCCTATGGATGAATGAACTCGTATGGCCATAAAAGCTTGAGCGCTCACCTCAAAACTTTATAGAACTGATGTTCTATAGTCAAACGCTGTTCCGGTTGATTTAATCCTTTTAGCTAGGACGAAAGCTTCTTACAGGATATGGAATGCTAAGTTTTTCAGAAAATGATTGGCTATGAATTTCTTGCGATTTCTTTCTTTTTCACTGTTTTTCAAATATTGTACTATCCTTCCGATCGATAACTTCTCCAAGATAAATACCGCGTCAAGTTTGGGGTCGACCACTAGCCTCCAAATTTGTTACAATGGAACTAATTCAATTGGACACAAGGAGAGCATACAATGAAATATATCAGCACACGGGGACAGGTAGCCCCTACTGGCTTTATTGACGCAATTTTGATGGGACTTGCCGATGACGGAGGATTGCTTGTACCTGAGCAGCTGCCTCAGCTGTCGGAAGAAACCCTTAAACAATGGCAGCAGCTCTCTTATCAGGAGCTTGCTCTTGAGGTTTTCTCCTTATTTGTAAATAATGAGATTCCGCGGGCGGATCTGAAGAAGCTGGTTGATGATAGCTATTCAACATTCCGGCACGAGGATGTAACGCCAGTGCACCAGATTAATGAAGGTCTGTACGTGTTGGAGCTGTTTCATGGCCCCACATTTGCCTTCAAGGATGTAGCGCTGCAATTTCTAGGCAATCTGTATTCTTACATCTCCCGTAAAAATAATTCCATCATCCATATCCTCGGAGCAACTTCAGGCGACACCGGAGCTTCAGCGATAGAGGGCGTACGCGGCAAAGAAGGAATCCGCATTTGCATTTTACATCCCCACCAGAAGGTGAGTAAGGTGCAGGAGCTTCAAATGACGACAGTCAGTGACACTAATGTGCTTAACCTCTCTGTCGAAGGCACCTTCGATGACTGCCAGCGTATTATTAAAGAATTGTTCGCTGATGTAGACTTCAAGCATCAGTACCATCTGCGCGCCATTAACTCAATCAATATTGCCCGGATTCTCGCACAGACCGTGTACTACTTCTATGCTTACTTCCAGCTGGCCAACAAAGGACAAGCCGAGAAGATCAGCTTCAGCGTACCGACAGGCAACTTCGGCGATATTTTTGCCGGTTACCTGGCTCAGCAAATGGGTCTTCCCATTCACAAGCTCATATTGGCGACGAACGAGAACAACATCCTGGCGCGTTTCGTAAACGAAGGCTTGTATCAACCTGGGGATTTCCGTGGTACGTACAGTCCGTCCATGGACATTCAAGTGGCAAGCAACTTCGAGCGTTACTTGTTCTATCTGTATGGAGGAGACGCGGCTACTGTCACTTCTCTCATGGCACAGTTCAAGGCAGAAGGACGCATCGTCATTCCAGAACAATTGTTGAAGCGTGTGCAAGCTGACTTCTCCGCTTACAGTGTGGATAATGAGGATTGCCTGAACACAATCCAGGAATATCACGAGAAGTATGGCTACCTGCTGGATCCCCATACCGCCTGCGGTGTAGCAGCATCCGACAAGCTTGCAGCTGACGGAGAAGTAACGGTCGCACTTTCGACAGCTCACCCGGCCAAGTTCGACGAGTCTATCCGGCTGCGCAATATTAGCCAGACTTATCCGGAGCAAATTCAAGCTCTGTTCGATAAACCGCAAAACCAAATCGTAGTTGATGGAACCAACGAAGAGATCAAGAAACAGCTATTGACGTTTTTTTAATTAAATAAAAGAACGGCTCTGTTCGCAAGCAATTGCGACGGAGCCGTTCTTTTTTTCAACGTGGATGCAGCTTGACACTCAAAACCAACCCTACCGCCAGCATGTTCGTCAACAGCGAACTGCCTCCATAGCTGACGAAAGGCAGCGCGATCCCCGTCAATGGCATGAGGCCGATATGCATCGCGATATTTTCAAATATTTGCAGCGAAAACATCGAAATTACACCGACAATTAAATACCTGCCTTCTATGTCCTGAGTATCTATGGAAATCCGAACCATCCGGTAAATAAGCAGAAAATAAATCATCAGCAAAACAGCACAGCCTAAAAATCCGAATTCCTCCCCTATCACGACAAATATGGAATCCGCGTAGCTGTACGGTATAAAGCCTCTACGAATAAACAACCCGTTAAGATAGCCCTCTCCGCTTAATTGTCCTGTGCCGATGGCTCGGATGGAATTAACGACATGCCAGCTTCGATCCGGATCAGACAGAGGATCAAGAAACGTTTGAATACGCTGCAGTTGGTGAGGCTTAACAATTGCGGAAAACAGCTCAAAATCGTAGAAATAAAGAAAAACAATTCCTGCAATTGCTGAAGCTGCACCTAAAGTGCCTATGAGAATGTGCTTCCACTGCATGTTTCCAATCCATAATATCCCGATGAAAATGCATAATAATACGATCGAGGTACCCAAATCAGGCTGCTTTAGCACCATGTAAAAGGGAATGCCTACCAAGAGCGCCGCGGGAATCAATTCATGCCATATTCGAATCGGCAGCCCGTCACGGTTTTTCAGCCATTTGGCCAAAGCCATAATAAGGAATAGCTTCATGATCTCCGATGGTTGAAATACCATCCCGCCTAATGAAAGCCAGCGCTGAGCACCGTTAATTTGCATACCTTTAAAGGAAACGAGAAGCAGCAGTAAAATACCTAAGCCATATAAAATATAAGAAAATCGGTGGATGATAACACGATAATCCAATAAGCTCAATCCGATCATGGGAATAAACAAAACTCCGAATGTGATGAGATTGTTTTTATACAGGCCTTCATAACTGGTTTCAAAGGTTGCGCTGTAAATGACAACGGTGCTGAGTACTAAAAAAATGCTTAAAATGAACAGAATCGGCATATCCAGTTGTTTGAGCTTACTAAGCAATATATTCAACTCCGCTCTAACGCGTTTATTTCAAGAAATATTTTTGGCAAAATAAAACTCCCCACGGGTGTAAGCCAAGGAGAGTTGTTGAGGCCGACACAGCAAGCTACAGTCCAAGATCTACAGCTCGGAAACTATAGTCGGCTTGCATATAACACTATAAATGAAGTAATACTTTGGCGATCGTGAAATAAATAATAAGTCCGGTACCATCCACCAATGTGGTGATAAAAGGCCCAGAGATAACTGCAGGGTCCGCTTTCAGCTTGTGCAGGATTAAAGGTAGGACTGCTGCGACAAAGGACGCCCAAATGACGATGGCCATAGCTGTTATGCCGACAACAAGTCCAATATTCGATTCAACCCCAAGAATCAAGGCTCGAATATAGGCTATCAATGAAATTGTGGCCCCTGTCATGAGGCCCGTCGAAACTTCTTTTCGGATAACCTTGAAAATATCGCTGAACTTCACTTCGCCGACAGCAAGCGCCCGTACGAGCGTAGATACGGTTTGGGTTCCTGTGTTTCCTCCGGTACCGATCAGCAATGGAATGAAGAACGATAGTGCTATGACCTCGGACAACGTCTCTTCATAGTGCCTTAGCACAGTCCCCGTATACGTTTCTGCCACAAATAAAATCAATAGCCAAATAATTCGTTTCCTGTATAGATGAAACACAGAGGATTTGAAATAAGTGTCCGTTAACGGTTGGCTGCCGCCCAGCTTTTGAATATCCTCCGTTGCTTCCTCCTGCATGACATCAATCAGGTCATCAACTGTAATTACACCAATTAATCGTTTTTTCGCATCGATTACAGGGAGGGCAACCAAATCGTATCGGAATAAAAGCTCCGCTGCTTCCTCCTGCTCCATAGACGCTGGTACTGAAATTACATCCCCGGTTACAATTTCCGATATTTCCGTTTTGGGCTCCGCCAAAATAATATTTTTCAACGAAACTACACCTACAAGCTCACCTTTATTTCCGGTGACATAGACATAGGACGTGATTTCGGCCTCATGCCCGATTTTTCGGATATGCTGCAACGTTCTCTCAATAGTCCACGTGCAGCGTGCTGCGATGTAATCGATGGTTGCCAAGCTGCCTGCCGTATGTTCCGGAAAGGTCATTAACGTCTGAAGCTTTCGCCGGTAAGTCTCCGGAAGAAGCTCCAGCAACCTGTCCGCCTGATGGCGATGCAAAGCCAACATCATGTCGACAACCACATCGCTAGACATTTCATTCAATACCAGCGATGTTTGGGTCTCCTCCAGTTGATTCAATATTCGATATTGCAGCACAGGCTCCAAATATTCCAATATCGGAGCAGACCGATCTGGGGGCAATAATCCTAAAAGCTGAAGCTGTTCCATCGGTTCGAGTCTTTCTACACAGTTGGCCAAATCATACGGCTGGAACGTTTCAACATAGGCTATCAGTGAAGCCATATCAGATTGAGCCAGTATATGTTTCATTTCATTAATAGGGATCATTCGGGTCTACTCCCTCGTGATAGAATGATGCATTATGAAATAATTGGAAGTGCGCTCAACTGCTTTCCCTAAATGTCCAGCACGCCACAATTGTCTGATCTGTTGGTAAGTATTACGATATATAAGAGCGAATAGTAGAGATGAGCATGCTTTCCAACGTGTGCTAATCGCGGGTATAGGGATTCGGGGTTAGGTTTACAGCATGGCATGGCAGCCTATTGAACCCCACGCACGCAATTATCAGGAAATTGTCACGTTATTTTCCCCAAAACATAGCCTTCCTAGCCCAATAACTGGAATTTCTCCTGCTAATTCTAAGGATTTTGGCAGATATCATCCCTATTACCTAGATTAGCAGGAGTTTTTCCAGTTAGATTGCTTTCAAACGATATCCAGGCTGGATTAACGGGAGTATTTCCATCTAACGGTTTTCTTTCGGCAGACGTAACAGTAATCCTGTATGTCCTTTACAAAGAAAGCAACCTTCGAACATCCGTTCACGATCCATGACTTACGCAACATTAGACAGGGTATTTCCACTTTATTGCTATAAGCACTTAAACTTTCTGTATAAAAAAAGCTTCGGTTCGAAGACCCTTCGATGATGATACATTCGTGGCTAAGCTGTAGCTTTTCTTGCAATATCCGACTTGTTCAGCTTCGCTTAAAAATTATTAAGTCTGATATTATAAGAAAGCTTCGGTTCGAAGACCCCTCGATGATGATACATTCGTGGCTTAGCTGTAGCTTTTCTTGCAATATCAGACTTGTTCAGCTTCGCTGAAAACTTATCAAGTCTGATATTATAAGAAAGCTTCGGTTCGAAGACCTTTCGATGAAGCTGCATTCGTGGCTTAGCTGTAGCTTTTCTTGCAATATCAGACTTGTTCAGCTTCACTGAAAACTTATCAAGTCTGATATTATAAGAAAACCTCTAGTAGAAGCGCCGCCTTATTTGGTTAGCTGCCGCGGGCTCTTGCCTATGCGTGTAAGTATCCGCTGTTCGATCCGTTCATACAAGCGAACAATCGAGAGCAGCATATGCTGGGCCCAAGCCCATTTGCTTACAACAATACGAATGACAATCGCGCACAAAATGCCATTGATCATGCCGCCCACTATATCCAGCGGGTAGTGGACTCCGACCCATACTCTGGAGAACGACACACAGCATGCTAACAGGAACAAAACCCATCCTATAGGCTTGCGGTACAGCAGAAGAACTGCCGCGATAACGAATGTGCCGGTTGCATGATTGCTCGGAAAAGAAGCCGTAGCATGATGAGCAATCAATTGGATAACATCATGTGCGACAAACGGACGTTCCCGGAAAAAGAAAATGCCGCATAATTTGCTGACGCCAAACGCTGCGCCGGATGCCACGATCGTTTCCAGAACCATCAGTCGATTTCGCTCCGAACGAGTTAATCCATACATCAGCAAGCAGAGAACGAATAGATAGACGGCCTGCTCCGCAAAAAAACGCATCAGCAGGTAGATGAAGCTGTCTTTACCGGCTGTTAGATTGATAAATTGAAATATTCGATAGTCGATTTCCGTTAACATTAACTTGCGCTCCTTCACCCATGTTTAAGTAGATTATTTTTTATGCTGGGCTAGACTAATCCCATGATGCCAGCTGATGTCATTGCCTTTGGTCCCGGGAAATGCTTAATAACATACCGGTGCTGGCCATGCAAAGAATTAATGAAGAACCGCCATAGCTTATAAAAGGAAGAGGCACGCCCGTAATAGGCAAGCTGCCGGTAACGGCCCCAAGATTAAGCAGAGCTTGGATGGAGATCATCGCAACGATGCCCATCGCGAGCAGAACGCCAAATAGCTCATGACATCGGACTGCTGCCAAGCATCCCCGCCATATAAAGAGAATAAAGACCAGGATAAACAGCCCGCATCCTACAAATCCCCATTCCTCACCAATCACGGCAAAAATAAAATCCGTATGCGCCTCCGGTAAATATAAAAATTTCTGCACACTTCCTCCGAGCCCTGCGCCCGTAAGCCCGCCATGTCCCAAGGCATAGAGCGACTGTACCAGCTGATAGCCGGAATCGGAAGGATTATCGAAAGGATTCATATACGAGGTGATCCGTTTCAATCGATAGCTTTTGCTGACAGCCAAATAAATGAACAGCGGAACTAGCCCCAAACCGAGCATGAACAGGTGGCGCCAATTAAAACCGCCAATCAATATAATCGTTCCTACTATAAATAGCAGGATCAGTACGGTACCAAAATCCGGCTGCAGCATGATCAGCAGGAAGATGAGCCCGACTACGATCAGAATGGGCAGCAAGCCTCTCTTGAACAGACGGGTCTTGTCGCCTTTCTTGCTAATGAGCGCGGACAAGTAGATAATGATCGATAGTTTCGTGAATTCAGCCGGTTGGAGAGTGAGGCCGCTCACCATAAACCATCTCCTCGCTCCGTTGACGGATGTTCCGACAATTAATACGAGGATGAGCAGCAGCAGCGAAATTAGCAACAGGTAAGGCGCGGTTTTTTGCCAGAACGGATAGGGTATGCCTATAAACAAAAACATGGAAGCTAATCCAATGATTGCAAATAGGCTTTGCTTATAAACGTAATACGAAGGTATGTTGTATTTATATATAGCCAAAGGCGAGCTGGCGCTAAAGATCATGACTAGACCAAAGCCGACTAGCAGCACCGTAACGATAAGCAATAAAAAATCCAATTGCCCTCTTTTGCCATTGCCATTCATATTTGTGAAGTACCTCCTGAAAGCAGCGTCACAGAATGGCTTGGGCGCTCTACTGCCGGTCCTCTCTTAGGCTGATCCTGCTAGTTACCCGCTTGACCCGGGATTATTTCCAATTGGAGAGGATTATCGTACCCTTGTTTGCCCCATAGCTTTAATGCGTTATTTTTCCATTCATAGATGTCCATTCCAGTGCCTCCTGCTCCCAGAGACCATCCCAGCATAATTTCGGAAGTACCGTCCCCATTAAGATCAGCCAGACGAACATAATCGACTCCGTAACCAAGACCTTTGGCGTCGCCAACGATCCTCCATACCGCATTCTGCTGCTTCAACAGCGAAGCTTTAATCATTTTTTCGTCAAGCGAGCTTTCCTCATACACGATCACAGCTTCATCGACCCCGTCACCGTCCACGTCTCCGAATGAAGCGACTTGGTTCTCATCGCCATGGTTTGGAGTAAGCAAACGCGCTCCATCAGGGAGCAAGGCTAGAAGAGTGGCGCGTAAATTGCCCTTCGGGAAGCTTCCTTCCGAGGAGGGGGGCTTGATCAAATCGATAGGAGTAGCTGGCATACCGCACCCGGTTGTTATCCATAACACCGTTAAGATCATTCCTACCCTGAGCGGTTTGCTGATCATTCGTTTCGCCTCTCTTGTCACGATCCTGATTTTATTTTATAAGGTTAAGAAGTAGAAAGGGTTATGAAAAAGTTAAATTTAGCTCCAAGACTCATATGGCAAACTAATTTCGACTGTTGTTCCCTTTCCAACACGGCTGTCTATTCTCAATTGCCCGCCATGCAGCTTAATAATTTGCTCAGATATAGACAGACCAATACCGCTTCCCGCAGTATGGCTGCTTCCCTTGTAAAACTTTTGGAAAACATGCTCCAAATCCTGCTCCGCAATACCTGATCCTGTATCCTCGACGGTTATAATGATCTGCTCATGAGTCGGGCGGGCATGGATCTTGATAGCTCCTCCGGGTTCAGTAAATTTAAGCGAGTTATCGACCAAATTAATGAATACCTGCTTCAATCGGTTTTCATCAGCTTGAAGGAGAGGGAGGGGCGCATCTGAACTCACTTTCAGAGAAATGCCCTGACGTGCAGCTCTGGGAGCTAATTGCTTGCCGATATGTTGAAGCAGCTCCCCAATCTGAAGTGGGGCACAGCTTAGCATCAATCGCCCATTATCCATTTTGGAAAAATCAAGCAGCTCATCCACAAGCCGTGTCAGCCTGTCGCTTTCGGCCTCGATGATATCCAGCCCTTCAATGAGATCGACCTTTCCGTCCTCGGAGCTTGATTTCAGCGTTATCGTCCAGCCTTTAATAGAAGTCAGCGGGGTTCTAAGCTCGTGGGAGACCGATGAAATAAAATCATTTTTAAGTCGCTCGTTGCGCCGGATTGTAGCGGCCATCATTGTTAAAATATCAGCTAATGTCCCAAGCTCGTCCTGATACCGTTTCCTTGCGGTCACTGTAAAGTCGCCTTCCGCCATCTTTTCGGCCGCCAGCTTAAGCTCCCTGATCGGGCCTGTAATTGTTCTTGAAACAACGATGCCGAGAACGGCGACGATTACTACAACAACAAGGCCCACAGCGATGAAAATGGCCGAAATTTGATTGATGGTTGTGTTCGTATCCGTTAAAGAGGTAATGAAACGGACAATCCCTACAATAGTTTGGTCTGCCTTCAGCGGATAAGATACAGCCAGAATGGCTTCATGCGTGCGGGGATCATACCCTCTCCAGGAGCCTGTATTGCCGCTGAATGCTTCCTGCACATCCTGATAATCGGCTGCATGCGCATCCATGCGCTTTCCTGAAGAGTCTTGAAGAATCTCCCCGGATGTACCGATAATCTGGACTTGCGCGGTGGAATGCTGCGAAAATCCTTTTAATAACCTTTCCGACTGCTTCTCCAAATCCTCGTCTGCAAAATATTGATTAAAAAAAGTAGCGGACAGCTCCGCCTGATTCATCATAATCCGTTCTATATTGTGATAATAATAGTACCTGACGAAAAAGATAAGAAACAATTCCAAGATCAACACCGTGATCAAAATAACTATAAGGTAGCTGCCGACTAATCTTTTTTGGATTCCAAGCAATTCAATCGTCCTTTCTCCAACGGTATCCCAGGCCCCAGACGGTTTCGATCAGCAGCGGGTTGGAGCTGTCGTCTTCAAGCTTCTCCCTTAGTTTGCGGACATGGACATCCACCGTTTTAGTATCGCCAACGAAATCCTCACCCCACACAAGGTTTAGCAATTCATTCCTCGATAACGCCTGATCCGGGTTTTCTACAAATACTTTGACCAGCTGGTATTCCTTGGGTGTTACTTCTATTAAACAGTCATGTTTAAACAATTTATTCGAATCCAGATCTATACGGATCGGACCGGATTGAAGCACCTTTCTTTGCCGTTTCTCCACATGCTGAGTGCGACGCAGCACCGTCCGGATTCGGGCTACAAGCTCCAAAGGATTAAACGGCTTTACGATATAATCGTCGGCTCCAAGCCCCAGACCTTTTATTTTATCCATATCCTGGCCTCGTGCCGTTACAATAATAATGACAATGTCGGGATCGCTTTCCCTGAGCTTCCTGCAAATTTCAAATCCGTCCATATCCGGAAGCATGAGATCAAGTACGATAACATCAGGCCGGTTTAAGTCGATAATGCACAAAGCCTCTCTGCCCAAAGCAGCCTCAGAGACTTTAAATCCGTTTCTTTCCAAATTAATAGTTACAAAACGTCTTATGTTGTCGTCATCTTCAATGATAAGTACTTCGTTACGATATACCGTTTCCATAGCAGCCTCCTTAAACCTGGCGAATCCGCCTCATCGTGATAGTACCACATGCAGCGCTGCAGCGCATAAAAAGCCGCATATCCATGCCAGGTACTATTTTCCATCGGGATGCTATTATAAGAAAAAAACCGTCAGAAATTCACGGTCCTTTTATGTGCAAACTCATACGTGTGTGCGCGGGGAGGGATGAGTGTGGGATTCCGGCCGCTGTTGAAGCTCGTGTTCCTTCGAATTGTAGGCTTGCAGCGGTGGGAATACGATCTTCAAAGGTAGATTGCATACCCGAGCAGTCACGGGAGGTGACGACCAGGGCGGGCGCTGTCGCTCCTCCACCCCACACCCATACCCTCTTTTATTCTACTTTGTGTTTTGCGTTACTTCCTTGCTTCCTATCCGCTCTTCGATCCGGTATTCATAGCCATACTCCCTGTTGTAGTATTCCATATGTACCTTCAAAGTTGGCGCGTTTTGGCGTTGCATGGTGGTAGGTCGGTCGAATCCTACGATGGCGTGTCTTCATCTCCTATAACGCTGCCAATCACTCGCTTAGAAGGATAAAGGGAAGTGAGGTGCGCTATTTCCTTGTTTTAACGCTATTATTCAAGTGAAACGGAACTAAGATCTCTTATTTGTTGTAAATAGGTCATTTCAGTCTATTAAAAGTCGCAATAACGCATCGTAGTTCCGCTACATCATGAAATAGGATGGGCTTTCAAAAAATAAAGGATCGACGTTCCGTAAATCAACGGAATTCATGTTAGAATGGATCCAAAGACATAGCATACGAAAGAAGAAAATGTTCATACTGCCCCCCCTCCCCCCAGCAAGAGAGAGACTTCCCCTATTGTAAAGTCTGATAGTATGAAAAAAAACCTTCAATACCACCCTTATGTGGTTTGAAGGTTCTTTTGTACAAATTAATTAAGACTCAATAAACAACCGAAGCGTTCTATCTCCAATTGCTATAGTTTCCATACCCTCTGCTTCAGCGTAGCGTACACTCGCTAACAGTACACTATCCTGCAGAACATGATCGAAACGCTCCAATGCCGTTTTCAGCTGCGAATCGACATCGAGAACGAGGTCAACACGCTTCTCTATCGGAAGCTCCAGCTTTTTACGGTAATCCTGAATGACCCGAATGACCTCGCGAACAAGACCCTCCTGCTCCAGCTCCTCGGTAATTGCTGTGTTCAGAGCCACAATCATTTGATAACCCGATGCGGAAGTAAAGCCCTCTTTGGCTTGTTTCTCAACAAGCAGCTCATCAAGAGTGATGTGAAGCGCTTCTCCATCAATCGTTAAATCCAGGAAGCCGCTATCCACCGCTTGTTTGGAGGCGGAAGCAGATAATTGCTTCAGCTGGCTTTGCACCGGACCTACGAATTTACCGTATTTTTTGCCTGCAACCTTAAGATTCAGCTTCAAGCTGTATTGAGCGAAGCCGCTGTCGCTTTGTTCCACACGGATCTCTTTAACATTAATCTCATCTTTGATGATATCCTCGAACTGACCTAGATTGAAATCCCGCGTAAGCGAAACAACCAGCTCTGACAGCGGTTGACGGTTCTTGATGCTGGTTTCATTCCTGATATTGCGCGCGAGCTCAACAATCTGCCTTGCCGTTTCCATGTCGCTCTCAAGTGCTCTATCAATGGCAGCATCGTTCACCAAAGGATAGTCCGCGAGATGCACACTTCCCTCGCCTCCGAGGTTATTGTACAGATCATCCGCAATTAGCGGCGCATATGGCGCAATCATTCGTGCAAGCGTCAGCAGCACTTCGCGCAATGTCTGGTACGCTGCTACTTTATCCGAAGTCATTTCGCTGCCCCAGAAACGGTCACGTGAGCGGCGGATGTACCAGTTGCTCAGCTCTTCAATGAACGCTTCGATCTGCTTCGCAGGATTCAAGAAATCGTTGACCTCAAGTCCAGTGACAACATTTTGCAAAGTGCTGTTCACTCTCGACAAAATCCAGCGATCCAATAAGTTCGCAGAATCCAGCCGCGGATGCTCTTCAGGCTTATATTGATCAATCGTTGCATACAACGCGTAAAAAGCATGTGTATTGTTAATCGTATCGATTACTTTCGATTTTGCTTCAGCTACGATTTGCTTGGAGAACCGCTTGCTGTTCCAAGGTGCGCTATCAGCCAGCAAAGCCCAACGGAATGCATCTGTCCCCAGCTCCTCAATGATCTCCCAAGGATCGATAACATTTCCTTTGCTCTTGGACATCTTTTGCCCATTTTCATCAAGGATATGTCCAGTCGACAGCACCGCTTTATAGGGCAATTGACCATTATAGAGCGTCGAAACGGCCAGCAGGCTGAAGAACCAGCCTCTCGTTTGGTCGATTCCTTCGCAGATCATATCTGCTGGATACTGCTCGTGGAACAGCTCTTCGTTTCCTCTCGGATGATGGTACTGTGCAAATGGCATCGATCCGCTGTCGAACCAAACATCGATCACTTCCGGTGTCCTTGTCATGACTCCACCGCAAGAGCAGCGAAGCTTTACTTCATCTACATAAGGCTTATGCAGCTCCAGGTTTTCACCGATCGGTTCAATCGCTCTCTCTTGCAAATCCTTGTAGCTTCCCGGCGCATATTCGGAACCACAATCCTCGCATGCCCAAACATTAAGCGGTGTACCCCAATAACGGTTCCGGCTGATGTTCCAATCGACGAGCTCCTCCAGAAATTTGCCAAAACGACCTTCACGCAGATGTGGAGGGTACCAGGCAATTTTACTGTTGTTCTCGATCAACTGGTCTTTGACCGCTGTCGTTTTGATGAACCAGCTCTCCATTGCGTAATAAAGCAGCGGCGATTTGCAGCGCCAGCAGAACGGGTAGCTATGCTCGTAGCGTTCCTTAGAGAATAACAGGTCCCGCGCAGACAAGTATTTCACGATATCGACATCGCAATCCTTAACAAAACGTCCCGCAAAATCGGTGATTTGATCGGTATAACATCCGGCTAAGTTAACCACGTTAACGAAATCCAGCTCGTGCTGGCGAGCCGTACGATAGTCGTCCTCCCCATGAGCCGGAGCGATATGGACGATACCCGTTCCACTTGAATCACTGACATAGTCCGCATCTACAACGATATGTCCTTTGTTCACGCTGAAATATCCAAAAGGAGGTTCATAAGAAGTACCTACAAACTCGGCTCCCTTATGCGTCGATAAAACTTCGTAATCCTCTTTGAACAGTTTTTCAACAAGATTCATTGCAACAATATAAACTTCGCCGTTTTGTTTAACTTTGGCGTAGTCGATATCTTTATTCATAGCTAGCGCCACATTAGCCGGCAGCGTCCATGGAGTTGTCGTCCATGCAAGGAACGATTCGTCTCCGTTCTTGCTTTTGAACTTTACTGTGGCACTCAAATCCTTCACATCTTCATAGCCTTGTGCCACCTCATGCGAGCTAAGCGTTGTTTGGCAGCACGGACAGTACGGGCTGACGCGATGACCTTTGTACAGCAGTCCTTTGGAATGGATTTCGGACAAAATATGCCACACACTCTCGATATAACCGTTGGTTAGCGTAATATATGGATTATCCATATCCGTCCAATATCCGATTGCTTCGGTCAGCTCACGCCATTGCTTCTCATATTCGAATACGCTACTTTTGCATTTCATCACGAATTCAGCAACGCCATATTTTTCGATCTCTTGTTTACCGGAGATCCCCAGCTCCTTTTCCACACCAAGCTCAACAGGAAGTCCATGCGTGTCCCAACCGGCTTTGCGGACGACACGGTATCCAGACATCGTTTTGTAACGGCAGATGAAGTCTTTAATAACGCGGCCGAGCACGTGCCCGATATGAGGTTTACCATTTGCAGTCGGAGGACCCTCGTAAAAAACAAAGTTTGGCTTGCCCACGCGGTTTTCGATCGATTTGCTGAATGTATTATTCTGTTTCCATTGTTCAAGAACACGCAGCTCCCGGGTTCTTGCTTTTTCTTTCACATCCACTTTTCTCATGTTGATCATCCTTTCTTCAAATAAAAAAACAAAAAAATCCCGTCCCATAAGGGACGAGATTAGCTCTCGCGATACCACCCTAATTCCGTAACGATCATATCCATATGATCTAACGACTCCTCATGCTGCGTACCATCATACGCGGCCCTTGTAACGGCGGGATCCCGGGACAGCTTACTTAATTGCTTCAGCTTTCCTTCTCGGAGAGGATATTCCGCTAAGTCTTGAACATTGGCTTTCAGCGCAGGGCCAACTCTCTGGGGGACAAGGATTTAGCATACTCGTTCTCGTCAATGAATTTATAAAGAGATTCAACTAACTTTATTTTTACACCAAGTCCATTAAAAAGTCAACCGGGCGCATCGCCCAATGATCGTTTAAGCACCGTTTGCACATGGCACCCGACAAATAACTGCTTCCCGTCGCTATAGCCTTCCTCTCGATCAGCCAATTCTGCCGCGAGCCGTCCTCTCCAGTTATCCAGATTAACCTTATATCGCGTATCCTCAACCAGATTCCTTGTCTCCTGCGGATCCTGACTTAGATCAAACAATTGCTCACGGCCCGTTTGGGAAAACCAGATATACTTCTGGACACCATCTGTCATGTAATGATTAGACATGTCTTTACACTCATGTTCTCCATGAATATCATTACGCCACTGTACACTCTCACCCCTAGCCAATGGGAGCAGACTTAGGCCGTCAACGGTATTAGGGATAGACACCCCTGCAGCATCAAGCAATGTCGGCATAATATCTCTAATTTCTATCACATGATCGTTAACTATATTTTTGTGCAAATTTAATAGGCCACCGGGATCGGCAAGTATAAAAGGAACCTTGGCACTTCCTTCATAAGGCAATGCTTTACGAAACAGATGATGATCACCCAGAAGTTCTCCATGATCCGAGGTGAACAGGATGATTGTATTATGAAGCACACCATACTCTAACATCGACTGTAGAAACCTTCCAATCTGATGGTCGATATGTGTAATCAGAGCATAATAAGCAGCTTGCGCTCTTCTCAGCCTGTTTCGAGGTACGATCCCTCTGTTAGTTATGGGATTGAGCCCGTTGCGGTCGGGATCTGCCGCTTCTGCCCATTCCCCAACGACAGGGTCCGGCATGTCAACGTCCGTATACATGTCCAAAAATGCCTGCGGCGGATCAAACGGCGGATGCGGCCTAACAAAGGACATGCTTAGGAAAAAAGGCTTCCGTGGGTCACGGCGGCGGAGAAAATCAATGGACTGGGTCACAACCCAATTGGTTGGATGCAAAGCTTCCTGCAAATGCCACGGGCGGGCTACCGTCGAGGCATTACAGTCCAGTCCGAGATCCAGCAGGTCACAATCCGCCCCTGCCCTCTCCCGGAGCCATGGCAAATAATCATCGCAGCTGTCGAATGACTCCGTCACCGTATTCGCCGAACGAATCCGGTTGTGGTGCAGGTATCCATCGTGCATCACAACATTGTGAAAACCGCACAGGTTGCGCGCTGGGTATACGTGCATCTTGCCTACGCATTGAGTATGGTATCCTGCCTCAACCAGAACCGAGGGAAGCGTATGCTTATAATCCCATGCAACCTTATCCTGATAGCCTACCCTTCCATGACTGCGCTGACTCATCCCTGTGAGCATCGCCGTACGAGCCGGAATACAACTTGGCGTCGCAGAATAGGCGTTGCGGAACAAGACGCCGCTGCGAGCCAACTGATCCAGATTAGGCGTATCCACTACTGGATGATTTAATATACTGAGGCAATCCCCGCGCATCTGATCTACTGAGATTAGCAGTATATTAGGCTTCATAGTAGTATCCCCCTTCCTTTACTCTGTCGTCTTAAAATGATCTGGCAGCTTAACGCCCCTCACAGCGGAAGCAATCATTTTGGTAAAGACTCTATTTCACCTGTTCCAGTATTGCCTGTTCCTCTTTCCAATCCAATGTAAAACTTAACTCCACATCAGAAAGCGTCAGCTCCAGCAGCAAGCTGCCATCGCTTTTTGTCCCAACATTCAGCTTCAAGTGTCCCGAAATCTGTCCTTGTCGATCCGTCTCATTGTCATAAGAGAACGCATTAATAAACAAGACTTCCCGCTCCCTAGAGCCGCCTACCCTCTGAACGAGTGTTTGCCTGGACCGGTTCGGCGGGTTATCAACTGTACGTGCAGTAATCAATTGAACTGGGCTCGAGCACCAGCTTACCTGCTGCAGCATCCCTTCTCTCATTTTCCATTCCAAGTGCTGCCCAGCGACTAGCTGCTTACTCATTTTATCTTGAAGCCAATGCTCTCCCAGCTCGCTAAGTTCAGCATCGGAAGGCTGCCATAAGCTGTTATCCGCCAGTTCGCCGCTCAAATGATATAACAAATCGATGTCCCGTTCTTCCGGTACCGTCACCTTAACCATATCCAGCAGCAAGTGCTCAGTAACCATATTCACTCTCCGCAGGCTAACCCCGTCATAGGCTTGATCATCCCAGGGGCACATCTCCTCGGGCAAAATAATGGAGTCCTTGACCGTATAGGCTGAATCATTCCATTCCACAGCACTTTCGATCCATGAGCCCCAGTGCTCTTGATGATACTGAAGCCGCTTTCCGTCAGCCGGTGGTTGGTCCTTACCGTTAATACTCACGGTATTATGGGAATACGTGTGCTTGAACCATCCGTAATGCGCTGGAACTCCGTACGCCGTGGTGCCCGGGTCGATGAACAACAGCACGCTCCCGGCTCCGAATGACAAGCCAAGTCTATCCATATGATCGTGCTCTCCGCCAAACTTGCTGTGCTTCACCAGCAAATGCCAGCCCTTGCGGTTTACAAGCTTGGTCAACCCGCTGGCATCCGAGGTGGTGTCTGACATGAGGAGCTGAGCCAAAGAACGATCTCCGGTAGCCGCATCCTGAGCTGTTGAGGCCTTAATATGCTGCCCGTTGTCCAATTCTTCGCCAAACCAAAGCGCTTCAAGGGAATCACGGTCTACAGGAGCAACCGAAGGAGCCTTCCAGCTTTGCTGCACATTTTTTTCACTAAATGGACCGGAATCCTTTTGCTCTCCATTCGGGTTACTAAATCCATACGCCAATCGTAAAAGCTCGCCATACCGGGCATCTCCGTACCAATCAAAAGCGATTTCATAGTAGGGCGCCAGCCTCTGAATGTTCGCCGTATAACTCGCATCATTGAGATTCGGCAGTGTACCATCCGGTAATATATATCCCAGCGGGAAATCGAACATTTTCTTAAGCGTAGGGTGCGCCTTAAGATCCCATTCCGTGTTTTCAACCAAAATGACATATTGCAAAAGCGAGTGGTATCCGTAGAAATGATATTGAAAAGCTCCTTCATACCACATCCCGTCTGCTAATACACCGCGGTCAATTTGATCAAGGAGGCCATACTCTCCCTTCAATCCAGCCAGATGAACGGCTTCATCCTCAAGAAGAAAACCAAGCATCGCTATCGCGGAAGTGATCAGAACCGCATGATTATGTAGCTGCTTTTCTTTATGCTCGATAAGAAATTCCGCACAGGGCAGCAGCAAGCCGCTGCGAATCAGCTGCTTCTCTTCGTCAGTAAGCATGCGCTCAACAAAGCGGTACGCATAACAAATATCGATAATCCAATGGGCTTCATCCAACGTTTGGGCGAACAGCTTTCCCGGTCCGTTGTAAGGAATATCTCCGTGAATCTCATAATTGACGTAATATTTGGCATAATCGAGCAGCACTGCCTTAACCTTGCCCGATGCTTCTATATCATCTTCTATCAAGCAGCTTAATGCGAGATGCTTCATCCCAATGCCGAGCTGCGAGTGAGCCAGCGTTACCCAAGCCGCATCGAACGGCTCCCCTGTCCATGGCTTAGAGCAGACTGGACATAGATGCTGCTTCGGAGAGCTCCAATCGAATTGGAGCCGGGCTGCGTCATGATGACAATAATAGTAGTGAGTCCAATTACCACGTTCCCCATCAGTGATCGTATAGTCGATCTCCTGTGCGCTTTTGGAGAGCGCATGAAGCTGTTCCAACGCCTTGCTATAGCTGGGATTGGCAGCATTACTCAGCAGCTTTTCCAATCGGAGGACGTTCATGAAATTCCCTTCTTTCCTAAAATATCAGGAGGCAAGCTTCCCCTAAAGTTAACCTTTGACAGATCCCGATGTGACCTGCATGAAGGTTTTATTAGCCAGCACATAGACGATGAGCAGCGGCAAAATCGACAAGCATGCACCGGCCATCATATAATGCGTTTGGGCCGCCGAGGCGATGCCATACCGCAAGCCAGCAAGCCCGACCGTTAAGGTTTGCAGCTTCGGCTGGCTCATCGTGAACACAAGTGGCAATATGTATTCGTTCCAGGCATTTCGGAAAGTAAACAAAGCGGCCACGCCGAGCCCTGGTTTTAATAAGGGAAAAATAATTCTTGTAAATATCCACACCTTGGAGCATCCATCGATCATAGCAGCTTCATCCAATTCCCGCGGAATCGCTTTAACGAAGCTAAGCAAAATGAAGAAAATATAAGCATGTCCGCTGACCAGAATAAGGATAACACCTGTCAGAGACGTATGCAGCTGAAGTTTAACCATCAATTCAAACTGCGGTCGAAGGACAACCGCCCCTATGGAAATAAACATTGTAGAAGCTTGTAGAGCGACATATACGCTTTTCCCAACATAATTGAGCCGATCTACAGCATACGCCGCCATGGATGCAACTATAAGTGTCCCGACCGTCGTAAGGATACTAACATACAGGCTATTCCACGTGTAGGTGGAAAAATGGGCTTGCTCCCAAACTTCGGCATAATTTTTAAAATGCCACACATCTGGTAAAATCGTTGCTCCCGCCGTTAGCTCTGCGTTCGACTTGAATGAGCCTAACAATGCCATCACGATAGGAAATAAAGTCATTGCGGCTATTATAATAAGGAATATCCATAAAGCCCATCTTTTAGCAGCTGAGCTGACCGACCATCCATTGGTGGTAGAGTTGAGCTTTACTGCGGCTTTGGTTTCCATCTGCACACCTCCTGTGAGTTTAGGCTTGTTGCAAGCAAGCACTGATTAGTACACTTTATTCATCCGTTTGGATGAATAAAAATAAATGACAGTGATGACCCCTACAATCAATGCCGTTACAAAGCCAACGGCACTCCCGTAGCCGATCTGCTGCTCCACAGCCGAGCCTGAGGAAGTAAGAGGAAAGAACAGCTTGTAAACATACAGATACATGACTTCCGTTTTGCCTATCGGACCGCCTTCCGTCAACACCATGATGCTTTCATAGCCTTTCAGGGAGTTGATAATAGCCAGCATAATGACCATTTGCAGCACCGGGCCCAGCATCGGAATCGTAATGTACCAAAACTTTTGCACCGAATTGGCTCCATCCAACGAAGCGCTCTCGTAGACATCATTCGGAATATTTTGCAGCCCCGCAATAAAGAGAAGCATATAATTGCCTACCGCACCCCATACCGCAATAATAATGACGATAAGCATGGCATGACCGGGTCCCAGCCAGTCGATACTTTTGGAGATGATATGATAGCGGGTTAAATATTGATTGAGAATTCCGTTATAGGAATTGAAAATAATGAAGAAAACAATGGAAATGACCGATGTACTCACGATAGTAGGCATAAAATAAATAGCCCGCAGCAGATGCTTACCCTTCAGCCCCTTATTCAGGATCACAGCCAATATAAGGGACAGTGGCAGCGTAATGATTAGCTTTCCTCCTGCGTACACGAAGGTGTTTACCACCGAATCCCAATAAGTGTGATCATTCAATAATTGGGTAAAGTTATCCAGACCGACGAAACGCTCTTTGCCATAGCCTTTGTAATCATAAAACATATACCGCATCGCCCATAGGATAGGGTATACGCCGAATACGAGCGTTAAGATCAGGCTTGGCAATGTAAATCCGTAACCTGCCAGCTGCGGCCGTAATTTCCTCATCTGTCAGCCCTCCTCCTAATTTCACTTGTTGATAAGAAAAGCTTCTATTCGAAGCCCTCTCAATGAAGATACATTCGTGTCTTAGCGGTTGCTTTTCTTTCAATATTAGAAAGGTGAACCTCCGGTTCAAACTTATACTTTCAAATATTATAAGAAAACCTGTATCGAGGCCATTCAAGATGAGCGACCGCGAATTAAAAGCAGGCTTTCTTGCAATATCAGTCTTGTCTCAGCTCCGCTGACGAGTTTGATATTTTAAAAAAGAGGAGCCTGCAACAGCAGACTGAATCTGACTGACTGTGACAGGCTCCATGAATCTCGTTATTTCGCAAACGAGCCTTGCATTTTGGCAGGATCAAAGCTTGGATCCGGCGCTACTTTTACATCACCGCTTGCAATAGCTTTATCGAGCGCTTCGTTATAGCGCTTATTCAGATCAGCCACGATCTTATCCAAGTCCCCACCTTCCAAAATATATCTCCAGAAGGCATCCTCGTATTTCACTCCCTGCACGTTCACAGTCGGTTGTGTAGGCCATACGCCATCGTATTTATTGGGCAGAAATCCTTCGATTCCGTTAATTTCAGGCTTCTTCGCCTTCGCAATAATAGAGGGAACCATGGAAATCCCGTAGCCCTTCTCGTGATACGTTTGTAAAATGTCATCACCGTTCATATAGCTGATGAACTTCCATGCGGCGTCCTTCTTCTTCGAGTCTTTATTAATCGCAAGCCATTGACCTCCCAGGAAGCCGGATGCGCCCTTCGCGTTGCCATCGATAGTCGGTGCAGGAGCCGATGACCAGTTGATTTTGGCCGGGAATTGACTCTTATAAACTCCAGGCTCCGAAGAATAGGACAAGTACATCCCGATCTTACCTTCAGCGAACTGAGCGCGCAGCGGATCAATATCAAGCGCTTCCATCCCAGGCAAAGTGCTGCCGTCATCGCGCATTTGCTTGAACGCCTTCGTAATTTCCTTGAATCCGCTCATATCAAAACGCGCGGTTTTGAAGTCATAACCGAAGCCCCCATAGCCGCTTAGCTCGGCTATTACCCTGGCTGAACGGTTCCAAGCGCTTGCAGGTGTTTTGAACGGCAATGCAAAACCATATGCACCTGTTGCTTTACCTGCTGCCGTCAGCTTCTTGGCAGCCTCTACCATCTCTGCAAGCGTGGCCGGCGGCTTAGCAATTCCTGCCTTTTCGAACAAATCTTTATTGTATACGAGCCTCATAGTGCTTCCATAGTTCGGCAGACTGTACAACTTACCGTCGAACAGATTCTGATCGGCCATTGCCGGAAACTTCTTTTTCTGCTCATCCGTTAAGTAACCGTCGATCGGTGCCATATATCCTTTTTTATAAAAGGTTTGAATCACTGCACCTTCCTTCACTCTGAACACGTCCGGCGCTTGTGCAGCCGCAAAGGCCAAGTCTAGAGCCTGTGCATAATCATCCGCTTTCACGACCAGCTCCACTTCAATGTTGTCCTTATTCGTCGTATTGAACTTTTCGATCACTTCTTTGATATAATCCGCGTCGTGACGATCGAGGGTCCAATACGTAATTTTCGTCTTCTCGCCCGGCTTGCTGCCAGCTGCTGCTTCCTTCTTCCCTTCCTCCGGAGCTGCTCCACATGCAGCCAAGCTTACCGATAGCAACACGCTCATTGCCGTTACAGCCGTCTTTTTCATCCTTAAAAGGCCTCCCTTTTCTCTCGTTATTGTCCAGGAGTCTGTCCGACGCAAGCAAATCCGTGAATATTTATTCACTACTGTGGTTATTACAGGAAAGGGATGGTACTCCACCGCTCTTGAAATTTAAGTTGTCTTTAATTTACCTTGCGGTAACAACTTCATTTCAAAGGCGGCCGTAAACTTTCCGTACCATTCCCTTATCCCTCCATAACCTCATGAATAATTATTCACGTAGATCAAATCGTCGAACAGATTCCTAGCTCTTGCTGTTTATTGTAGTGGATAAAAGGATGCGGCATAATGTGGCAAAACAAAGAAAGAGGGCAGAAATCCATTATTTCTGCCCTAGATAGGCATCCTTAAACTCCGAGGGGGTCTGGCCCGTATGCTTCTTGAACACATCGCTGAAATAGCGTCTGTGCTCATAACCCAAGGACTGAGCAATCTCCTGCACCTGATAATTATCGATAAGCAATCTTTTGGCTCTCTCAATCCGCTCGTTAGTTACGAACTGGTTAAACGTAGTTCCCGTTACCTTTTTGAACAGATTGGCAAAATGCCCTCCGCTTATATTCATGAACCTCGCGCAATGCTCCACCGTTAAATCCAAATGCAGGTTCGTACGAATATACTCTATCGCCCGATAGATCAGCTTAGTCGAATCGCTTACTTTTTCCTTCTCAATCCAAGCGCACCCTACCCTGCTGATATCCTTCAACATCTGCTGAAATTCCTGTACCATAACCAGCTCCTGGTTGCTACGATCACGGATTTTACGGTCGTATTCCTGCAAGCTGGAGAATGGAACCAGCTCGTAGAGAACACGCAGCATAATGAAGGCCAACTCATAATACAGGCTGCGAATATAATTCGGATCGGGGAGTGGGCTCAGATGATTCATTTCCTCGAAGATACATTCCAGCTCTTGTAGCGATTTGTCCAAATTGCCTGCCCGAAGGGATATGAGCAGCTCCTGCTCTTTGGCCGGTGAATAACGCGGGAAAGCCTCCCGCTCCTTCGGTACATCGGTAAAGCTGTATGCTCCGTTTCCCCCTGTATAGAAATGATAGGCCAGAGCTGATAAAGCCGATTTATAAGAGAGCGGCAGCTCGTGAATTTCACGGACCATGGATCCAATACCTATTGAAATGGTAAACCGTGTACACTCCGCTATGTTGGAGCAGCATTCTCGGGCAAGAAGCTCTACCTCCTCCAGACGGTCACTGTTTATGATACATGTGAAGTAGCTCTGTCCATCGCGGAAAACGATGCCTTGGGTAGTGCTGCTAATGGTTTCCTCGATAATGTTATGCAAGGCAAAACGGACGAGCTCGATTTCATGAATCGGTTGTGTGGCATATTTGTCCGTAAATTGATCGATCTCAATGATCAGAACTACGAATCGTTCCAGCTCCATATGGACCTTCAATTCGTTCCAGTATCGCTCCGCATCTTCCCTCCGGGTCTGGTATTGCAGCAAGCGGCTGAAATATTCTTGACGCAATAAAGGCAGGCTTTCCTGAACCTTTTTCTCCATAATCTGAAACTGCTCATGCTTATTCTGCTCTTTCTCCAACGCTTGCTTCGCCTTCAGCACTACCTTCGTAATCTCCTGTATGGAGAACGGCTTCTTCATAAAATCCAAGGCCCCCAGACGGATCGCTTGCTGTGCATACTCAAAATCCGTATAAGCACTGAGAATAATAATTTTGCAATCAGGAAGCTGTTCAATAATGCGGCTGATCATTTCCAGTCCATCCATTCGAGGCATGCGGATATCGGTTAGAATAATATCAGGCCGAACCTCTTGAATAATACGCAGCCCTTCTTCTCCATTTTTTGCGGTACCTGCAATCTCAATCCCGTAATCCTCCCAAGGAATTTTGGTGGCAATCATTTCAACCGTACTTTTTATATCGTCAATCACACATAGCTTGAATATTACGTTATCTGTTTGCATACGCCTTCTCCCCCTCCCGAAGCGATAGGATCAACTGAACTTTGGAGCCAATCCCCGGTTTGCTATCATATTCAATCGTTGCTCCTTCTCCGTAAAATAAATGAAGCCGATGAGCGATATTCCGCAGTGCATAGCCCTTGTGAGAGACTTGCGGCTGCTCTATAGAACGTTTCAAGCTGTTTACATCCATACCCATGCCGTTATCCTCGACTGAAAAGCACAAAGCCTGCTCTGTTCTCCTCAGCATTATCCGAATAAGACCGCCTTCCTCACGATCCTTAAATCCATGAAGAATACAGTTTTCCACCAGAGGCTGCAAAATCAGCTTAGGAATCTCCAGTTCTAAAATAGTTTCGTCCTCGACATCAATAATGAAATCGAACTTACCTTCATAGCACTTCTGCTGAAGAGTCATGTAATGCTTGACATGTAGCAGCTCTTCCTCGATTCGTAGAATATCTTTGCCCTGGCTTAAACCAAGCTGAAACAACGTAGATAACGATAAAATCATCTCATTGACATCCTCATTATTACCTAGCACGGATTTGCAATAAATCGTGTTTAACGTATTATACAGAAAATGCGGCTCCATCTGAGCGGAAAGCGCTTTAATTTCCGTTTTGCGTTTTTCTTCTTCTCCCCATCTCACCTTAGCGATCAGCTTCTTGATTTCCTCAAGCATCGAATTGAACCTCATGCCCACCTGTGATACCTCATCCTGGTACAAGCTGTGGAATCGCACATCCAGATCATTATGCTCCACCCGCTTCATTAAGTTATTAAGCCGGAATAAGGGTCTCAGCAAGAGATCAGTAAGCACGTTCGACAGCAGCAGCGCGAGCAGCACGAATCCCAATATGACCAGCAACGTCGTCCATTTAATGGCTTCCACCTGCTGCAATACAACTTGCTTGGATTGAGTTTCATATAAAATCCAATCCTCTCCGACATCCAGCCTGGAATAATTGATCAGATAGTCTTTATCCTCGATTATTGAGCTGAAGTAACCGTTCTTCTCATTTTTAAATTTGCCGAGAAATTCCGGATCCTGCCTCCAGGTTTCCTCCCCATTACCAACACGACCTATGACAGGCTTCCCCTCCCTGTTCACAAGCGAATAGCCTGTGGAGGTGCTGATCTGATCGACGATTAAATTTTGCAGATCCTTCTCCTTAATATTAACTACAATGTACACGTCCTCTACATACTTCGCCGCACTGCCATCCACCACAAAGGAAATGACCCTGTCTTTTCCATAAAAAAAGCTGTCTTCATGGCTCTCGATCCATACTCCCCGTTGCATAGCTTTAATTTTCTGATACATCTCGGATTGATAAAAGGAGTTTTCCTTCAGGCGTGTGTAAGTGGTTGGATAAAAATCGCCGATCGGCGTAGCAATAAGAATCGACTGTATAAAGTCATCATTAAATTTGAGCAGCGCCAGCATCGATTGAAGCGAGGATAAATGATAATAATATCGGCTAACATCCTCCATCGATACATCATCAAGAACATTTTTATACGGATCGCTTATTTTAAGGGACATGATCGATAAAACAATCTTTTTGAGCTTCTCATCCAGCACCTGGGACGATTTATTAATCGTATCCTGACTTAGCCGGAGTGCATTCTGCTCGACGATTGTTGCGGAAATGGTGTAAGAGCTCCAGCCCGAGGCGGCAATCGCCAGTGTCATCAGAAGAACGAAAGAAACCCAAATTCTTTTTTTGAAGGAAAGACGATACAGCAGCTGTTTCATAAGCTAACACTCCCTGGGCGGTTAAAATGGTTCAGCAAACGATATGTAAACGATTCAACGCAACGGAGTAGAATCCTTCAACTCGTCAATTGTATAAATAAAATCTATAGTAAACAATATTTTATATAGATCAAATTTATAATACCTTTACTTGCAGATGACACTTAGCTACAAATTGTGCCTTATACTGATACTAGTTTCGAGAATATGGTAGAGAGGACTTGTGCCCATGTGGAGTAAATGGTCGAAAATCGAGTTTCAAAATATACGTATACGCAAATTCATTTCCTTGCCCACACATCTTACCGTCCGGAAAAAACTATTAGGTTCATTCCTTCTGATAATCATTCTTCTAGGCATCATAGGGGCCGTTAGTATGCAGAGGATGTCCCTGATGCAGAAAGAAACAAGTGAAATAACAGACTCCTGGATGAAGGGCATTGAGACCATCAGTAATATTAATTTGTACGCCAAAGATATGCTGGCCCTCCAGGCCACCATGATTATGGAGCCTAATGATAGTAAAAAAGGAAACTTCATGCCGGAATCCGGTAAGCTTTTCAAAAAAATCGATGATGGGTTAGCCATGTACCAGGGAATGATTAAAGATGCCAAGGAACAAGGTCATTTTGACAATCTGCAGAAGAAATGGGCTACCTACAAAGATATTTATTCGGATTCCTTCATTATGGCTACCAGAGTTAATTTCGTAGAGGGTGCGGGTGCCTACTCCACTCAGATTGCAGCTATGCTCACCAAATCCGAGCAGGCTTATCAGGAAATGCAGAAAGAAATTAATGAGCTTGTCGATTTAAATAAGATTGGAGCGGAAGAGTCCTCTGAGAAAAGCGCAAATCTATATAAAAGCGCAGTTCGTGATATCGGAATTACTGTGCTGCTATCGGTTGTGATTTCAGTTGGACTAGCCCTCCTTATTGCAGCCAATCTGGCGGGACCGGTTAAGCGGGTATCCCAGGTGCTGAAACAAATTTCAGAAGGGGATCTGACACAGCAAGCGCTAAAAGTGAAAAATCGCGATGAAATCGGTCAACTCGTCGACTCCTTAAATCAGATGACCCTCCATCTTCGTACGACGATTATGCATATTCATGAGGCTTCCGATACGGTAGCCACCTCTTCCAGCCAGCTTCTGATCAATTGCGAGCAGAACACGTTGGCTGCAGATGAAGTAAACAAATCGATCCAGGTAGTCGCTGAAGGATCCGACAATCAACTGCTCAGTGCAAGCCAGACGGGGCAATCTATAGAAAAAATTACCGACGGAGTTCAATTCATTGCGGATTCCACCACTGAATTATCGGGTGTGGCCGATGAAGCTTCACGTCAGGCGAAGCTGGGACATTCCTCAATGAATTCAGCCATTCATGTAATGGGGAATATTAACGAGGTCGTATTGCGTGCTGAGCAAGGGATGAATCAGTTGGGGCAGCATTCCAAGGATATTGGAAAAATAGTAGATATCATCGGTGATATTGCCGGGCAAACTAATTTACTTGCTTTCAATGCAGCAATTGAAGCGGCTCGTGCAGGGGAGCAGGGGCGAGGTTTTGCAGTTGTAGCCGATGAGGTACGCAAGCTGGCTGTGCAATCTTCAGACGCCGTTAGGCAAATTGGCAGTATTATTACGAAGGTTCAAACGGATACCGCCAAGGTTACGGAGACGATGAAACAAGGGCTAACCGAAGTCGAGTCGGGAATGGCTTCGATTGGAAGTGCTGAAGCCTCTTTCACGAGCATTGTACATAGAGCCGAAGATGTTAGCCAGAGTATTCAAAGCATCTCCTTCGCTGCACAAAGATTGGCAGGAAGCGCTCAAGAAGTATATGCCACCATACAAGTTATGGAAAACATTGCCGCCGAATCGGCTACAGCGGCTACTCATGTCGTCACAACTACAGGCCAACAGCTGGCTTCAGTTAATGAAATGGCTTATTCCGCCAATCACTTGAGCACCATTGCTCAAAAGCTGAGGCAGCAAGTTAATTTATTTACCGTTTGAATAACGTCAATCAGCTGTTCATTTATAAATATTTCTTGAACCACTCCATACCATCGGACATCATATCCGCCGTAAATTTATGCCCGACTCCAGAGTACACGGTCAATTTAACCTGCTCCTTGCTGCTGTAATTTCTCTCGATACGATGATAAAATGCCTCTAAATCCGCTGCCGGAACTTTATCATCGTTCTCACCCGTCAGGATAAGCAGTGGAAGCTCGCTCAGCTCATTCAATAACGGCAGCGGATGAAATGCAGACACCTGTCTTTCATAGTCCTGTATCGTTTCTTCCCCACCCAAATGGCGAAATTGATTGAAAGTAACAATGAACCTGCGTACGATATTATCCCACCGTGGAGAGCCCGAGATCGGGACAGCTGCCTTTACTGCCTTCAGCCGCTCTTGCGCCAAGTAATAATAAATAATATGAGCTCCCATCGAAAAGCCGATCAGACCCACTCGCTCCGCATCTGCCGCAGGATGCTCAGCTAAATGCCGGATCAATCGATTAATGTAACCCGAGGTCTCTCGGTAGATTATAAAAATATCCAGTGGATCCTTCAGCTCCTGAGCGGCATAAGGCGACTCTCCATAACCAGATGCGTCAAAGACTACAGCAAAATAACCAGCAGAAGCCAACAGATGAGCGGCCTCCAGGCCAGATTCTTTCCCGGATCCGGCTCCATGCAGCAGCAGGACTATCGGCCTCTTGCCTGCTTCGTCTGCGTCATAAACAGAAATTGCTGCGATATCCTCTAGCTTGAAAGGCTCCGAAATGATAGGCATAGATTAGGCTCTCCGTTCCCCCGCACCCAATTAGATGTCCGTAGGCAGTTTATTAAGGTACATGTTTAAGCAGCTTGTATTCTTCTTTAACACTTCCATTGTTTTGGCATTAGGCTTGGAATATATGGTGGGATAATCAATTTCTCCAAAAAACTCTCTAACCGGAAAAGCCAGCCGTTCTTCCTCGGTTGAGAACTGCGCATTTATCCCTTCCTTATTGCCGCGTGCATCGAGTCGAATCCACTTCTTGGAACCCGATACGTACACTGCGTTTAGTGCATGTACACAGTATCCCGTATCCGGCGTATCACCAAGAGTTAATCGTTGATAGCAAAAGCCTGCCGGAATCCCTCTCCCGCGAAGAATAGCTGCTAACAGATTGGATTTGGCGTAGCAAATTCCTTCCTTCCACAACAGTACATCCGATGCTTTCCACGTAATTCTTGTACTCTGAATATCCCAGGAATGCGCTATCTCGTCACGCACATATTCAAATGCAGACTGAATGAAAGCAAGCTCGTTGTCCGCCGATCCATCCGCTAAAAGCTCTATTTGTTCTCTAATCGTTGGGTGACTAAAATCAATCTCATCCGTTTCTTCCAAATAGTCATTTATATGATTGGATTCAAGCACTCACTCCTACCTCCTGTCCAAGCAGATGTAACAGCAAGCTTTTTTGAACATGCATCCTGTTCTCAGCCTGCTGATAAATGATCGATTTGTCGGATTCAATTAACTCCTCCTCGATTTCGAAGCCAGGATGAACCGGCATATCATGCATGATGTAGGGCGAATATCCTTGCAGATTGCGCCTGTTCACCTGAAAAGGCAGCATGGTCTCAAGCCTGCGATTTTTCTCATTCTCATAATGAGCATCATGGTAAAATTCCATATCAACCCAAGTATCCGTATATATAAAATCCGTTCTTGCAACAGCTTCTGACAAGCTTGCTGCATTCTCAATACAGCCGCTCGAATAAGCTTCCTGCATAAGCTCCTCATCCCATGACGCCTCATTAATGATCGAGGTCACCAATAAAAGCTTAATCCCTAATGTGACACAGCCCGCTACCAGTGAATTAACAACATTATTGTGAATACCAACATAGGTGAGAGTTATGCCAGAGAATGTCCCCCTAATTTCGTAAATGGTCATTAAATCGGCCAAAGCTTGGCAAGGATGATACTTATCGCAGCAGCCATTGATAACGGGTACTTGGGAGTATTGTGCTAACTGCAGCAAATCCGAATGCTTCTTCAATCTGGCCATAATAACATCACAATTTCTTGACGCGTACCTGGCTTCATACTGAATCGGTGAAATGCTGAAATTACTCGTTTCCCAATCCATCGTAACAGCGTAACCGCCTAATTGATTAATACCTGACTGGAAAGACAGATTGGTTCTTGTAGATGTTTTTTGAAAAAGCATAAGAAGACCTTTTCTCTCACACGCTTGGTAAAAATCATGGGGGCTCTGTTTGATTTCAATACCCTTTTGAATAATGGAGTATAACGCAGCCTTGTCGAGCTCCTTTAAAGACAATAAATGATTCAAAACCCTCTCACCTCAATGTATTAATATTCATTAATATGTATAATAATACATTCAAGCCATGACTGTCCAGTAAGAAAAGCTTTTGATCGAAGTCCTTTCGATGAAGATACATTCGTGTCTAAACGGTAGCTTTTCTTGCGATAATAAGAAAGGGCTGTCCCAAAATTCATTTTTGGAATAGCCCTTCCACCGTTTAATTCTGAATATAGGGTTACAAAAGAACCCCCATATTAAAGGTTCTTGTTTACACATTATATCAGATTCATTTACTCACTAGGGCTTACTCTTTTGATATAGCCCTTCTTGGGTATTCTCAGCAGAGAAATAGCAGAGATGAGGTCGCTTTCCAACGCGTGTTAATCGCGGAGTTCGGGGTTCGTTACAGCATGGCATTTCAGCCTAGCGACCCAACGCAATTATCAGAAAAATGTCACGTTATTTTCTCGCAAAATAGCGTTCCCAAGCCCTATAACTGGAATTTCTCCTGCTAATTCTAAGGATTTCGGCTGATCTCATACCGATCACCTCTATTAGCAGGAGTTTTTCCAGTTAGATTGCTTTCAAACGGTTTCCAGGCTGGATTAACGGGAGGATTTCCTTCTATTACCTTTCTATCGGCAGCCGGCAAATGTATCCCTGTCTCCTGTACAATGAAAGCAAACTTTGAACATCTCTTCTCATTCCATGACTTAAAAATCCCGCCCCATTAGGGACGAGATTGTAACTCTTCGGTACTTCTATATAAAGCTGATCCTAGTTCGATCCCTTTTCGAGAAAAGAAAGAGCCGAGGACAGTTCTGTTCTCCCCGAAGCAACACCATCGATCATTTCTGCGAAAGTATCCATCATCAGCATGAATACATCAATGATCTCCAGCAGCTCATCCTTTGGTAAGATCGTGCTGCCTGACACGCACCATACATACCGATAATAGAGCTCTCCGTCTTCACGAATACTGTAATGCCCGATCGCCAGATGACAATTGATGGCCAGCAACAATTTTTCTACTTGCTCCAGGTTCTCTTCTTTCCATATGGTTGGAACCTTAGTATAGATTTGCAGCAGCCGTATATGCTTGATCCCATGTTCAGCCAAAGAGGGAATAAAGCTAAAGGTCAGATAGCGATCACGCTCCCGATCATCCTGGTTTATAGGAACAAGCAGCACTCCGATTGGCACATCGTCCGAAGGATCGATCAAATCAGATTGGAGTCCGGCTTCCTTTAAATATTGCTTAAGAAAGCCCAGCTCAGCCAAATCTCTTGCTTGTGTACTTTCACTCATCGGCATTCCCTCCGGTTGGTTTGTTTATTCGCGTTTCTTCATACTCTTAATCAGTAGCTCGCGCTGCTTGCCAACGTCTCCGTTAAGTCTGTACAGCTCCATAGGATTGACGCCGCTAGAGGCTATAAAATTCTCGACGCGCTTGTACTGTTTTTTAATGTCAGGATCACTAGGCTTATACTCTGGAAGCTTCGCTATCATATCCAATATCAAATTACTTTGCTCAACTCTTTTCGCATGCTTAACGGTGGAGGATTTCTCTGCATTAAACACCATTTTGGTAAGCTTCCATGCATCCGGCTTAGCCGCGCGGTCACGGCCTATTTGTTTGGCTTTCCGGCCCAAGCTCATTGTAACGCCAACTCCTGCCGCTACAGCTTTCAACGGTACTCCAACTTGGGCCCCGGCACCGCTTAAAGTAGCGATATCCCCGGCGATATTAGTCATTTCAAGGCCAATCTGAATGCCCGCTCTCGTCAATCGTTTCTGATTGATATACTTCATTTCTTTGGCTACTTCGTACTCCTGAATATCCCGCAGCTCCACTTGTTCAGCTTCGCTCGCCGCAGCACCCTTCGCGATTAAATCCTGCTTTCGCTGCTGCAGCTTGGCCGTATCCGTCCCCGGATTGAAGGAGCTCCATAAGTTTCTGCCAAACAGTGTGTACTGCTTGGCCCCAACGTAATCCTTGCTGGCGTAATCCTCTTTGAATTTCCGCTTGGCCTGTGTCATCCGATAAGTAGCTATGGCCGACTTGATCATACCGTAAACTTTGATCGTAATGGTAATACCGCTGATCGCAATGCCAAGTCCCGGAATTGCCTGCGCAAGCCCGGCTCCTCCAACCTTTAGAATGTCCAGAATCGATTTCACAGTCTTCACAGCCGATTGAGCAACTTTAAGTCCGTTACTAACCACTTCGAGCCCTCCGCTAAAAGCCTCATCGGCGCTGATGCCCTCGCTGCTGGTCGCTTTGCTGAACAGATCGTATACGTTTTTGACAATCATAAAAGAGCTTTTGATCGCAGATATCGCTTCGCCTACGGATCCCGACCAATCGCTTACCGCTTCGGCTCCCGTGACACTTGTGTCAGATAGCTTTCCGATATTATCGGCAAACCCTGAGGTGCTCTCAACACCTTTCTGGAGCGACTTTCCTGTATCGAGTACACCTTCAGTAATGTCAAAGCCTTTCTCCGTAGCCGACTTTTCCGTGTCATTAACCGTGTCCACGATCTTCTTCATCGCTACGAGACCGTTGAGACCGGACATTAGCATGTCCCCCGGAGCGGTTGCCATACCTAATTTGGCATTTTGCAGCTCCAGCTCCTCTTTTAATTCTTCTTTACCCTCAACACCATCGATCTCATCAATACGAATATCCAACGATTCTGAAACGCCGCCCGGTCCGGTGTTTATTATATCGCTTCCCTCACCGATCATTTCAATCCGATCTTCAATACCAGTCATTTCTTCTTCGGCAGGAGCGCCGATCTGATCCATACGAGTATTAGGCGCTTGCTGCGCCGTGATCTGCTGAAGCTTGTCCCTCGCTCCCGACAGTCCCTTGATTTCCCCAATCTTATTGCTTCGAATAAATCCGTGTTTACCATCAAACTTGGCTAATTTCCATTTGCCTGTACTATCGGTTACATCATAGGTTTCAAATTCACCACGAAAACTGATCTTGGATCCTATCATTTTATCTTCCTGGACGGTAAACGTCTCACTATTGGTTGCAGCATCGGTCTGTTTGTCATAATCACGCAAATGAGCACCCATAATCGATTTCATCGAAGCTGCCTTCGAATTCGGCAGAGATGCGGGCAGCTTAGTAGGAACAGGAGGAGAACCCGACGTATTGCGTTGAATACGCTTGTCCATCATCATTCTGCCTACCGCTTGATTACCTATCGAACGCTGAAGCTGCATGATACCTGCTGCCGAAGACATGCCGACCCCACCCGTTGGAAATGGGACCGTCTGCGTGGTCTGCCCTCCCTGCTGCGCAGAGGAGCGGCTGGAGGCCGCGACATTATGAGCGGCTCTGGGTTTCGATCTATCGTGCATACCGATAACTCCCCTTCACATGATGTACATCTGTACTAATAGTATACGAATTGGCTGTATTTGGAAAGTATCTACACCCAGCAATCTGCTCAGCGGCTCATACTAAAACTCAGGCGTAATAGCTGCCTCTTTACCCAAATCGGGGACATCTATAAAAGCAACCTCAGCATGCTTGGAGCCATGCAGCTCAAAAAGAATTAATTCATTATCTCCATCACGCAGCAAGGGCCCTGGGACATACAATGTTTTTTGCGGTCCAACATTCCAGTATCTTCCGAGATTAAAGCCGTTTATAAAAGCTACACCTTTGCTCCAGCCTTCCAAGCTTAAAAAGGTATCCGCGATTTCTCCGACATGGAAGTTAGCCTTGTAGAATGCCGGACCGTCAATAGAATCGCCATCTGTAAGAACTTCAAATTGAAGCTGCTCCAGCTGCTCCATCGGCAGCGGATGCATGCTCCAGCCGAACTGGAACTGATTGTCCAAGCGAACGCCTTCGGTAATTCCTTTATAATCCTTCAATAATGGGCCGTAGTTAATTCTCCCCATATTTTCGACCAGAATATCAAGCCTTGCCCCTTCTTGCGGTACATCTATTTTCAATGGCTGAGGATTCCAACGCTCGACCACCCCAAGCTCCGTACCGTTCAGAAAGACCTGTGCCCGGTCATGAACCTCCTGCAAATGAAGCTCCTGTCCATTTCGGGGTCCACTCAACTGCGCCGTGTACAGGATGAAGCCATAAGATTGTCCCAGCTTCTCCATGGGTTCAGGGCATACACTATGTATGGCCTCAGAAATTTGATTCAACTGACAGAACAAATCAGCACGCCCGGTTACTTTTACAGTGCCATAGCTTTTCTTGGGCATAGGCTTGGGAAGCTCCAGCTGTCCAATATCCGCATACTTAGACAGGGTCTCTCTTATGGCATAATATTTGTCCGTCGGCTCGCCCCACTCGTTAAGCGGACTATCATAATCGTAGCTTGTGATAGTCGGTTCATAAGCTTTTATATGATTGGCTCCGTTAGTAAACCCGAAATTGGTACCGCCGTGGAACATATAAAAGTTGACGGAGGCACCCGCTTCCAGCATATCACCGAATACGTTGGCTGCGTCTATGGCATCACGAGTATGATGATCCTCTAGCCAATGATCGAACCAGCCATTCCAATATTCCATGCAAAACAACGGCTGTCCGGGGCGGTATTCTTGAAGCTTCGCAAAAGACTCTGCTGACTGGGAGCCAAAGTTAACGGTAGCCAGCACATTCTCAAGCGTTCCACCTTGAAGCATCTGGTCCGTAGGCCCATCGGAAGTGAACAGAAGCACATCGATTCCGCGCTGGAGGAGCCCTTGCCGGATATGCTCCAGGTAAGCCTTGTCGTTGCCGTAGCTGCCGTATTCATTCTCCACCTGAACAGCAATAACAGGTCCCCCGTTTGTACAGAGCAGTGGAACAAGCCTAGGAATCAACACGTCATAGTAAGCATCCACTTTGGACAGAAACAACGGATCAGAGCAGCGCAGCCGAATGTCCGGATATCTCAGCAGCCAGCCGGGCAAGCCCCCAAACTCCCATTCCGCACAAATATAAGGGCTGGGGCGAACGATAACGTGCAGACCAAGCTCCCCCGCCTTCTCGATAAAACGAACCAAATCCGCCATGCCCTCGAAGTAGAACTGCCCTTCCTCCGGTTCATGAAAATTCCATGGGACATAGGTCTCTACGGTATTAAACCCGCATGATTTCAGCTTAAGAAGCCTGTCCTCCCAATAGGCCGGAACCACACGAAAGTAATGCACCGCTCCAGACAAAATACGTATCTGCTCGCCATTATAAGTGAAACGGTCTCCTTCTACGTCAAATATAGCCATGTATGTCCCCTTCTCTCCTCCTGTGATTTTGGATTTTTCGCAATTCCATTATATACCAAGTCACAAGCTAAGTTATGACTTTATCTCCGCGCACCTAAATTTTTTAAGGTTTTATATGCATATTTTTTGATCTTTGAGCTTAGGAGCTTTTTATTATCGGGGTTTCTGGAAAAACTACTGTACAAGTAAAGGAATTACCTAAACTTCAATTCTTCCACCAAAAGAAAGCGTTCTCTATAATAATGGAGTAAGCAATGGTTACCGTTACAGAAGCAGAGGTACCATTATAAAGCGAAAAGGGGAGGTTGTATAAAGTGAATGTAAAAAAAGTATCCGCATTAACACTTAGTGCAGTCATGTTAGGGGGACTTCTGGCAGGTTGCAGCTCCAGTCCTGCGAATCAAACAGGATCAGGCAAGGAAAACGGAAGCAAAGAGCCGGTTAAATTGACGTTCTGGTTTCCAGGTGCAGATAAAGCAAATGATGAATATTTCAACAACGCTGCGAAGGAATTCGAGAAGCTGCATCCCAATGTTCAGATTGAAACGACCGTATTGCCCTCTGCTGCAGAAGATATTGATACCAAGCTAAACGCGGCAAAGCTTAGTGGGACGATGCCGGACATTTTCTCCGCCTACCTGGCTTTCATGGGATCAAGGGGAGCCAAAGGTGACTTTGCCCCATTGGATGCTTATATCAGCAAGTGGGATGAGAAGGCCGATGTTATGGAAAGCGCGATGACCGCAGGTAAGTATCAGGATAAAACATTGGGTCTCGGTTTCTTCCCGGCACCGGAAATTCTGACTTACCGTAAGGATTATTTTCAAGAAGCAGGCTTGGATCCTAACAAACCGCCGGCAACTTGGGAAGAATTGGCGAGTTACGCTGAGAAATTGACCAAGAAGGATGCTAACGGTAACGTCACTCGCGCCGGCTTTGATATTCCTTATACTTCCGCGGATGTGTTTGTAGAGCCCTTTTTACGTCAAAATGGCGCAAAGTTAATTGATGAACAGCAAAGTGTGCCCGTTCTGAACGACAGCAAAGCGATCGAAGGCTTGAAGTTTTTGGTCGATTTGGACAGTAAAAAAGTAAGTATCCCATACAATTACCAGAAAAAGGATGAAATACCTTTTATAAGCGGTAAATCTGCGATGTCCTTTTTGCAAACCAGTGGAATTAGCAATCTCATCAAAAACAATCCTGATCTTAAGGACAAGCTAGGTTTTGCCCCTGTGCTAAAGAAGGAAGCTAAAGTCGCTTTCAACGGCTACCGCCTGTTTACGATCGGAAACACGAGCAAGCATAAGGACGAAGCCTTCGAATTTATTAAATTTATGATGTCCAACGATCAAGTATGGAAGCGATATAAGGATTTGAAAATCCCCGTTGTGAAAAAATCGCTGGAAAAACAATTTACTGACGAGGACCCAGCCTTTAACAGTGTTTTATTGGATTATGTGAAGAACGGTAAAGGAAAGCCTGTTGTCCCATGGTTAACTCTATACAACAAATACATTATCCAGTCTTATGAGGAAGCGATGAGCAAGAAGAAATCTCCAGAGCAAGCTCTGAAAGATGCCCAAGAGAATGTTGAAAAAGAGCTGAAAAATATTAGCAAATAAGGGTACGGTCAATCAGGTTTGTAGAGATTGCAGCTTATAAGCTCTACAAACCTGATTCTTAAGATATCGAGATTTTTGGCTGGAAGGAGAACCACAATGAATGCAAGCACAGTACCCCATGAAGCGGCAGCAAGCAGTAAATTGAAAAAACAGCAGCTAGACCGTGATCCGATTGGTTATGCGCTAATTGCTCCATTTTATTTATTTTTGCTTATCTTCGTCCTGCTTCCCATTCTGATGAACATCTATTTAAGCTTTACCAATTATGACATGAACCGTATGGATTTTATTGGGCTCAAAAACTATAGAGTGTTATGGGACGATACCTTTTTCTGGATATCTCTCAAAAATACGGTGATATACACTTTTTTTACACTCTTCTTTACTCTTGCTCTTGGTTTGATTTTTGCGGGACTATTAAATAACAAATTAATTGGCCTTTCCTTTTTCAGAACGGGATTCTTCACGCCTCATGTGACCTCCATGGTTGCTGTATCCATGATCTGGCTGTGGATTTATGAACCGTCTCGCGGTATAGCTAATACCGTTCTAGGCGTTTTTCATCTTCAAGGAAAACAATGGCTCTATGACGCGAACTGGGCGATGGTTGCCCTTATTATTATGGGAATATGGAAATTTGTAGGCTACAACATGGTCATCTATTTGGCCGGGTTACAAGGTGTTCCGCGCGACTTGTATGAGGCGGCTTCTGTAGATGGTGCCCATACAATGCACAAGTTTTTTTACATCACGATACCTATGCTGAAACCAATCACTTTTTTTCTATTGATTACAGGCTTAATTAACAATTTCAACGTATTTGAACAAATTAAAATTTTGACCAACGGCGGTCCGATGAATTCTACGACAACCATTGTTCATCAAATATATAACCGTGCATTCGGTGAATTCCAGTTAGGCTACTCGTCTGCTATGGCAACGGTTTTGCTGGCGATTATTGCGGTTATTACCATCGTCAATTTCAAATATGGCCAAGGTAATGACATTGATTAAATAAGGTGGTTGATACGATATGGAAGATACGAAATCCAGGCTAGGGCTTTCTGTAATTGTACTAACCTGCTCTTTACTCATGCTTTTCCCCTTTATATTGATGGTTTTGACATCGCTGAAAACGATGGGGGATATAATGGCTCCACAGTTTATTTTTTTCCCGGAAACATGGGTTTGGCATAATTATGTCGAGGCTATGAGCAGGGGCAACTGGGGAACATACTTTTTTAACTCCGTGTTTGTGACGGTAATTACTGTCATTGTAAGCTTATTGCTTAACTCTATTGCCGGCTATAGCTTTGGCAGATTGAACTTTAAGGGCAGGGATATCCTGTTCTTGATTTCCTTGATAGGTTTAATGATTCCTCCTCAGGTGACTATGATTCCGGTGTTCCTGATTCTGAAGCATATTCCTCTTGCGGGTGGCAATGATCTGTTCGGGCAAGGCGGATTAGGCTGGATTAATTCCTATATGGGCTTAATTGCTCCTTACGTTGCAGGCTCCTTCGGGGTGTTTTTGTTCAGGCAATTTTATCTTGGCTTTCCTAAAGAACTGGATGATGCTGCGAAAATTGACGGTTTAACTCGTGTTCAAACATTTTTGTACATTTATGTGCCTGTCAGCAAGCCGATCTTTGCAACCCTCGTTGCTTTAAAGGCTACCCAATCCTGGAATGAATATACATGGCCCCTCATTGTTACCAATGCGGATGAGATGAAAACCGTTCAGCTCGCCTTAACGATGTTCCGTGATGAAACCCAGGTACAATGGAATCTTCTTATGTCGGCAACGACGCTAATCATTTTACCGCTATTAATTCTATTCTTGTTTACGCAAAAGTACTTTGTTGAAGGTATTGTCACTTCGGGAATCAAAGGCTAATTACGTAGAAAAAAGGAGAAAGCATAATGAAAGCAATCGTATTGCTCCTGGACTCGGTCAACCGGCATTATCTTAACGCTTATGGCGCATCAGGCATCGCAACGCCCAATTTGGACAGGCTGGCGGAGAAATCGGCTATTTTCACCAATCATTGGTCGGGCTCATTGCCTTGTATGCCTGCGCGCAGGGACATGCTGACGGGACGACTCGGATTTCTGGAACGCAATTGGGGGCCGATAGAGCCATTTGATCATACTTTACCGCAGGTACTGCGGGATAATGGAGTATTTTCGCATATTGCAACAGATCATTACCATTATTTCCGTGTAGGCGGAGAGAATTATTGCCAACAGTTCAATACTTGGGATTTCATCCGTGGTCAAGAGCTGGATTCATGGGTTTCCAGAGTCAGCCCGCCCGAGAAACCGGAACAGATCGGCAAATTTATGCCGCAATATGCGCTCAATAGAACAAAGTTTCATACTGAGGAAGACTATTCCTCACCGAAAACGATCCAATCTGCATTGAATTGGCTTGAGGATAATCGAGAGGAAGATCATTATCTTCTATGGGTGGAGGCATTCGATCCACATGAGCCGTTCGACTTACCGGACAGCGAACTCGATGATTACGAGGACGATTACGAAGGTCCGTCCTACTACTGGCCGGAGTATGGACAGGTGAATGTCCCGGACGATGCACTGAAGCATATACGGAAGCGTTATGCTGCATTGCTGACCATGACGGACCGTTCAGTCGGCAAGCTGCTCGATACGATGGATCAACAGGGGTTGTGGGAGGACACCCTGTTAATTTTCACCTCTGATCATGGATATTTGCTCGGTGAGCATAATTTTATGGCCAAAAATATTATGCCTGCGTACAACGAAATTGCCCATATTCCTCTTATGGTTCATATGCCGGGAAGCAAGTATGCTGGAAAACGGATCGATGCGTTGACGCAAAACATCGATGTGTTCCCAACCTTGCTGGAGCACTTCGGAGTGGATCCAGGCTGCTGCCGGAACAAGCTGCATGGCAAATCATGGCTGCCCTTGATACGCGGTGAAACTTCTGCCATCAGGGACTGCGCTCTATACGGCTATTTCGGGAAAAACGTTAATATCACTGACGGATCCTACACCTACTTCAGAGCTTCGGCACAGGAAGACAATTCACCGATCCATCTGTACACGGCTATGCCAACAACGATAGGCCATTATTACGGATTAGATCATATTATTGATCCCAGTCGCATCGAAACAGGTCCATTTCTGAAATGGACAGATTTTCCCGTGTACAAAATACCGGGGGATAATGTGCGAATGAAGGATCAAACACAGTCCTTTCATGTCAACAGTACGTTTATAAGAGAGCATCTGCTCTTCCATAATATAGACGATTATGGACAGAATCATCCAGTTCACGATAAAACGGTGGAGTTGAGGATGTTAGAGCTGCTGCGCAAAGCATTAGAGGATCATGACTCACCCGATGAGCAGTATTTGCGTTTAGGTCTGGAATAGCACCGATAGGTATGTCTCGATACAAATAACAAGCAGAGAGACATACCTGTCGTTAACTATAAGAAAAGCTTCTGATCGAAGCCCTTTCGAGGAAGATACATTCGTGACTAAGTTGTAGCTTTTCTTGCAATATCAGACTTGTTCAGCTCTGCTGAAAACTTATAAAGTCTGATATTATAAATAAAACTTTAGGGAGGTCAACAATGCAATCATTCAATAAAAATGTAAGCGGATTCACCAGTTTGTTATTATGTGCATCCATGTTCGTAGGAGGCGTGATGACTCCTCAAGCTGTCGCTGCTGCTGAAGCGTCGACCACGAAAATCACGGTAGAAGCTAGTAATGTGCTTCATTCTATCAAACCTGGCCTGTTCGGCGTCAACCATCGCTATTTTGTCAATGGAGTCGGCATGTGGGATCCTGTTACTAAAAGTGTTTATGCCGAGTTTGACAAGAAACTAGCCGATATCGGTTTGAAATCCCTTCGGTATCCGGGTGGGACAACAGCTAACCTTTTTTGGTGGAAACGCTCCATAGGACCTGTTGATCAAAGATTGAATGAGGTCAACCCTTATTTAGGCAACGGCCCGGAGAAAGCCAATTTTGGCTTGGATGAAGCTATGCGTTATTCTGAAAAGCATGGCTTCGATACGCCCTATGTCTATAATGTAGGGAACGGGAACCCGCAGGATGCCGCCGAGCTCGTAGAGTATTTGAATTCTCCTGCCGACGCTGCACATCCGTGGGCGATGAAGCGGGCCGAGAATGGACATCCGGCGCCTTATAACATCAAAACTTTCGAATTGGGAAATGAGATTAATTTTTTTGGTCAAAATTATTGGATGTCAGGACAAATCGTATCCCAGGATCCCGCAGTGCTTGCTCTTAACAGCAATTCCGATCTAAAGACGGCCTATTTATATGCCAATGGCGGTACGGTCAAATTTACCCAGCAAAAGACGGGGTTAATCGATGATTGGAGAGAAGCAGACCCGACGGATGCTTCCAAAAGCAACGGCAAACCAAACCAAGTGAAGTATGCCAAATACGCTCCGATTGATTCGGGATCACAGGTAGAGGTATCCATTGGCAATAACATGTATAACCCTGCTACAGGCAAAAATGACCTCTGGCAAGCACAGAATTGGACTCAAGTATCCAATCTATCAGTGACCGGAGCAACCTATTCGTTTGAACTGGATTATACTACCGGCGCGATCAAGTTTGGAGACGGCACCCATGGCAATATCCCTGCTGCCGGCAAAGAAATTAAAGTTAGCTATCAGACAACACACGCTGGAGTTGGTGAATATTATGCCAAAATGAAAGCGGTAGACCCGACAATCAAGATTTACAGCTCCATGGACCAGAGCTATGCTATAGCTGCACTTGGCAAAACGGTTCCTTACGACGGAATTGTCATACATCCTTACGTCGGGTTAAAAAAGGAGCCGGTGGTTGGCTTATCAATGACTACTCCTTATGATCCAAATAACGTTGCCAAGTACCACTATGCCACTATGTTGGATTCGGAAGCAAGGGTTCAAGAAGTTAAAGAGATCGCACACTCATCCGCTACAGCATCAGGGCGCAATATCAAGCCAATTGTAACGGAATACGGTCAGCATGATGGTGAGTTTAAGACCTATCAGGAGAATGGCGTAACCAAAACCGCCCTTTTATATGAGGGGTCCTTGGGAGCTACTCTGCAAACCGCCAATATGCTCATGCATTTTATCGATATGGATTTGGAATACGCTTTGAGGCATTCGCTGATTGACAGATGGTTCGAGAACAAGTCTGCCGTACCTATGGCATTATTTGACACGTATACGTTTTTACCTTCAGCTTCCGCTTACATGTACAAAATGTTTACGCATATGAGCGGTGCAAACCAAGTGAAATCGACCATCGATAATAATCCGGTAAGAACGGTCAATATTGACAACCAGGATCAAAATATTAACAAATTGATGACGGTAGCTTCCAGAACCGATAATGATCTGTATATGATTGTTCTGAATCAAGACGCAACCGATGCAGTAACTTCCGCTGTGGAACTATCCGGTTATAAAGCACAGTCGGCTGAAGTATGGACCTTGAACTCGGATAAGCTTGAAGACATCAACACCAACGAAAAGCCGAATACAGTGGACATTGACACGAGTGTGCTTGCTATCAACTCGAATACTTTTAACTACACGTATCCTGCTCATTCGATCACTGCTTTTAAGTTTACAGCTGCACAATCCACCGGCTCCCACTCGTCTTCACGTGGAGGTGGCGGTGGCGGTGCATCGGTGAATGCGCAACCTTCAAACAGCATATTGATAGCTGCCGGGGCTTCAGGTAAAGTCAGCTTAGGGGATGAAGCATCGGTTGTGATTCCTGAAGGAGCTCTCAGCGAAGCAGCTCAAATCAGCATTCAAAAGCTTGAACTGACGGACAGCTTGAAAACCGATAAGATGAAGCTGATCAGTCCTATTTTCGAAATTTTAAAGAATATCAATGGTAATTTTAAAAATCCGGTTACTCTTACGCTACAGTTGGATGCTGCCTTATTAGGAGATCATCTGGCTTCCATCTTCTATTATGACGAGTCTGCAAAGAAATGGGTGGAAGTAGGCGGTACCGTTAGCGGCACTACCATTACGGCAACCGTAGACCACTTTACCAAATTTGCAGTTTTTGCTAAGAATAAACAAGCGTCCAAGCCTGAAGATAAGTCAAATCCATCGGAAAGTATGAATTGGAAGGATATTAAAGGGCACTGGGCACAAGCACAGATTGAGGATGGAGCAAGCAAGGGAATCATTAACGGTTATAGCGATGGCTCTTTCCTGCCGGATCGCATGATTAGCCGAGCGGAGTTTACGCTAATGATGTCCAGAGCCTTGCATTTGCAAGGAAAGGCAGAAAAGCTGGCTTTCTCTGATGCCAATCAGATTCCAAGCTGGGCGTTAGAGGGCGTCAGCAGCGCTGTTAATGCAGGTTGGATCGCTGGTTATGAAGATAACAGCTTCCGCCCCGACCAGCCGATCTCCCGAGCTGAGATAGTGGCCATAGTAGGCCGAGCATTGAAGCTGTCAGATAATAATCTGACTAAACCAAGCTTCGCCGATGATGCTGACATTCCTTCATGGGCCAAAGGCTATGTAGCAGCTGCAGCAGCAAAGGGAATCATTAATGGACGAAGCGCTAATCTCTTCGCGCCTAACGAAAGTGCGACTAGAGCAGAGGTTGTCGTCACTGTGCTTAGAATGCTTCAAGCTGCTCCACAGTAGCGGTAAGTGAAGGTAATAAGTCCTCCCTTTCCTCTCGACGCAAACGTAGGTGGGCTGCTCTAAGCTTTAAAAAGGACCTAGCGGGGTGATAACAAATCATCTCCCGCTAGGTTTTTATTATGCCGTCAGCAGGCTTTTCATTATTTATTGTACAATTTGCTATACTCGGAGGGCTTCATGCCGACTACCTTTTTGAATACTTGACCGAAGTAGCTCGGGTTTGAATAACCGATCGCTTGGCAAACCGTATAAATATTAGAGCTGGACTGCCTCAACAGTGCCTTCGCTTCATCAATTCGCAGGTTTATTAAGTAATTATTGAGAGTTTCCCCTGTTTGCAATTTAAATAACTGGCTTAGATAGCTTTTGTTAAGGTGAAATTGAAGCGCGATGGATTGGAGGGAAATATCCTCCCTGTAATGCTGATGAATGAAATAAATAATGGATTTTACCGTAGGACTGTAATTCCCATTCCGGCTATCCTTCAAAAACGTTTCAATTTCGCTCAATATATGTTTAAGCACCTGTAAACAATCGGTCACATTCCGGGTATTCTCGATCGATTTGAAAAAAGTGATCTTGCGCTTGTGAAGCTCATCGATCTCTAATCCCATCTCATCAAGTCTATGGATAATATAGTAGCAAACTTCAATAAATCCATTCCGTATGGCATAGGGGTCTATATAATTTTTATTTTGAATGCTGTCTGTAATGAACTGCTGCACCTTCTCGTAAATTCCTGAGAAGTCTTGTTTATCAATGTACTCGTTAAAGTTTTTAAACGGCAAATCCATGCTGGTTTTTAGCTCTGCAAGCTCAGCTTCCTTCATGACCGAACCTGAATTTAGGTAAAACCGGTAGGGGGAGAGGGACAGCAGCCTTTGATATACCGAAGGAATATCGCTGAATTCGGAAAACAGTTCGCTCACACATAGCCAGTACTGCACATCGTAGGCTGCAAGAACAGGAGCAATCAGATCCCTGTACTCGTCCTCTGGCGTGTTCATAATGACGATAAGCTGCAGCGGACTAACCGCAAAGCAGCAGCCCTTCTGTTGCTGCAGCAGCATGTCTTGCAGTTCGTTAACTAGAGTATTTGTGAATTCTCCCTCTTGGGAAGCATCCGAAGTAGAATCGGTTTCCGGAAGCTCAAGTTGAATCGATATTAAACGCATAGGCCCTGGCTGCAGCGGTAGTCTAAAAGCTATAATCTGTTCCAGGATCGCTTCATCGGTTTGGCTGGTCTCACACAGGAGGCTTTTAAAGAAGCTCTGCATGGACTTTTTCCTTATTTCGCTTTGAGTATCCTTAGCCAGCTCCTTATGATGCTTGTTCGCTTTGGCCTTTTCCATGGCGTTCACCAAGTCGGTATATTGCATCTTAGGCTTCAAAATATAGTCCAGCGCACCCAGCTGCAGCGTTTCCTTCACATATTCAAAATCATTATAGCTGCTTAACACTATGACCTGAATGTCCTTATATCTCTGCTTAAGGATTCGAGTCAATTCAATTCCATCCATTCCAGGCATGCGAATATCCGTCACAACAATGTCAGGCTGATAGCGTTCTACAAGCTCCAAAGCTTCAATTCCGTTGGACGCGTCACCAACGATTTCAAAGCCGTTTACAGACCAGTCCGTCATATGGATAAAGCCTTGGCGTAACAGCTTTTCATCGTCTACAATGATGACCTTATACATGTGCTTTCACCTCTTTTAATCTCATTGTACTTTTGGAAGGGTAAGGGTAACCGATGTCCCCATCCCAGGCTGGCTATTTATCGTTAAACCATATTGTAATCCGAAATTCAATTTCAATCGTTCATCGACGTTGCGAACTCCTATCCCGCTGAAGCGTGAGGAGGATTGATTGCCTGTTTCGTTAAAAATACGATCGATATCTTCCTCGCTCATTCCAACTCCGTTATCGATAATTTCAATTTTTATGCCGCCTCTGTATGACGATCCATACACCGAAATGGTGCCGGTTGTTTTATTCGGTTCGATCCCGTGGAAAATTGCATTTTCAATGATGGGCTGTAAGAGCAGCTTCGGCAGCTTGTATGGCATGAGCTGTTCATCTATTTTGTAATTCATCGTGATCGTTTGGGACGTTCGTATTTGTTGAATATAAATATAGTGATCGATATTATCGATTTCATCCTGGATGCTGATAAGCTCGTCACTACGGTTAATCGTTTGTTCGAGCAAATTGACGAGCGCGTTGATGGTAGGTTCGATTAGATGCGTTTTTTGGACCCAGACCAAACATTTAATAGAATTCAACGTATTGTACAAAAAATGGGGATTAATCTGCATTTGCAGTGCCTGCAGCTCAGCCACCCGCTTCTCTTCCTGATTTTTCACTAAATCGCCAATCGTCCGATCAAGTTTATTGATCATGTTATCGTATTCGGTGGTCAACAAATTAATCTCATTTACCGATGAGGGCGATTTGATAGATTCGGAATTTCCTTTTAGCAAATAGGTTTGAATCCGTCTCGATAATTTCCCAAGCGGCATGGCGATCGTTCGAGAAATGAACAAAGCAGCTGCCAAGGACAGCAGGACACAAATAAAAGCAATAAGAAACACTCTAGACTTCAACACATCGATGTCTTTGTAAATCGCGGCCATCGGGATCTTCTCGACAATGTACCAATCCACTCGGCTTATCTTTTTATATAAAGTGAGGTACTTCTCGTTGTTGATCGTGGAAATTTTGTAGCTCTCATCGTTATCAGATAACCATTGAACGTAAGGTTCACCTTCCATCTTTCCTCCAACCCGCTCTCTATTGCTGTGTGAGATGATGTTCAAGTTAGAATCCAGAATAAAAATTTCCTTCCCATTATTCAACAGGTTTTTATAAATATTATATAAGTTATTTTCGTTGACACTTAAGACGAATACCCCATAAGACTTGTTCGTATTAGCTGTCTGTAATAATTTAGCTGCTGTAAATACGTTAACTCCTTCATTGTTCTTCAAGAAGCTTTTGTGGGTGCTAAGCCATGTGATTCTATCAGGTACTTTAGCCAAATAGTCATTCCATTGATAGCCCAGAAGGCGGTCAGGATCTACGATATTGTTCTGATAGTTTTGAGTATAGATAAGCCCATTTTGACCGTTGAGAAAAGATTGGAAATTAAGCCAATCAAATGCAAAGGAATAACGCAGCATACTGTTCTCCACTTTGGCCTGATCTTGAAGCTGGTCGTAGATATTGCTATAAGTTTTGGTTAGCATCGACTCAAGCTCATCATTCATATTGTAGATGTTTACGATTGCACTGACTTGATCAAGAAGCACACTTATATTTTTGTCAATTTGCTCAAGTGTATCAATATTTGATTTGCTTACCTGCGCATCCAGCAGCTTCTCAGAAACTTTAAAAGACACGAGACCCACTACACTCATGGGAATAATACTAAGTAGAATAAAAGTTGCCAGGAGTCTGCCAAAAATGCTCTTGTTAAACGCAAAAAGTTTCCCCACCATGTTCTTCATTCCTTTATTAAATGATAGCGATTTCAATGGTTGGGAGTATTGTAGAACGAATTGCTCCACAACGCAAGCGTTTACCATAAGATACGAAAATTATTAGAAAAGCTTCTATTCGAAGAAGATACATTCGTGTCTTAGCGGTAGCTTTTCTTGCAATATCAGAATGGTTCAGCTCTGCTGAAAACTTAATTCTGATATTATTAGAAAAGCTTCTATTCGAAGCTCATTCGATGAAGATACAAAGGCAAGCTACCTTACTAGCTTTTAACCCGCCCCACGATCATTTCCCTCCATGGTATATACGTATACCTTGGTGCTGAATACATCTCCGCATGTGACTACTCTTTCCGGCCGCCAGCCGGGCAGTGCAAAACAAATGCTGACAATCCGCGCGTTCGGCGCCAGCCGTTCCCCAAGAATTACGCTAAGCCGCTTCATCGCGCCAGGGTACAAGTAGCACACAACAACATCCGCACTTTCATAAGGATAGTCGTAAATATCACCGCGGATGAAGGCAATAGGGTCACGTGTGACAGCCGAAGCTCCAGAGTCTCCGGATATTTTAGAAAAAGCCACCCTGACCCATGTTCTCGAAACCCACAACGGTACCGGCGAATTTTCAATCCCTATGATCCTCCAGCCCGGACAGTGCTGCATTAGATGCAGCGCAAGCGTTCCCCAGCCTGAGCCCGCTTCTACGATCGTGCCACGACCTGAGATTTGATTGATCTCGTTCGCTACCGCAAGGCGCGTTGGAGCCGAAGAAGGCATGGGTGATATTCCATTCCTCCAGCTCACATACACAATGGATACCATCGCCAGAAACACGACTCCTGCCACAAGGATAGATACGGTATCATAAATGTTGATCTTTGCCGCCTCCTCTCCGCGAGGATAATTTTATTAAATACACTTTATACGTATTCGAACTAATCCAATACCTCAACCAGGAAAACCCTTTTCGCAAAGCCGCCTCTTTCAGCTGCCTTCTTCATTCTCACAGACTCTGCTTGCTCAATACTTACTCCGTGAATGGACGCATAAGCATGAATAACCTCCAGCATGTCCGCCAGCTCTTCAGTTGCATCCTCAAGATTGTCTGCCTTCATATATTCTATAACTTCTTCATCTAATTTTTTGCGCAACTCTATTATGTAGTTATCATTATCCAAAATCTCGTAAATGCAGGATTCCCCTTTGGATTCGATTATTTGTGGAATTGCATCACGCACCAATTTTTTATACAACGGCATTAGTCCACCTCACCTCATAGTTACTAATGTATTTTAATTACATCTAAGAGGTTATCGAACGTGCATTCCCTTGTCAAGGGTCTTATTGCCTTCTTCATAAACCATACTCATGCGCTTTCAATACGCGTTCGGTTGGTGAACATTTGTTTGCTGCTCATGATATATCATCCCGTCTAATATATCTTCAAAACAAGATATTAATCTTCAAATCAAGATAATTTAATTAGAGATAAAGAAGGTGGCAAAGCCGCACTCCGATCCATTAAAAGATGATCCATCAGCCTCTCTTAAGTTATGAACTGCAAAGAAGAAATCATGGAAGCCTTTAAGGACATCCACCCATCCCGAAAAATGGTTCTAAACTTCAGCAGCCCAGCGCCGTAACAGGCACCAGGCTGTTTTAATAGCTTCAAAACACATTCCAATAGGCATCCGCATACGATGGAAAAACTCTACAAAATCGTAAACGGAGGTTCTTGCAATGAGCTGGCAATCTCAAGGATACCAACAAATGTATGGAAGAAATCCTATGTCAAACAATCTATTTTTACTGGATATGAAGCAAGCCGATGTAACTGGAGACGGAATACTTGATAACGTGTACTTATACGGCAATAAACCCGATGGACAATCAGGATTGTTTGCTGATCATATAACCCTCGTCATTCAAGATGGGCATTCCAAAATTAGAACAACGGTGAATCTTCCGAATAACGCCGGCTATAATGGCAGGCTGTTCCTCGGGGATTTTGACAAGGATAAAGTAGCCGACATATTAGTTACGATTGATTCCGGAGGTAGCGGAGGATACATTAGTTCTTATATTTATTCCTTCAGAAATAAGGTTCTGAGGAAGCTGTTCGATGTCGATGCATATAATAGTTACTATACGTTTAATGTGAATTATGAGGATAACTATAAGGTTAGTGTGGGGAGCCCTCGACTTGATGTGCTTTTTACCATAGATATAAGCAATAAAGGCTACGATTATTTATCTCAATATTACAACGATAACGGAAAGCTGAAAACTCCGACTAAGGGTGAGGTTCTTGCTCTGGGAGCGCTATATCCTATTGTGACAGATGAAAAAAGCATGAGCTATGATTTACTTGCATTGCAACGAATCATTGGTACATTTAATGCAGATACATTAGGCTATGTCGAAAACCTTTTGACATGGGGTGGCACTGCTTTTATTTCCTCACGATTGTCGGTGTCCATACTTCCTGCAAAGCTAATTTCACTTTATTAGGCATTAATTTTTCTCAGTATCGTCAGTAGTTCCAAGTTAATCCTCTGCAGATCCGAATCTTTTGGCAGATCTAATTCGGGCACGTTCGATCTCAACCTCACGGTTGCGAGGCTCGGCATTCGTTACTAGCGAGTCTAACAGGTTCTGAGCAACCACAGTGATCTCCTCAATAGCACGATTGAATGCTGCCTCATTTGCCTTCGAAGGTACGGTGAAACCTGTGAGCTTTCTCACAAATTGGAGCGATGCTGCCTGAATCTCGTTATCGGTAGCTGGAGGGTCGAAGTTGAACAGTGTTTTAATATTTCGGCACATAGCTTTCTCCTTTGGATAACCATTTTGGTATCCATTTTACTACACTCCAACCCGCCCTTCCAGTCAAAAGAATAAGCAGCACTTTGCGAGGTTAAAGCAAAGATGGTAGGAGATTCGGATAGGTCTCCCCAAATACGAAACGAGCCTTAGAAGCGATTCTAAAGGCTCGTTTTTTGGGGCTCAAAGCTCAAATCAGCGCATGACAAAGTCATTCGTTTCGGCTCCGTACCCGGCTCGACTCTAAATATGACTCTAGGAACGACAATGGCAGCAGCAAGCACAAGATATTATTCGATTCGAAGCCGTTGCCTACCCTAAAACCTGCAATTATACATCCTTTTAGGCGGCTAATCGTAGTATTCTTGAATTCATGCAAATGTGCATCTTTTTTCCATTATTAGCTGAAACGGGAGCCCATTGCATGAAAATTACTGTATTTTAAGTCAATTTCATAATTCAATTCTTTGAAAGTCAGTCTGAGCCCAAATCCATGGGCTCTTTTTTTAAAAATTATGCGACCTGCTTAGCTTCTTCCATACGTTTGTTCAAGCGATCAAGGGCGAGCTTGCATAAATTGTACGTCAAACAGCTCAAGTCCAGATCCACAAAGGACCGTTTCTTTAGCTTACGGCTGGAACCTAGTTCCGTATAAAGTTTTAAATAGGCAAATACCCTCTCGATGGCGGTTCGCTGCTTAAACAACTGGGCAAACTTTTCGCTGCCGCGCCCAGGTGCCGTGTACTTGCGAANGCACGTTGCACACGCCTTCGGTCTCGTGAATTTCACGGTGTCTCGCTTAGGATCGTAGCTATCGTAGACGTACGCATGCCCAGCCTTGCACACGGGGCGAAAATGCTCGTCGACACCATCTGGCACTTGGTTGCGATGAACCAGTGGAATCAGCGGAAAGGCCCCTACATCGCGGATTTGTCGGTAAACAGGTTCACTATCATAGCCTTTATCGCCGAGCACGTAATGGGCTTTCAACTGCGGAAACCGTTCCTTAAGTCGTTTCAGCAGCACAATTGCCGGCCGCTGGTCATTAACATGAGCCGAACAGTTCACGCCTGCAATAATGTATTGACTCTGGCAATCCACAAGCAGATTCACTTTGTAACCATGCCAAAATTTCACGCGTCCGCTGCCGCGAGGATCGCCTTTCGCCCCAGTACTCGGGTGCTGCGGCATATCGGCGATGAGCTCCTCATAGCTCGCGGGCAGCATCTTGGCGACCTCCCGTTCGAAATAACTGAGCGAGGCATTGTAGGCCTCGACTTCTGCACGCCAGGCAGCTTCTTCGGCTTTTGGCACACGCCCGCGTTTCCCGCGTTTAGGTTTCTCGGGCTTGGCTTTTTCCAGTTGGCCGCTGCCTTCATCCAGAAAAACCGGGTTACCATTTTCATCAGGTTCCGTCGGCGATGCTTGAGCCGATTTGTGCGCGTATAGTCGCGGGTTCCGGTCGAAGGCTTCAATATGCGAGGAATCCACGGCGAGCACATCACCTGTAAGGAATTCTTCGGCGATTGCCTGATCGACCAACTCTTCCTGAATGACACGCAAAATATCACATTGCGCGAGTTTCGTAATGAGCCGGGAGTAGGCCGATTCGCTCGGCACAGGGTCGGATCCCGTGAAGCGGCACCGTAACCGAAGTTCAAGACTGCTTTTGAGTTGGCGGACCAAATCTTTCACGTAACGGATACGCTCCATTTTGCTGATGACCAGAGAGTAGATCATGGCTCGGATGTTCAAGGTCTCGGGGCGGCCGCGGCGATAAATGCTGCTGATGGCATGCAGGATTTTCCCCATCGGAATTTGCTCCAAGACGAGATCGGCTTTGGAGGCAGGCGCCATTTTCATAATGGTATCGAAGGAAAACAGCTCTTCTTGTCGAATATGATACATAAGGAGTACTCCTTTCTTCTCTCGTGTTTGTTTGGTTGGGGAACCATAAACTTCGAGATTGTGGGGAGGTACTCCTTTTTTGTATGCGAAAAAAGCCAGTCGTAGCAAGGGGTTCGAATTATGAAATTGACTTTTTTTGCAGTTTATTCTTCTTAAACGCAAATTTCAGTAGAAAATAACTGTATATTCGCAGGAATTTATGTGGAGCGATGGTCGAAATTTGAGGCTGAGCCTTTTTTTAAGGGTCAAGCTCTGATTTTGAGGTTGAGCCTTTTTTCATTTGAAAAAAAACGGACTTTTTCAGTGCCTTGCTCGCTGCAAGTAAGATTTTCTGATGGCAATAACAGTAAAAGCAGACCAACTGGAACCATACAGTCTTGGTCTGCTTTTCTTTACTAGTCTAGTCTCTGATTTCGACGATCAATTCAATTTCAACCGGCGTATGAAAAGGCAGGTCGCTCGTACCAATCGCGGAGCGCGCGTGTCGCCCGCTTTCGCCGAACACATCGATGAGCAGATTCGAGGCGCCGTTCATGACGTAAGGCTGGTCCCCGAAACCAGGGGCGCTGTTCACGAACCCGAGCAGCTTGACGATTTTGACAACTCGGTCAAGGTCACCCAGATAGCTCTTCATAACGGCGAGACAATTGATGATAACCTGACGGGCGGCTTCCTGCCCCTGCTCTATGGTCAAATCACTGCCGACCTTTCCTTCGTACATCAGTACGCCGTCGATACGGCAGTCTTGTCCGGATAGGTATAACAGGTTGCCGGTCCGGTTGCACGGAATGTAGGAGAAACGCGGTTCTCCTACTGGAGGCAGCTCGATATTTAATTGCTTCAGACGTTCTTCGATAGTTGACATAAGAAATAGCTCCTTTGGATATAGAGTTGGATTATATAGAGTTTGAGCTCGATTATATGGTTGTTTAGTACGGTTGTTTAGTACGGTTGTTTAGTACAGTCGATTAGTATGGTTGTTTAGTATAAGTCGATTAATATAGTCGATTAGTACAGTTGTTTTGTATAGTTGATTAGTGATGGTGATGACCGATGCCGCAGCAATGCTGAGCCCGAATGAGCGTTCCTTCACGGGCTTTGGTGTGCTCACCATCATCGAGAGTAACACTGCCATTGACGATCACATGGGAGATACCCTCCGGATATTGACGCGGGTCCTGGAAGGTCGCCCGATCATGAATGGTTGCAGGATCGAACACTGCCAGGTCCGCGGCATAACCCGGCACGAGAAGACCGCGCTTCCCGAGCTTGAACCGCTGCACCGGGAACGAGGTTACCTTGCGCACCGCCTGCTCCAGCGAGAGCGTCTTCTTCTCCCGCACATAGCGGGAGAACAGGCGCGGGAACGAGCCATACAGCCTCGGATGAGGCTTGCCGGTCTCACAATGCAGGCTGTCGGAAGCGATCAGCGACTTCTCCCAGCCCACCACTTGCTCCACATCGTTGTCCGCCATGTGGAAGTAGACGATGGATACTTGCCCATCCTCTTCCAGCAGCAGATCCATAACGCAGTCGGCCGGATGCCGGCCGCGCACTTCGCTGATTTCCGCGATGGACTTACCTTCCAGCGCTGCATTCTCGGGATGGCGGACAGATGAAACAATAACCGCCTCCCAGCCGGTAGAGCAAACGAGGTTATCCCACTCCGTTTGCTCCTCGCCGAGCTCCTTTTTGACACGCTGGCGCAGAGCCGGATCACGGAATCGCTCCAGCGTGCTGCCAATGCCGCCTTCCAGTGTCCAAGGCGGCAGCACCGTTGTCAGCATCGTTGAGCCCGCGGAGTAAGGGTAAACGTCGCAGGTGACGTCAAGCCCACGAGCGCGCGCGTCTTCGATCAGCTCGAGAGCTTCCAGCGCCTTGCCCCAATTGCGCTTACCCGCCGCCTTCAGATGGCTGATGTGCAAAGAAACGCCGCTAGCTTCAGCAATCCAGATAACTTCCTTCACCGAAGGAAGCAGATTGTTGCCTTCGCCGCGAATATGCGTGGAGAACAGCCCGTTGTACTTAGGCAGCACACGGCATAGCTCCACCAGCTCTTCCTTGGACGTATAGCTGCCCGGGGCATACAGGAGTCCGATGGAGAAGCCGATGGCTCCTGCCTTCAGACCTTCCTCCAGCAGCTGCTTCATATGCTCCAGCTCGGCTGATGTCGCCGGCCGGTTCTCAAAACCCATCGCCGCAATCCGCAGCGCGCCGTGTGCGACGTAAGTCGCCACATGCTCGGATGGACGGGAACCGGCCAAATGCGCCATATATTCGCCAACCGTTTCCCATGGCCACTTCCAGCTCGTTGAGCCCAGCACCGGCTGAACATAGGTCTGCAGAAGCTCCGCCCTGCTCGGAACGAACGGAGCAGGAGCCAAGCCACAGTTCCCAATAACCTCCGTTGTTACGCCCTGCCGTAGTTTGATTTCACTATGCGGGTAGTCGAGAATCATCAGATCGGAATGGCAATGCCCATCAATAAAGCCAGGCGAGATAACTCGCTTCTGTGCATCGATGATCCGGTGCGCCTCCATATCCAATTGACCGACAGCGGCGATCACGCCATTCGCCACGCCGACATCCCCGTAAAACCACGGGTTACCCGTGCCATCAACGACTTTTCCATTTTTGATAATTAAATCAAGCATGGACATTCCCCTTTCTCCAGCGGCCTGCCGCCTTACTCAAGCATTCCACGCGCCAGCACGGATACCTTCTCCACCTGCTGGCCGTCCACGAAATAAATATGATTATGCAGATTCAATGTGCTGCAAACATGATTCGGGATAATATGGATTCGGTCTCCAACCTTAAGCGTATGATGCGGCTCCAATCGTATGACCCCATGCTCTTCGGAGAGCCGTTCCAGCACAGCCTCCGGAGCTTCGAGAATATGACCAAAGCCCTTTAGCTGCAAAGGATTCGTTCCCGGCTGTACATCGGTTGCGAACGTTTTGCTGCCACCGTCGATGACTGCGTACTGCTCCGACGGACGACTGACCACCGTTGCCTCAATGACAGCCGCGCAGTCGTTTAAAGTGCATACGCCGAAAGCTTCCAGCATCCGGTCGTTAAATACATACGTGCCAGGCCGAATTTCCGTAACGCCCTCCACTTGAGCAGCGTAGAGACCAGTTGGGGACGAACCGACGCTGACGTCGGCAATCGGAATGCCAACCTCACGCATCGCCTCAGCGAGATGTACCATCAGCTCGCCTTCCTCACGACCCGCACGCTCCAGATCCAGCGTTGGCTTGCCTTCCAGCAGAGCACCGCGGAACGTGTAGATGCCCGTCAGTTTCAGATGGGGCAATGCATGTATGCGACCAGCCAGAGCTACCGCTTCATCGTAAAGCACTCCGGTTCTTTTCAGCCCGGTATCGACCTCCAACCGCACTTGCAGCACATGGCCCAATCGGCCAGCTTCCTGCGACAAACGGTGTGCCCCTTCATCGCTGTCCACGCCGACAATCAGCTCGATCTTCCGGCTGAGCTGCACCGCTCTTTCGATTTTGGATGCCGTTACGAGCGGATAGGCTACGAAAATATTATCGATGCCATGCGCCGCCATGACCTCGGCTTCCGATATTTTAGCTACAGTAATGCCGACGGCTCCCGCTTCCATCTGAGCTTTTGCGATCGAAGGCGTCTTATGCGTTTTCGCATGCGGGCGAAGCGCAGCACCATGGCGAAGCGCAGCTTCGGCCATGGTACGGATATTCGCGTTCATTGTGGGTACGTCTATTAACAGGCACGGGGTTTCTGGCATGAACAATTTCCTCCTTCACAGTGCGCGAATGTGTTGCCTAGTTTTTATTTAATAAGTAATGAGTCATTGGTCATACATAAGCAATAAATAAGCCATACATATACCATACATATCCAACCAAGAAGCTGCAACTAGCTGTTTAAGGACTCCAACACCTGCTTCACGTACTCCACTGAGCGAATCGAGCCCAGTCGCTGCTCGTCATCTCCTTCGAATTCAACTGTAACCCAGCTGTTATAGCCACCCGTCTGCAGACGGGACAACAGGCCGCGCACATCCACACTTCCTTCGCCAAGCACCTTGCCTGCGTAGCGGTCTCCGCTCAAAGCCTCATACGATTCGCCGGAATAGCTACCCGCGACACGAGTAAAATCCTTGGCGTGTACATGGCCTACCATCGTTTGCAAAACGTCAAGTGCAGCACCAGGCTGTTCGTCGACCAGCAGGAAATTGCCCATATCGAACGTGCTGCGCAGAGCTTCTGAGTCCACGTCCCGGATAATGTCCATAACCTGTTCCGCTTTCCCGGCGAACAGTCCATGATTTTCCAGGCATAACACGACATTCCTTGCGCCTGCATATTCTGCTGCCGCCTTCAGCCCTTCCACAATCCAACTCCGAGCCTCGCCGAAATCAACCCCCTCCTGCCGGTTGCCTGAGAAGACACGTACGACCTTCGCCCCGAACCCGGCCGCTATATCGACCGAATCGGTAATTTGGCGGAGCTGCTCCGTGCGGTTGGCAGCATCCGGCAGCGCAAAATTGTTGCTCGCACCGACACAAGCAACCTCCAGCCCTTCTTGCTGAAGCGCCCGTTCGATCATAGCTTGACTCTCGGTATCAGGGTACCAAAAGCGATGCAGCAGTTCAATACCTTCAGCGCAGGTCTCCTGACCGGTGAAACGAATGAAATCGATATTTTTCCATGTCTGATCGTAAAAGTATTTATGACAGCTCCATACACTTAAGCTTGTTTTCACTCCAATCCCTCCATTTGTTTCGCCCCCTTAGCGGTAGGCACGAATAAATTGAACGGCTTTGCGGATATCCTCCTCAGGCTGCTCGCCTACTTCCCTCTCGATCGTCAGATAGCCTTCATAGCCAATATCCTGCAGCGCCGCGAAATACCGGTCAAAATCAACCTTCCCTTCACCGAGCGGAACCTCCCGGAAGCTGTCGCCCCCGGCTGCCATCTGCGCAATATGCTCATGGGACATCGGATCAAAGCCCAATGCTCCGTAGACCAAGCGCGGATCCACCTCACGAAGACGAATACCGTCCTTCACATGCGTATGAACGATATAATCCTTCAGTAAATAGACGCCGTTTACCGGATCATCCCCTGTCACCATCACCATGTTCGCTGGATCAAAATTGACGGACACACCGTTTGTGCTCAACGTATCCAGAAAAGCTTTGAGATGCGCGGCAGGCTCCGGTCCCGTCTCGATGGCAAAATAAGCGTCCATGCTCTTCGCGTACTGCCCAAGCTCCTCGCACGCCAGCTGCAGCGTTTCGTATACCTCACTCTTCGGATCATCCGGCACAATGCCGATATGCGTCGTCACGACCCGGGTGCCGAGCTCCAGCGCCAGCTCCAGAATACGCTTCGACATATCCACCTTCTCGGGATTGGCACGATGATCCTGAAAGCCATGGCCCCCAAGATCGCCGCAAAGCGCTGACACTTCCAAACCAAGCTCGTTGATGTACCGCTTCAATTCTTGTCGGGCAGCCGTCGTTAACGTCCGAGGGTCCATCTCACCACTTACTGCATATATTTGTACACCATCCGCATTAACCTCCCGGGCCTTCAGCAGCCCCTCTCGAACACCGATGCCGAAGCTATCTACTATCACGCCGATTTTATTCGTCATCATCATCAGCCCGTCTCCCCCCTCCTGCCTCAGCGGTTTATATCGAACCGAATCTCTTGCCCCGATGCCGCGGATTCATATACGGCGCATAGCATCTTCATCATCTCGACGCCATCCTCAACAGGGCTTAGCGTCTCTAGACGTCCCAAGCAGCAGCCCACAAAATGCTCAATTTCGCTATTGAAGCCCGCTACGAAATCGAACGAAAGCCGATCGGCCTGGGGCAGCAGGTTGATCATCACGTCATGCTTCTCCGCAGCTATTTGCAGCTCAGGCTCAACCTGAGCGCCGCCCTTGGTTCCGTGGATCGAAATCGTCGTGTCGTTCTTCACCGCATGAAGGGTAAAGCTCACATCGACCATAAGCGATGCGCCGTTCTCAAATCGGATCAACGCATTGGCCATATCTTCAACGTCATTTTTAGTTGCATCATAATCCGCCGCCTGATAAAACGAAAAATGCTCTACATTAGCGCGGTTGCCGAGCTTATAGTACGTATTGCCGCTTACCGACTTAACCTTCGGTCGGCCCATCAAATACCAACACAGGTCGATCACATGTACACCGATATCGATTAGAGGGCCGCCGCCTGAGCGTTCCTTGTCGGAGAACCAGCCTCCAGGATTGCCGAGACGACGCAGATAGCTCGCTTTGGCATAATAAATCTCGCCCAGATCGCCTGCTTCAATGAACCGGCGCAGAATCTGTGTCGTCTGGCCGTAGCGGCGGACAAAGCCGACCTGGAACACTTTTCCACTGCGGCGGACTGCTTCCTCCACCTTAAGCGCCTGCTCTACGGTTTGGCATAGCGGCTTCTCACATAGAACATGCTTGCCTGCCTCCAAGGCAGCAATGCTAAATTCGGCATGCGTATTGTTCCAGGTACATATACTAACCGCATCCACTTCCTCATTTGCCAGCAGCTCGTGCACATCCGTGTACACATTCGGAATGTTGTACTTGGCCGCTTTTTCCTCAGCACGTCCATGGTTCATATCACAAATAGCAACGAGCTCGACTTCCTTGTTAGCTGCATACGCATCCAGATGCATCGCAGAAATCGAACCTGCGCCAATAACACCAATCCTAAGCTTATTCATAGGTAATTACGCCTCCCAAAGAGTTATGAGTCATCGTTTTCTTCGTATTCTAAAAAGCCTGGTGATCGTTTAACCCTTGCACGAGCAGAACTACTTTGGTCCTCACTCCTAGTTCTCCGATTTTACAGCCTTATTTGGCGGAATGAGACGGTGCGTTGAATTTGCAGCACCGCGAGAGAAGCTTGCGGGGTTCGACCGACCGCCATGCAATGCCGCAACGCGCCCGGGATTCACGCGCGTTGCGGCAATATGATCATCAGCCGGTGGAGGACTTTGCCCGGTTCATCAGAGCGAACATGATCAGGAATCCCGCGACTCCGAGCAGCGCAAGCACGGCTCCGAGTCGGTACATAGCCACCGCACCCATATAGTGGAACACCCAGCCTCCGGCAATGCCGGCGACTATACCGGACACGCCTCCCCAGCTCAGCGCGTACAGCGCCTGGCCTGAGGCCCGGTACTCCCGCGGAATTAGCGTAGAGGTCAGCTGCGTGCCTATATAGTAGTATCCGCCGAACGTAATGCTGTTCAGGATTTGGATACCTACAACCTCATAAGGGGAGGTGGCCAAAGACATCAGCAGCCATCGTACCGCATACAAAAGGCTAACCACACCCAAACACAGAATCATAGTCCGGCCGTTTTTTGGCAGCAGACGGTCGAAGAGCAGGAAAACTGGAATCTCAAAGATAGATGTCAAGAAAGCCGACAATCCGATCAGTCCTTCCTGCCCTCCAAGATCGGAGATATAAATTGACACGAAGGTCGTATTCATACCGTTCGGAATCGAAATCAGCACCCCGATCAATAGAAAAGCAAGGAACCGCTTGTTCGTAAAGATGCGTCCGTACCCACCGCGAAACACAGCTTCCTTAGGTCGTGCATTCCCCCGCGGGAGCGCGAAAGCAACCCCAATGGCCACCAGCATCATAACGCTGTACACGACCCAGAACCGGCCGATGCCGAGCAGGCTCAGAACAGGTCCGGTCGCTATCGCCATTAGAGCCCAGCCAAGCGATCCCCAGAGGCGGAACGAGCCAAACCTGTGTCCCGTATGCTCGATGACATCCAGAATCAGACTATTGCTCTGCGAAAAGAGTGGGCTCTGAAAGAAAAAATACGCCAGCATCAGCGCGAACAACACAGTATGTGAAGCACTGAGAAAGACACTCAGCATCACAACCGCGTTGCCGATCAACAACAAGATCAGCACCCGTTTGATATTATTCCAGCGGTCGCTCCAATAACCCCAGAACGGATTTGCCAGAATCGAAATGAACGGACCTCCAGCCAGCAGCAGTCCGATCTGCAGCGACGAAATGCCAATTGATTTCAAATAGAGCGGAAAGAAAGACGTGTAAATCGCAATCGCGCCGTAAATAAAGAAGTTAAAGCCTTTAATAACGGTGAATGACCGCGCTTTCGTTCGGGAGGCTAACTCCATGTCATGCCTCACCTCCTTACCCGTACCGGCCGGAAGCCTTATGTCGGTGTCGTTTCCGCAAGCTTGCGGTACTGCGTAGGCGTGACGCCTGTATATGATTTGAAGATGGAGCAAAAATACTTGTAATCCTTGTAGCCGACTTTCTCCGCAATCTCGAACACTCTGTCATGCGTTCCTCTCAGAAATGCTTTGGCATGCTCGATCCGCACCTCGTTTAAATATTCCGCGAAGCCTTTACCGAAATATTGATTGAAGACGATACTGAAATAGTTCGGCGTGATTTTCAGCCAGGCCGCAACCTCGGATGCCCTTAAATCGTTGGTGTAATGAGATTCAATATATTTTTTGACCCTATCGATAGTCCAATGGTTTTTGCCCCCGACAGAGGAATGGATTAGAGTGAACAAAGACAACAGCTCACGGCGGATCAGCGCTTCAAGCGCACGGTATGAGTTATGCACATGCAGATCGATTTCCCCGGCCAGAAAGCCTTCGATCTCATCCGACACATCTACACTGCTGGTTCGCAGCCTCCGTTGAATCACAACCTTCAGCTCTTTGACCGCCTGGACGATATCTGCGAGCAAATTCCCTTTCTCCCGCGATTGGTCCATCATCTTCCCCAGTACATCCTCCAACTCATCGATGCTCCCATTAAACAGGAGGTTCACAAGTTCCTTCTCCAGCTCTGCAGGTGCAAACAAACCGCGATTCCTTCTTGGAGAAACCGATTCCTCGTGGAATAACACGGTCCTTCCCTCCATAGCCGCACTCAGCTGGACAGCAGCAATGGCGTTCTCACAGCGCGTGTATGCCTCCGTCAGCGCCTGGAAGTCAGGAGAAACACCAAAGTGAAGACTATGCGCCTCCGCTGCTGGTCCCGGCACTTCCCCCAACGCAGCGAGCAGCTTCTCTCTGCTAACCTCCCGAGAATCGATACATAAGGAAATTAGCAAATTAGGATGATGAAAAAACGAGAAAACCTCCTGCCCCTCTTCCGAGAGGGCGTTATGGACGGCTTGCTCCCATTTTCTGCGTACTATCTGCCGTTCTTCCTCTGCCGATTGCTCTGCCCACATCGCATAATCCTCCAGCTGACTCGCTACAAAACGGAAGCTATGAGCCCCCGCCGGGACAGAGGGAGTTTTTTCTCCATCAGGCAAGGCACCACCGTTCTGCATCAGGCTTTTCAGCCAGTTCAGCCAGCAGTCTCGCACCGCTTCCTTCCTTTGGTTGGCCTCTTGCTCCAGTTCGCCGCCGATGCGCTGCACCATCCCCATCAGCTCGTCAACATTGACCGGCTTCAGCAAATAATCCTCCACCCCGATACGGATTGCCTGGCGTGCATATTCAAAATCGTCATAGCCGCTGAGGATAATGATCCGTATCTCTGAATGCCGTTCCCTCAGCGACTTGGACAAGACGAGGCCGTCCATGCCGTCCATGTTGATATCCGTCAGTACCAGGTCGACCGGCTGGCGGTTAATCAGCTCGAGCGCTTCCGCCCCATCGGCGGCTTCGCCCACCACTTCAACTCCGATCGAGTCCCACGGGATCGTCTCCCGCAGCCCTCGGCAAATGATAGGTTCGTCGTCTACAATCAACATTTTAATGGTCATATAGCCTCCTGTCCGTTCGTCTGAATAGGAATTCTTAACCGAACGCAAGCCCCAGTCTGGTTGTATTCTTCGGGAATTTCAACACCATAACCTCCGCCGTAGACCAGTGAAATAAGCTCATGAATATTGCATAGCGCATGCCCGACAAGACTCTCATCATTGCTCTTCTCGGCTAACGCCTGACGAATTGCTTGCAGCCGCTCCTTCGTGAAGCCCATTCCTGTATCCGCTACATCAATGATCAGCTCATCTTGCAGACTACGATAGCAGCGCACACGGATCTCACCCTTCTGCCGGGAGATAAAGCTGTGCTTGATACTGTTCTCTACAAGCGGTTGGATCAGTCTGCGCGGCAGCACAACCTCTTCCAGTGAAGCCTCCATCAGTAGGGAGAAAGCGAGCTTGCTCCCCATTCGTTTCTGCTGCAAATTGAGATAAGACCGGACGAATTCCAGCTCATCGGCTAAAGTCGCAGTGCGCTTCTCCCTGTTCATGCTCATCCGGAAGAAGCCTGACAGTGCTTCGATCAATTGGCTGGTTTCCGGTGCCTTCTCCAGCCTGGCCGTCCACCGGATCATATCCAACGTATTGTACAGGAAATGCGGGTCCATCTGGCTTTGCAGAATACGCAGCTCGGATTCCTTCTGCTGGATCTCCAGCTTGTATTTCTTATCGATCAGCTCTTTGATCGTCTGTACCATATTATTGAACTGCCTGCCAAGCTCACCGATCTCGTCACGAGAACGAACCGTTACCCTTGCAGAGAAATCTCCGGTCTTCAGACGGCTTGTTTGCTTTTTCAGCTCAAGCATAGGACGAATAATCGCCAGTTCGAATCCAATCAGTGCAAACAGGCCAAATATAAAGACAACCAGGAACAAAGCCTGCAGCGAAACCTTTAGTGCACTGGTCTTGGCTACGATCGTCTCGTCACTGACCAGTGTCACAATGTTCCAACCGGTAGATCTCATGAACTTATTAAACACCACATGATTTTTACCATTTATTTCTATTTTAGTCACTTGACTTGATGATTGGTTGACTGCATTCAACAGCTCAGAATTCGGGTAAGGCTGTCCAATAAGCTCCTTGTTACTGTCCAACAGGACGGTTCCATCGGGACGTAATATAAAAATGGAGCCCTGCTCCTTCGGAATCGCTGCTGTCAGCAGCTTGGAAATCTCCGATTCGTTCAGCCTGACGATGACCAGTCCAACCGTCTTCGTTAAATCGTCAAAGGAATTGATGATGCGGAACAACGAAACCACACGCTTCGGTCCAGTCCAGGCGCTGGTCAGCGGATAGGAATTAGACCAGACAATCCTGCCCCGATTTTCCTTTGCCAGATCGATCCACGGCTGCTCGGGTCCCTCCACCGGCTCCCCAAGCTGCATCGTGTTTCCTTTCAGACCCTGCAGCGTAATTGATTTAATATAGCTCTTGGACATGAGCTGAAAGGCAACAAAGCCTTCTATGGATTCCCGGTCTTTGTTCAGCTGATCCAACGTCTCAGGCGTCTCAGCCGTCTGCATGAAATTACGGAAATCCTTTTGATAAATCATATAGTCTGTCATATCGTCCACGGTTTTGATCTTCTCATACAGATTCATCTCAATAGTGTTAAGATTTTTCTCCGTGGAATCGATGAATTGCTGTCTTAAGATGGTGTCATACCTGTTCAGAAACGCATACCCGACAAGCAGGGATGGGAGCGTTACCAATAAGAAGAAGATCGCAATCGATTTTTTTCGCAAGCTTATATTGGTTAATCTGCCTTGATTTTTTTTCATTTCCCGCAAGTCCTCCCCCAATAGATTCCCTTACCGGTATTTTGCCCAACACGGTTCGGATTCCATCTATTCCTTCTATAATATAGGAAGGCCCGAAGGAGAATCTACTGGAAATTGGCTAGCCTTTCACGGCTCCTGCGGTCATTCCCTGCACGAGCTGCTTCTCCAGCAGAAGATAGAAAGCTACTACAGGCAGCAGCGCCATTGTCAATGCAGCCATTTGCATCGTCTGGAACTTCGTCTCCGTACCGGCGAAATTGGCAAGGCCCAACGGAAGTGTCTTGAGTCCTGTCTTGCTGATCAGTACCAGCGCGAATAGAAATTCATTCCAGTTGTAAATGAAGTTAATGATGACAACCGTCGCCAATGCAGGCCGAGTCATCGGTAAAATAATGGACCAGAAGATCCGGTAGACTCCACCTCCGTCAATAACCGCCGATTCTTCGATATCCTTAGGGAAAGACTTCATGAAGCCTACTAGAATAAAAATCGTAATCGATAGATGGAACGCGGTATACGGCAGGATTAGAGACAAATGGGTGTTCAATAATCCGAGTTTCTTCATTAATATGAAGATCGGCACAAGCGTTGCGTGAATCGGAATAGTCATCCCGATGATAAACAGCCCGTAAACCCACTTGGACAATTTAAAATCGAATCTTGATATAAAATAGGAGGCCAACGCACCGAGAAATACAGTTAATACAATGGCGGCTATCGTCACAAAGATGCTGTTCCAGAAATAAGTACCGAGGTGAGCTACCCTCCAGGCATTGGTGTAGTTGCTAAAATCCCACAGCTTGGGCCAACCCATCGGATTAACAGAAAATTCTTGCTCGGATTTGAAGGAGCTGATGATCATCCACAGGATAGGGATAATATTGGCCAAACATAAGACAGCCAGCAATATGTGGATGAATGATAATTTTATACGTGATGTTTGCATAGGTCCTCCTTCTGCTAGGTTCTGCTTATTGGCTGCGTCGTGTAAGCTGGTTGGCTGCATAAATGGCAATCAGGCTGAATAGCAGAATCAGCATGGAAACCGCGCTTCCATATCCAAAATTCATATTTTGAAAAGCATTGTTGTACATATATATCGTCATCACTTCCGTGTTATGCGCCGGTCCGCCGGCCGTCATGACATAGATGAGATCAAATACCCGGAAGCTGTTGCTGATAGAGAAGATGAGTGTTACCCAGATCGTATCCTTCAGCATTGGAAGAGTTACATACCAGAAATGCTTCCAGCCTATCGCTCCGTCCATAACGGCAGCTTCCTTGATTTCTTCCGAAATATTTTGTAGAGCTGCCAGGAATATGACCATGTAAAAGCCGTAATTTTGCCAAATATACGTAATGCTGACTGAGAGCATGCCGAGCTTCGGGCTTCCGAGCCAGTCCTGCTTCCAGGCATCCAGGCCGACCACGCTAAGCAAGCCGTTCAGCAGACCGGACTCTATCTTGTATACCATGCCCCAAATAATTGACACGATAACCGCCGAAATAACGACAGGCAGGAACAGCATCGATCGATAAAGCTTGATGCCCTTGAGCGAACGGTTAAGCAGCAGGGCGAAAAACAGACCTATCGGAAGCTGGCCGAAGATACCGGTTGCCATCATGAAAATATTGTTTTGTACGCCCTTCCAGAAAATCGTATCCTTGAGGGTCGAAACGTAATTATCGATACCAATGAACTTCATAGGGGATAATCCGTCCCAATTGAAGAAAGAATAGTAAAATGACATGCCGATAGGCACTAGTGCGACTCCTATATAAATGATGAGAGCCGGCAGCATTCCAATAAACACAGTCCATCCAGTTCTTTTCAATGCATGCATGTGCAGCAGCCTCCGTTCACAGTTAGTTATATCTTGACGGCAAGCGACCGGGAGCTGGCTGCAATTTCATCTGCCGTAACCTCTCGGCCAAGGGAGTCGGCCAAATAAAGCCCTTCGCTTATCAGCAGAGTCGCAAGTGCAATGTCCGCTGTCGGCAGAAGCTCGACTCTCCCTTGCAGTGCGGCAATCCAATGCTGCTGCGAGGAGTCGTAGGCATCCTCATTCGATCTCATTCGATGCCATCGGATGTCCATCCGGTTGAGATCAACCGTACTGTTCAAATCGAGGTCCGCCACTGTCGTATGGAAGCTGAAATCGCCCGTTTGTTCTCCTGAATGATAGGAGGGCAGTCGAATTCCCCCTTTTGCCCCAACAATGCTGCTTCCTTCGATTCCGCCCAGATGTATGGCCCAAGCTTCGAAAATATCCAGCGTCACGCCACTCTTGAAAGTAACAAAGCCTAACGCCAGCTCCTCCACATCAAAGCCGCTGTCTTCCCGGCGCTGCGGGTCCATATCCATCTCTTGAACCAGCCTGCCTGTCATCCGTTCCACATCGGTTACTCCGAGCAGGTAGAGCATCTGAGCAATATGGTACACGCCCATATCAAGCAAAGCACCGCCCCCTGCGCTAGCCTTCTTCGTGAAATGTACCGTACCAAAGCCATCCACATAAGGCCGGCCTCTGCGGCGAAAGCCATTCGAACGGGCATGGAACAATCGCCCTAGCTGTCCGTCATCAATCAGCGCCTTCGCTGCTTTCGTTTCTTTCTTGTACAGGGTGCCAAGCTGAATATGCAGCTTCTTCCCGCTTTCGCGTGCCGCCTCCAGCATCGTCAGCCCATCATAGTAAGAGCCCGCTATCGGCTTCTCGCAGTAAACATGCTTGCCACTCCGAAGTGCAGCGATCGTCAGCGGTGCGTGAAAATTATTGTGCAGACACACATCCACCGCATCGATGTCATCTCTCGCCAGCATTTCCTTAAAATCCGTATAGACATCCGGGATCCCATACTTATCAGCGATCAGCCTTGCTTCCTGCTCGTTAATATCGCATAAGGCCACTACCTCAGCCCCGGGGATGCCGGCGTATTCCTGCAAATGAGCTTTTCCGATAATGCCGACACCAATGACGCCGATTCTTATTCGTTGCACCTCATTTCCCTCCGTTTCCTTGTTCCAGCATGGCCATTTCAGCCTTGGCCAGTATTCGTTTCGCTGAAGCTAACGCCCACTCCAGCTCGATGTAAGGCAGGGACGGAGCGTTGTACTCGACCGCCCAATGTCCCTGATAACCGCGCTCCATGAGCATCCTTGTGATCTCGATCGATTCCTCCGAGACTAATGACTTTGCATCGAGATGAACATGATTCACCCAGGGGGCTATCAGCCGATCCCCCTGCGCCTGCGTATCCTGCCATCGACCGATATGCAGAAGTACCCCATAACCCGGATGATCTACTGCTTCGGCAAGCTTCTTCATCCACTTCGGATCGAGCGAAATACCTGTATGATTCTCCGGCCCGACCGTGTATCCATTGTCTGCTGCTCGCTCGGCATATTCCCGATATCGCATAACTGTGTATTCGAATTGCTCCTCAGAAGGCTCTACCGGCCCACGACTCGTATCGATCCGAACCGTGCGGGCGCCGAACAGCTCCGCTGCGCGTAAATGATCAAGCGCATTCTGGTGCAGCCTCGCCCGGGTACCGGGGTCCGGGTCCCATATATGGGCCCGGTCCACAGCAAAATTGGCAACGGTCAGTTCTTTCTCATCAAGCGATCTTTTAATTTTCTGTAAAATATCGTCTTCGGCGATCGGATAGAATGGATCACTCCGGTCTGTGAAGAATCCATTCCACAAGTCAACAGATCGCAATCCATAACGATGCCGGACCGTTTCTAAATAACCGAAAATATCCATTTCTCCTGCACTGAGCAGCTGGTAAAAAGAAAATCCTCCGATGGAAACATTCAAGCTCCTAACCTCCCTGACCCAAGTCGATCCCAGGCTGCGTTTGCTTTATTTCTTATTCTTATCCACGGCATCTTGCAGCTCTTTGGCAATTTGCTCTGGTGTCTTCTGCTTCGTTATGATCGCTTGGATCCCATTCTCCATTGCATCCTTGACGGATGGATGCATTACACTGTCGAATACGAGCGCCGAGCCATTTTGCGTTAACTTCAGCATTTCTTTCAGATAAGGGCTAGTATCCGCAGGCATATCGACCTTGGCCGGAACAACGATACCTTTGCTCATCAGGTTCTGGTACAGCTCAGGCGCGTAAAAATATTTCAAGAACTTCATCGCCGCTTCCTTCTTCGCACCATTCAACTCTTTGCTCAACCCGATACCGTACTGAATGACTCCCGCACTCTTAGTTGGATCTCCTTTACCACCATCAACCGAAGGGAACAGCGCGATTCCGATGTTTTCGGCAGCTGCTTTATCCGTATTTCCAGCTCTGAATTTGGTGTCAATCGTCGAGCTGGTCATCGTCATGGCTGCTTTCTTCTGCAGGAAGTAATCTTGCTGCTGTACTTCGTCCATCGTGTTAATATCAGGGTTGAAGGCATCCAGCTTGACTAGATCAGACACTACATTCAGTGATTTCACATATTCCGCATCGGTAAATTTGGCTTCCCCTTTATTCACCTTAGTCAGGAATTCGCTTCCGGTGATACGATCCTCTACGGCAGACATGAAGGTCGACTGCATAGGCCATTTATTTTTGTTTCCGATCGCCATTGGAGTGACACCGGAATCCTTCAGTTTCTTGACCAGATCGAGGAAGCTGGCATAAGTTTTGGGAAATTCATTAAAGCCCGCTTTGGCCAACATATCCTTGTGGTAATATACAATATCAACAAACGTCATCTTGGTAGGAATCGCATATTGCTTGCCATTCACATTAAAGCCGGCCAGAGCCTGCTGTGGGAGTATGTTTTTCCAGTTATCCATAATCTCGTCGATCGGCATCAGCACATTAGCTGCGATATAAGGCTCCATTTCGATTCCCGGGAAAAGGATGAACATATCCGGCATACTGTTGCCAGCCGCTTCCGTACGAAGCTTGGTACGATATTGGGCCGATGGAATGTCCTGTGCCTCAATTTTAATATCAGGATTCAATTCTTCGAACTTCTTGATCCGTTCCTTGTAAAGCACGTTGTCTACATTGGGGCTGGACCAGTTGTACTCCATAGTCAGGGTCACAGGCCCTTTTGTTTCTTTCGCCGGAGTCTTGGTCTGCTCGGTTGTGGCCGTCTGTCCGCAACCTGATAAAGCAGTAACCATTGCGGCGGAAGCAGCAACCAAGATTGTATTACGAATCGACTTTTTCACAAGAACATTCCCCTTTTCAAATGTCATTATTATTAACACTAAAGTTCGTACGGCTATTATAACTCCGAATGTATCCGCTTAACTATCCCACGGAAATACAATAAAGTTGAATTTTTTAATCTAATATTGAATTTTAGTCTATTTTTTATGATTAATGTTAGTTTATATAACATGTAAGTAAGCGCATCCAATCAAAAACCATTGTTTTTTAGCCCTCATGTTAGCTTTGAAAGCTCTTAAAAAAAGAAAAAAACTGCAATCCAGCCAGGATCACAGATTTTTTCACCTTCATTTCGCGATTAGTGTAGCCAAAAACCGAGAAACTCACTCTTCAGCTTGCGGAAACTGCGGAAGCCACACCTTATTTTCCAGCAGAATGTCGTCCAGCACTGTTTTGGCAAGGGCCGCATCCCCTACGAGCGGATGAATAGTCAGCGCCTGGAGCGCGGAAGCATAGTCTCCCTCAACGGCGGCCTTGACCGTTAATTCTTCATACGCCTTTACGACCTGAAGCAAACCACGCATTTGTGCTGTTACCGGAGCCAAGGGCTGAATCGGGTGAGCGCCCTGCGCATCTATCACACAGTTGATTTCTACCGATGCGTCATTCGGCAGGAACGGCAGAATCCCGTTGTTTTTTACGTTTACCGTCTGGATATTTCTTGCGTTGTTGTAGATTGCCTTAATCAGATTGACAGCCGCCTCGGAATAATAGGCCCCACCTCTCTTCTCAAGCTGCGGCGGCTTAACCGCCAGCTCCGGATCCTTATACAGCTCGAATAATTCCGCTTCGACCCCGATTACATCGTCCGCGCGTGTCGTTCCATGCTCACGGAACTTCTCCTGCATGTGCCCAAGCATCGTATTCCTCATGTAATAATACCGATGATAGCTGCAAGGAAGCGCGCCCACGGCTTGAAGGAAGTCGTCATCCCAACCAAAATCGGGAATATTCTTCATCGTCAATCCGCTCGCTCCGGCCGCCTTGCTCAGGAAGCTGCGGGTTACATCCTCCCCGTCAATCAGGATGCGCGTCGTCCAGTTCAGGTGGTTGATGCCCACCATCTCTGTTTCAACCCTCGCAACATCGATATCGTACAGCGCGGCAATCTGCATACGAGTACCGATCGGAAGATTGCAGAGCCCCATCGTGCGGATCTTGGAATGCTTGATTACCGCTTCGGTGACAATGCCTGCCGGGTTCGTGAAGTTGACGAGAAACGCGTCCGGTGCAAGCTCCTCCATATCCCGGCAAATATCGAGAATGACGGGAATCGTACGAAGCGCCTTGGCGAACCCACCGGCCCCCGTTGTTTCCTGTCCGATCAGCCCATGCCGGAGCGGAATTTTCTCGTCGCGGGAACGCGCCGACAGCAGTCCGATTCGCATTTGCGTAGCAACGAAGTCTGCGCCGGCAATTGCAGCCCGCCGATCAAGCGTCAGGCTAAGCTGGATTGGCACTCCGGCCTTTTCGATCATACGCTCCGCCAAACGACCAACGGTCTCCAGTTTGCCCTTTCCCTCTTCGACATCGACCAGCACCAGCTCGGTCACTGGCAGCTCACTGTAATTCTTGATGAATCCCTCTATCAGCTCAGGGGTGTACGATGATCCGCCGCCTATGACCGCTATTTTCAGAGCTTTTTTTCTCACGATTTGTACCCTCCGTAGGCTATGAATTTGTTCATGATAATATCCGTTACGGGCAGCTGCAGCCGATCCATCGCCAGCAGCACCGAACCGTACACCGGCGACAGCTGCGGCACTACGAGCTCGAAGGCATATTGCCTTTCAGCGATTGTCTCCTTCAGCGCCTGAAGCAGGTGAGGATTGCGGCCCTCTTGAACGACGCTGCCCACTAGCACAATCGGCACCATTTCAGAGCCGAAGCCGCCGAGGCGTTGAATAACCGAGTTCGCCGCAATGCCGAGCTCCTTACCCGAGCCACGCAGCAGCTCGATGGCCAGTTCGTCCCCTTCGTCCGCTGCCTGGTGAAGCACGATCGTTAATTCCCCTGGAACTTGTCTTACATCGCGATCGAGAAAATCGTTCACGAGCGCCTCCATCGTGTCAAAACCAAAATAACGGGGAACCCTATCCGTTAGCAGCGACTGTCTCTCCCGCAGCTCCCACGAGCGAACGGCGCTGCTGAAAGCTTCGCGTGCCAGATCGGTTCCACTCGTCCGGTCGCCGTACAAGGGCCCAAGCCCTCCGGTCTGCACCATCCGTCCTTCCCGGTTGCGCCCTGCAGCATTCGTACCGCTGCCGCATACGAGCACAACGCCCGTATTGGTGGGGCTCCCCGCCCGCAGCCCTGTCATCGTGTCGCAGACCAGATCCCAGCTCGCGAACGGAAGCCTGCCCAATGCCGGAAGCAGCACATCAAAATCCTTCTGTCGGTCTGCACCGGCTAGTCCGTATTGTACAAAGGCGATATCGTCATGCACCAGCTGCGCTTCCGCGAGCGCCATGGCAATCGATTCACTAATATTGGCCATCGCCTGCTCGACGCCAAAGTTCTGGTGATTACTGCGGCCCGAGATGCCCTGTCCAAGCCGGTTGCCCTGCCCATCTGTAACTACCGTATAAGTCTTACTGCCTCCGCCATCAATGCCCATTAGGTATGGCATCATCTGCCTCCTCTCCGTTATTCACTTCTTACTCCATGCCTCATATCAAAGACTCGCTCCAACTTACCATACGGCCACATGTCCATCGGCCCGCGGTTCCGTCCCCCCGGCCAACACGCCGGTATCAGGCTCGCGCCATATAATCTGGCCGCGTCCGAACATGCCGGAATCAAGCGCCCGCTGCACGGTATGTCCCTTGCGAGCAAGCGCCTGTGCAAGATGATCGGGAAATTGAGGCTCGACCTCGATCATCTTCTCCCTCAGCCAGCGCCATCTTGGCGCATCAAGCGATGCCTGCGGATTGAGGTGAAAATCGATCGCATTCATGACAACCTGCACATGCGCCTGGGGCTGGATCGAACCGCACATGACGCCGAAGCAGCCGATGGGCTGTTCATCCTTCGTGATAAATCCAGGGATGATCGTATGATACGTTTTTTTGCGGGGAGCGAGCACATTGGGATGCGCCGGGTCCAACGAGAATCCTGCACCCCGATTCTGCATGCAGATGCCTGTTCCAGGAATAACCAGGCCGGAACCGAAATCGCCGGAATGACTCTGGATGAACGACACCATATTGCCCTCCCCATCTGCCGTCGCCAGATAGACCGTTCCGCCCTTCGGCGGCTCCCCGGCAGTCGGCATCAGCGCTTCCTCGCCGATTAATGATCGTCGCTGTGCCGCGTAAGCCTCAGAGAGCAGCTCCTCCACAGTGACCTTCATGTTTCGCGGGTCCGTAATATAACGCAGCCCGTCCGCATAAGCGAGCTTCACGGCTTCAATCTGCTTATGCAAGGTGGCAGGCGTATCCTTCCCGTCGAAATCAAGTCCCTTGAGGATGTTCAGTGCCATCAACGCGATCAGCCCCTGTCCGTTCGGAGGCATTTCCCAAACATCGTAACCGCGGTAGTTCACACTGATGGGCTCCATCCATTCCGGCTGGTATTCAGCCAAATCCTCCTTGGTCAAAAAGCCGCCATGCTGCCGGAAGAACGCATCGATGCGCTCAGCGAGCTCACCTCGGTAGAACGACTCCGCGTTCGTTTCGGCAATGGATCGCAAAGTCCGCGCATGATCAGGCGAACGCCAGAGCTCACCGCTGCGGGGCGTACGGCCGCCTGGAACAAATACATCCATCCACGAAGCGAACAGCAACTCATCGTTCAGAGCACGGATGTTGTCATGCCCGAGCTTCCAGTAGCTGCTGATCGTCGGTGACACGGGAAAACCCTGTTCCGCGTAGCGAATCGCCGGAGCTAACACCTCCGTCAACGGCAAGCGGCCGAACCGCTCCGACAGTGCTACCCACGAAGCAGGCGTTCCGGGAACCGTAACCGGCAGCAAGCCGTAGGTTGGCATTCTGGCATGTCCGTCAGCCAGCACCTTGTCAAGCGAAATGGCCGCCGGGGAAGGACCGCTGGCATTCAGCCCGTGCAGCTTGCCCTCCGTCCATACCAACGCGAATGAATCGCCGCCGATAGAGTTCGAGTTCGGCTCAACGACAGTTAGACAAGCTGCCGTCGCAATTGCAGCGTCGATCGCATTCCCTCCCCGCTTGAGCATATCCAGTCCGGCTTCGGCCGCCAACGGTTGGGTCGTGGATACCATTCCCCGACTCGCATAAGTCACCATTCTTCTGGATGAATAAGGATAATACAAGGCATCGTATTGCATCGTCACCGACATCATCTCCCTCATAATTGCGTCATTGAAATCGGTGATCCCACGACGGGCCGACCGATTTAATGAACATTATGTGCACTCTTCTTCCACGGTGTCAACTGAAATTGCGAGGCTCACGGACTCCCCCTACAAACCCGCTAAAAGGCCTTCTCTAACGGCCTGGGGCTGCAAAAATCGGCCTGTATATCGCTGTCGTTTTTTTGCCATGCAGCACTTTTTGGCATCAAAAATGGGACAATTATTATATGTTATCGAATTTATAGATGGCGCTTTCAAAAAGTTCTTAAAAGTTTCACAATTAGTGCAAATTTACGACATCTTGATCCCTTCACCACACCCACGCCTTCTTTTGTTCTACTCTGTACTTTGCATCGATCCTTACTTCCTAACCCGTCTTTGATCTGGCCTCCCACAAGGAATGAGCTAGAGCTTTAGCGGATGTATTCGTTCCGCTATGGCTTGGAAAGCACAACAAACAGAGAGATAAAGGAACAACTTCTTCCGTAATCTCTCTGTTTTTGTTCAATATGTTCCCATTCACTCTAAATAACGGAATTCTGGTTTCCGCTATCATCTTAAATTGGAAGCGGCAGATTCAATAACGGAATTTTCAGTTCCGTTCAGCACCTTAAGAGCACCAGTCACAAGACCGAACCTTCTGTGAGGCAAAGCTTATTCAATAGCTTTAATCGTTCATAGCTTTTAACATTCTCTCTTTGGTTTCTTTTAGATGATTCCCCGCATCATAAGGATGTAGAGGTTCACTCCAAGAAAAGCCATCCCCTTCAAACCTTGGAATGAGATGCATGTGGTAATGGGTCAGATCATTAAAGCTTCCGCCATTTTGACATATAGTTATTCCGTCCGGTGCAAACACCTTCTTTATAACTTTGGACAGCTTTATCGAAGCATCCATTACAGCATAGGCGGTTTCAGTATCCATTTCTTCGACGTCCAAATAATGCTCTTTCGGTAGAATCAGCAGATGCCCCTCATTGAATGGAGCGATATCCAAAACACAAGCAACAAGTTCATTTTCATAAACCATATTTAAGTTAGGTTCATTGCCATTAGCAATTCTGCAACCGAGGCAACCCACACTCACCACTCCAATTGGATGTATTAGTCAGTCGTATTATGTGAATCCATTAAAAATACCTTCTCACCGACGCTAATTTGTCCTGTCTTTTTTACAGAAGCGTATACCCCGAAATTTAAATTCATCTCCTCGTTTACTTTTTTCAACAGAGATTTATCATATTCCAAAGTATCCGGATCGATTGTAATCATTGAACAGCGCTTACAGTACATATCAACCTGCAGCTCCGCATTCCCTATTAATAAACGTTTCCCTATCCAGTTGCTTTCGTCAAATGAGTTCTCGCCTAAAGACACCGTAAAGTTGGCTCTAAAACGACGCTTATCCAAATTTTTGCCCCATATATCCTCAAGCTTCCGTAATGAAGCATCTGTAATTATCAATATACTGCATGTATCCACAGCCAAAAGATCTTCATTACTTGGTTTGTAGTCCAGCATGGACATTTTTGTTTTCGAATAGGCTTGTATCTCTCCTAGCAGCTCTTCATCCCACTTTAAAATCCGGCCATTTGGCGAGATGACATTCACTTGGGGAAACTCCTCTTCAGAACCATCACCTATTAACTTGGCTTTATAGCTAAGCATGTCAGGAATTTGTCTGGCCGTAATATATCTGGACCATCCCTCTTTCGTTTCATCGATAAAGGCATAACTGCGGTCACCATATAATCCATAGGTCTCGATTCTCGTTGTCTCCAAGCTCTCTCCAGCAAAAGACTTTATAGGATATCTATTAATTTCCCTTATTTCCCCAATAGATAATAGCGTCGATGCTCCCGACATTCGCACACTTCCTTTCCTGTATAAATAGTACCATAAACTGACAAATAGATTAACATTTATCACTGTATTCCGCATGAAGAAACTACCCCAAAGCAGAGCCAGTCCTAGAACAACAAACAAAAAAAACCTCCAAAACCACTGTCAAAGTGGGGATGGAAGCTTACTGTCCGCAACGCTATTTTAAGCCTTTATTTTCTAGCATGACCAATTGTGAAGCAGAAATTTTTGCTGCCTGTTTCGTTTGATGAACCAAGTTAACAATGTCCTTGTAAGCTTTCTTTGCCCCCATCACTAACAACGGAACTCCGATAAAATCAATTTTTAACCAACGCGAAAGCATACCGCCCATCGTCATTGAAAGAGGTACGGTCGGCGAAGTATTCGATAAAATAATTTTCTCATGCAATACATTTTCATCAAGCAGCATCTGGATAAGATTATAAATGCCCGGAATCAGGATTTTGGATCGTCCTCTGCCCATTGTATATACTTGATTCCCCTCATCATCGGTTCCATGAAAATATAACTTGCCTCGGTCTTTATACACCAATTTATTGAAATTATGCGAAGCTAATATCTCCGTTTTGGTCGGCTCTCTATTTACATCCAGCTTATTAAGATGGTAGGAGGCTGCCAATACCGTTGTGTGCGTCCCACCAAAATCATTATAAATATAAATCATATTTTTTCCTTCCCTACTATGTAATTGTCTAAATTCCAAAGTTGTATAGCCTTCAAAGCTTAGGAGCAGGCAGCATGAAAATGTTCTAAGTTAACTTAGTATGCTGTACCCTTCATTTTCATATTCATTCAAAAATTGCTTCTCTTCGCTGGTTTTAATTTTTTCCAGTTTTTTTTTACTAATATGGGATATATTATGTTCGTTACTTAAAGAGGAGGTGAAACCAATGACCGTAGCATCCCAAGTAAAAACATGCGTAGCTTCGTTAAAAAGCGCCCAAGCAAGTCTTGAGCAATTTGCTTTGGAAACTCAAAATCAAGAAGCAAAAACTCTTTTCACAAATGCTTCCCAACAAACACAACAAATTTTGGAGCAGGTGGAGAGTCGGGTTCAGCAACTAGAGAACGAGGAACCTCAATATAAGGGATTCTAAAATCATTTAACCGGATGGAGGAATTTGAACATGGCTCAACAAATCGATACAAACCTGTTAAAAAAAGCAGAAGCTTCCTCTTCGATCGCTAAAGATATGATTGCTCAAGCGATCGAACAATCGGCTGCAAACCCAACGTTATGTGAAGAAGCTTTAAAAGCAGCTTCTGCTGAAATAGCCCAGGCGCAAACGATGGTAAGCCAGGTATATTCTTCACTTCAAACCGCCGTCCAACAGCCTCAATCCTAGCTGCCAGCTGTATTGAGAACCACAGAATGCAAAAAAGGATGGCATTATGCCATCCTTTTTTGCATACCTCTAAGCGAGCTCCAGCCACGCCTCGAACAGCGCATCGAGCTGCTCACGCAGCGCTTCCCGCTCGCGCCACCGCGCCTCCAGCTGCGCCGCATCGCCGCCGCTGTCGCCTAGCTGCTGCAGCTTCGCATCTGCAGCAGCCAGTTCCGCTTCGAGCGCGGCTATCTGCCGCTCGAGCTGCTCGCGCCGCCGCTCAGCGGCCTGCGCGGGAGGCTGCGGCGCGGACGCTGCCGCGCTTCCCACCGCAGCGCCGAGCGCTTCCGCGGCGGATGCGCCAGAGCGGGCCGGCTTGCCTTCGGGCCGGGCTCCGGCGGCTTGCCGCGCACTGCCAGCGGCTAGGCCTCCAGCTTCCGCCTTGTTTCTGGCGGAAGCCTCCTCCTGCTGTCGCTTCTTCGCCCGGTACTCGTCAAAATCGCCGAGGTACGTCGCAAGCTTGCCCTTCTCCAGCTCCCATACCCATTGTGCCAACCGGTTAATGAAATACCGGTCATGCGATATAGCTAGCACCGTCCCTGGAAATTCCTCCAGTGCTTCCTCCAGCGCCTCGCGTGAAGCGATATCCAGATGGTTGGTGGGCTCATCGAGCAATAGCAGGTTCGGCTTCTTCAGGACGAGCAGCGCAAGGCGCAATCGTGACCACTCGCCTCCGGATAGCATACTTACCGGCTTAAATACATCTGTGCCATAGAACAAATATTTGGCGAGAATCCCCCTCGCTTCGCCTTCCTCTATGCCTCCTTCCAGCCGGAAGTATTCCAGTGCGGTCTGCTTGCGATCTTGTATCTCCGTCTGCTGGGCAAGGTATCCAACCTCGACACGTGCGCCCAGCTTTATTTCCCCCTTATCCGGTGATTCTTCACCAAGCAGGAGCTTGAACAATGTTGTTTTGCCGGAACCGTTATCGCCCAGTAGCATAACCTTTTCGCCGTATTGAAGGCTTCCTTCGGCACCCGTCAGCACGCTGCGTTCTCCATAAGCCTTGGAAATCCGCTCGAAAGCAACAACCCTGTTCCCTGAGCGATCAAGCGGCAAAAGCTCGAAATCAGCGGTTCGGGGCTCCAACACGGGTCGTTTCACTATCTGCATACGTTCCAGCGCCCTTCGGATAGATGCCGCCCGCTTGAAAAACTTCTCATTCCCTCCAACACGCCCCCATTCCTCAAGCTGGCGAATCGTCTCCTTCATTTTCTTGATGACCTTCTGCTGCTCTTGAAATTGAGCGAACTGCTGCAGCAGTCGTTCTTCCTTTTCTTTCATATATCCGCTGTAGTTGGAGGTATACGTATGAGCCTCCCCATCCTCGAGCTCAATCATTTTGGAGGCCACCCGGTCAAGAAAATACCGGTCATGCGATACCACAACGTATGCGCCCGTGTAGCTTTGCAGAAACTGCTCCAGCCATTCAATCCCCTTCAGATCCAGGTGGTTCGTCGGCTCATCAAGCAGCAGCAAGCCCGGACATACAATCAGCTGCGAAGCTAAGGACACCCTCGTCTTCTCGCCTCCGGAGAGTGTGCTGAAGCTTTGTGCGTAGACGCTCTTTGATATTTGCAGACCGCCTGCCACCTTGTCTATATTTGCATCCATTTCATAACCGCCGCCACGTTCATAGCGTTCCTGAACAGCTGCGTAGGCTTTCAAAAGCTGTTCAAGCTTCTCGGGACTCGAGGCAGCGTCGGGTTTGGACATTTCTTGCTCCAAATGGGACAATTCCTTCTGAAGCGCTATTAATTCCCGGTAACCGTAGGCAAACACTTCGTAGACAGTAAGACTCTCGAATTCAGCTGGAATTTGGGGCAAATACCCGACCTGCATATCCTTCTTCAGAGTCAGCATACCCTCATCCACATGCATGTGCCTGGAGATGAGCTGCAGCAGCGTCGATTTACCACAACCGTTTCGGCCGATTAGACCGATCTTCTCTCCATCGTGAATTTCAAACGTAACCCCGTCCAGTACAAGATGGGCTCCCAAGTATTTTTTTATATGTTGACCGTTAACAATTATCATATAAGATCCTCCCAGAGATGAAGACCCTATCCACAATCCGAACGACAAAAAAGAGCCGCAGCAGCAAGCCGCGACCCTTCGAATGATACAGCAATCCGTATCGGTTAAGGTAGGCATCTTCTCGCGAATGGTAACAACGTATAGGTATAAACGGACAGACTTCTCCCATTGCAAGAAAAAGCATGAACGAGGCCAGCCATAGCAATCGGCAGCTGGCTAATACGGTTGTTCACCATCTCGTGATTCACCTACCTCACCTCCTTGAAAATAATTACTTTTTACTTTAGCACGAAACATATAGGTATTGCAATCTCTAACCTAAACTAAGCGACCTATAGCTTTCTAAAAGGCAGTATACCGCCGCTGGAATTTCGCATGAACGGAACAACTTATCCGTTCTTTTTTTTAAACACCCGGCTGCTGTCCGCCGTCAATTACGATTTCCGTACCCGTGATCGAGGGAACTCGGTCGGAAACGAGCAGGAGCGCCATCGCCGCTATCTCAGCCGGATCTACCATATGCCCAAGCGGAATAGCTGCATTCATCTCCGCTTTTTGAGCATCAACGGATACTCCTTTAGCCTCTGCATGCTGCTCAGCCAGCCTTTCAGCCCGCTCCGTAGCCGTAGTTCCCGGGGAAATGGCGTTAATTCTCACATTGGATTTAGCCAGTTCCTTGGAAACCCCTCTCGTGAAGTTAAGCAGCGCCGCGTTGGCGGTACTGCCGGCCAGAAACGCCGGGCCCGGTGTGCGCCCTGCTCCACCGACGATATTCACGATGCGGCCGTCACGCTGATTGATCATATGGGGTGCCGTTTCCTTCACCATTCGGATGTACCCGAGCAGCTTCAAGCTCCATGCATCCATAAACGCCTCCTCCGGCAGCTCGAAAAACGAGCCTGCCTTCGCCGACCCGGCATTATTAATTAATATATCGATGCGGCCAAAACATTCCAAAGCGGTTGCTACCGCTTGCTTCACCGTCTCCAACTCGCGCATATCACCACTTACTGTGACGATGCGCGAAGCGCCCCCCTCAGGATGTCCCTCACGAATAGAAGCAGCAGCTTGCTGCATGCGTTCAGCATCCCGCGCCACCATTACGACGGAAGCCCCTTCCTCGAACAGCGCTTTAGAGCAGGCAAACCCGATCCCTGCGCTTGCCCCTGTGACAATCGCTATTTTACCGGCAAGTCCTAAATTCATTTGAATCTCCTCCTTTTAATGGTTAAGGTTAACCTTGCTTTGGACTTTCTTGAATGCTTGCTCTTTCAACATATTCGAATAGAACCGGCTTTTTTCCTGTGCAATCTCCTTGACCGTTTCCAGATGCTTAATCTGCTGCTCCAACTGATCGATGTGCCGTGCCAGCATGCTGATTCTATCCTGCAGCGAACCGCTAATGTCTACATCCTGATCGTTAAGGGTAAGGATACAACCGTCCTTTGTAAAAGCTGCGATGCTCTCCAAGCTCATCCCCGTCTGCTTTAACCCATGAATAAACCGAATAAACTGGAGCTCCTGATCATCATAACGCCGCATTCCATCCTGGCGACCCGGTTTGGGAAGAACGCCTATCTTTTCATAATATCTAAGTGTAAAAGCCGTAATCCCCGTCAGTTTCGATATTTCTCCGATAGAGTACATGAGGGGCGTCTCCTTTCTTTTTATAGACCAATCAATACAACTTTCCCAACAGATAATGACTTCTCAAGCAACTGCTGCGCGTATGCCGCTTCAGACAACGGAATTCGGTGGGAAATCACCGGATTTATTCGTCCCTGCTCTAGCAATGAGAACAGAACACCCACATCCTCCTTAAACCAATCCGGTCTTTCTTTTCTTAAAGCTGTAATGCTATATAGATAAGCTGGGTTTCCTTGGTCCGTTTGCTTTGTCTCCGATAAAATTGTCCAATCCTTAACCCAATTCTCACGATTCTCATGCCCCAAAACAGAGGTGTAGCCGTAGCCGACAAACCTACCCTTTGTACCTAAAGTTTGAAACGATCGCTGCCAATTCTGTCCCCCTATAGGATCAAACACTGCATCCATGCCTTGCGGAACCAAATGACCGAGCACCTGGACAAAATCATCATTCCGATAGTCAATTGGCGTTGCACCAAATTGGGAAACACTGTGATGCTTGATTGCGGAAGCCGTGCCGAACATAATTACATTCGCAACCTTTCCAAGCTCCAGCAGTGCGGATCCCACGCCACCACTTGCGCCATGGATAAGGATGTTCTCCCCTTCGGAAACCTTAGCAATACGGTGAAGCATTTGATAGGCTGTCACATAGTTGAGAATAATCGCAACGGCTTGTGCAGCATCAATAAATTCAGGTACTTTGAATACATCCTCAACCGTTGCATATACATACGCTGAATAACCGCCGGTTCCGTTAAAAAAGGCGCCAACCCGCTCTCCACGCGAATAGTGTTCGACTCCTTCTCCCAGTTCATCAACAACTCCAACTATATCATACCCCGGTGTGAATGGAGGCGTTGGCGATAGCGGATATACGCCCTCTCTTCTCATAATATCCGCAAGAGCGACTCCAGCACTCTGAACTTTAATGCGAAGCTCCCCTTTATGGGGCATACACAGCGGCTCCTCTATCGTATCAAGAACATCAGCTCCTCCGTACCGGGTTACAACTACGCGCGTATTCAACATAAGCATGTCTCCTCCAACTGGAATATCAGATAATTGCATTTTATAGCTTAGAGTCAACTCTAAGTCAAGTGCAGTTTTTTTCTGATCCGTTCAGCTATAATCTAACTATTGGAAACCGAAGTGCAGTGACGACGTAATGAAAATAAGGCTATTTCGAAAAAAGAAACGGAGGATTATCCATGCCAGACTCATTGCACAGCCGATTGATGGAAGCGAAGGAACGGAAATTCCGCCTTCAAAAGGCGGAACGCCAAAAAGAGGAGCTGCTGAAGGAATCTCGCAAGCAGGAGCGGCTCATCATACAGCTCGAGCTGCAATTGGAATCGGAGCAATTAGATGTGGACAAATTGACACGAATGTCTCTTGCCAACCTGTTTCATACGATTCTTCGAAACAAAGAAGAACAGCTTGAGATGGAGCGTCAACAGGCGTTAGCTGCCGCACTCAAGCTGCAAGAAGCCAAGCAGGCGCTCGAGGGCATGGAAGCCGATTTGGAGCAGGTCGGCAATGATCTCATGGACTACCGCAACGCAGAGCGCGAGTACGAGAAGCTCATGGCTGAGATGGAATCTGTCCTGCGCAGAGAGTCTTCATCCTCAGCCAACATGCTGGCTGAGATGGATGGGCAAATCTCGGATCAGACCGTCCATGTCAAAGAAATCTTTGAGGCATTGACCGCTGGACGACGGGTGCTGGCCTCGCTGGAGGATGCCTCCGCAAGCTTGGAGAAAGCGGAAAATTGGGGGAAATGGGATATGTTGGGCGGCGGTACCATCAGTACACATGTGAAGCACAACCATGTCGACGACGCCAAACAGTATATTCATAATGCAAACCGTCTGCTGCTGAATTTCCGTAACGAGCTGGCCGATTTGAAGCGCAGCGTGGACATCCATATAGAAATAAGCGGACTGCTGAAGATGGCCGATTATTGGTTCGACGGATTGATTACCGACTGGGTCGTCCAAGGCCGCATCCAACATGCTCAAGACCAAACACTTGAGGCAATTCATCATATCCGCACCATCGTCCGCCAGCTCCAAACGGAGCATACTGCCGCCGAGTCGGCACTGGCAGGAATAAAAACGAAGCGTATCCTGTGGATTGAACAAATCGAACCCTAATGTATAAAAGAATTGGGCTGTTAGAGCGGAGTGAACCGGTCCCAAAGTTCAAACAAAAAAACCTCCGAAACCACTTTTCTCTGTCAAAGTGGTTTCGGAGGCTTTTGTTCTATAAATCAATAATAGCAATGTACTCAATAAATCCAAAATTGACTTCCGAAACAGAACAGCAGATCCCCTGCCAAAGCTTAACTAGCTGAAATTAGTTAGTACGGATCGGAGCAGGCTTGGTGCCGAGCGGTATCAACGACTGGTATACTTCACCCTCCAAACGTTCTTTATGCTCAGCTTTTGCTTTTTCAATAATTTCCGGGTTTAGCATGGCTTCAATGGCAGAGGAAGCCATAACCTTACCGGCTAACAGCAAACCCTTGTGGGCAATAGAAGATTTGCCTTGTGCAACCATCTGCCAGCTATGCGGCATTGTTCCGAATGCGCAGGTCGTCACGTATACTTGTCCAGTAGGGACGAGCCAGCTTACATCGCCGACATCTGTAGACGCGCATCCATGCCCGTTGCCGCCCTCAATAACGGCTTCTTTGGTAATCACTCCAGCCTTGGCTTAATTCTGACACCAATCAATTTTTATCCAGCAGCACCTTTCCGGCTATTCCCGGCTGAGTCATTTGGTAAGGATCCAAAATAATATCCAGCTCTTCTTCCGTCATCACATTATATAGCAGGCACAACTCACGCAAGGATCGTCCCGTTTCAATAGCTTCACGTGCAATTCTTGCGGCTATTTCATAGCCAAGATGGGGATTCAGCGCCGTAATAACGCCAACACTTTTGTCCACATACTCCTTGCATCTCTGTTCATTGGCCTCTATCCCTTCCAAACAGTGAGTATTGAATACTCCAAAGGCCTGATTCATCATGCTTAAAGATTGCAGCAAATTAAAAACCAGCACCGGTTCCATTACATTTAATTCAAGCTGCCCCGCTTCTGAAGCCAAACAAATCGTATGGTCATTGCCAATCACTTGAAAAGCTACCTGATTGATTACCTCGCACATCACCGGATTGACTTTACCCGGCATAATCGACGATCCAGGCTGACGAGCGGGAAGGCTGATTTCCCCCAAGCCGGCGCGCGGTCCGGAAGCCATTAGACGCAAGTCATTTGCCACCTTTGACATATTAATCATACATACTTTCAAAGCGGCGGAAACTTCCGTGTAAGCATCGGTATTTTGAGTAGCATCAGGTAAATGCTCGGCATTTTTTAAAGGCAGCCCGCTAAGGCCAGCTAATATTTCAACGGACCTGACAATATATTGGGGATCGGCATTCAGACCCGTTCCTACTGCGGTGGCCCCCAAATTCACTTCATATAAATGCTCTTTCGTCCGCGCGATCCTTTTTATATCCCTCTCAAGCACCCGGCTGTAAGCTTCAAACTCCTGGCCGAGCCGAATCGGAACCGCATCCTGTAAATGGGTTCTACCCATTTTAATAACTCCGTCGAATTGCTTTGTTTTTCGTAAAAACGTTTCATGCAAATGCTGCAAAGTTACCAACAGCCGTTCAATTAACGATAAGACCGCAATATGAATAGCTGTAGGAAAGCTGTCATTAGTTGATTGGGACATATTGACATGGGAATTTGGACTTAGGGAAAAGTAGTCGCCCTTGGTTCCTCCAAGAAGCTCAATAGCCCGATTGGCTATAACCTCGTTTGCGTTCATATTAATGGAAGTTCCTGCACCTCCCTGAATCGGGTCCACGATAAACTGATCATGCCAATGTCCAGAAATCACTTCTCCTGCAGCTTCTACAATGGCGTTACCCAGACGCGGATTTAATTGCCTTATTTCCATATTTGCCAATGCTGCCGCCTTTTTGACCATAGCTATAGCTTTAATCAGCTCTTCATGGATTCTGTATCCGGTAATCGGGAAATTTTCCACAGCTCTTAAGGTTTGAATCCCGTAATAAGCACCCTGAGGCACTTCCTTCTCTCCTAAAAAATCCTTCTCTATTCGTACTCCTTCATTCAACATGCTACTGTCTCCCTTCTGATCGGCTTGCTCTTAAGCCATTTGCTGAATCTTTTTGGGCTTGCCGTTAATGAAAAATATACTGACAGCAATCAAAATAAGTCCTGCAAAGAGCTGAAACGTAAACGATTCCCTTAGAAGAAGCGTTCCGGTTAAAATCGATACAAAAGGAACGAGAAAGGTATAGGAAGCCACCTTGCTCACATCCCCGGAATTAACCAGTGTAAAATAGACTGCCCAGGAAGCCGCAACTCCTAGTATCCCCCCGTACAGCAATACTGAAACATAGGTCAGATTCCATACGACATCACCCCAACTCCCCTATCAAGCCATACCCGTTAACAAACAGCCTCCGATTAAACATTGAAATGCTGCAAGACACATAGAATCCACTCGACAGCTTACCTTTTTCACATAAACCGTTCCGAGTCCCCAACCAATAGCTTAACCCAAAGCCAATGCAATGCCAAGCAATGAAATATACCCATAAAACCCTTGCACGCTGACCACCGTTACCCCCAGAAAGCCGAGCAACAATCCCACGACCTTCAGAATGGACATACGCTCCCCCAGCCACATCCATGCGAAAATAGCTACAAGCACTGGCTGCAAATAAACAATTACCGAGAATAAACCTATGGGGAACAATTTGGCATTCGGATCCACAGTAAATTCGGTTGGGGTACCGCCATCTATATTACTATTCCAATTGATTAATACCATCATCTATAAACCGGCACAACGACCTGTATACTCCATTAACACCAGGGTCGGTGTGTTGGTTTTCATTTATTTGTCCATAATAGCTTATAGCCCCCACCATAAATTTACATAGACACAGAATGGAGATTGACAGGATGGAGACTTTTTTAGATATTTTAGTATTGATATCATTAGTCGGTATATCCCAAGTGGTTCATCATTTACTTCCTATTATTCCGGTACCGCTCGTCCAGATTGCCCTCGGTATTATCGTGGTCCTATTGCCAGGTCACATGCATGTACCGCTGGAGCCGGAGCTATTTTTTGTTCTATTCATTGCCCCTCTATTGTTCCAGGACGGACAGCGGACGCCACGTGAGGAATTATGGAGTCTCAAAGGTCCTATTCTCCTTCTGGCCATAGGTCTTGTGTTTGCTACGGTTCTTGTTGGCGGCTACACCATCCACGCCCTGATTCCGACTATTCCGCTCGCGGCAGCCTTTGGATTAGCCGCTATTCTGTCTCCAACGGATGTTGTAGCTGTAGGCGCCATAGCATCCAGAATTCATTTGCCCAAGAAAATTCATCGGCTGCTCGAAGGGGAAGGGCTGATGAATGATGCTTCAGGGCTGGTTGCTTTCAAGTTCGCCATCGCAGCTGCAGTGACCGGTGTATTCTCCATCCAAGAAGCTTCAGTCAGCTTTGTTATCGTCTCTGTTGGCGGGCTGATATTTGGCGCTTTCTTATCCCTGGTGTTCATCTGGTTCCGGTCCTTGCTTCGGCGCTTTGGTATGGAGGATGTTACGGTACACATGCTGATACAGATTCTTACACCGTTCGTGCTGTTTCTAATGGCGGAGCATGCCGGGCTTTCCGGAATATTAGCTGCTGTAGCCGGTGGAATTGTCCATGCTGTTGAGCAGGATCGCACACGGTCCTCTTCTCTGGAGCTAAAGGTAGTTTCGGAGAGCACATGGTCTGTAATCTTGTTCATTTTAAACGGCCTCGTATTTGTCATTCTTGGTCTTCAGATTCCGGATATCGTGCAGCATATAATTGATGATTCCATGTACAGCATCATAAAGGCATTAGGCTACGTGGTAGTCATTTATGTGCTGCTAATTGTGCTGCGCTTTTTATGGCTGTATGTATTCGGCCACTTATCGTGGATGCGACGCAACAAAGAAACGAAACCAACTACGTGGACACCTCTTTTATTACTTTCGGTTTCCGGTGTGCGAGGTGCCGTGACATTGGCCGGCGCCTTCACGATACCGCTGTTTCTGGACAGCGGAGCTCCCTTCCCAGAAAGAAACCTGATTATTTTCTTGGCAGCCGGCGTTATTCTCTTGTCGCTTGTGATGGCCAGTATTACATTGCCTTTATTGATTGCAAAGGAAAGCCCGCAGCCGGATACTTCTTCCGATGATAAGGAGACCACAGCGGAGTCCCGATCCATAGCTGCAGCGCTTGGAGCTGTAAGGCAAGCACAGAATGACGATAGTATTGCAGCTTCTATCGTGATCCATGCTTATGAACTACGATTGGCAGGGCTGATGAACGAAAACTCTGAAGTCCGGATTAACGGCCGTGAGCGTCAGCAGGAATTGGCGTTGCGCAGATTGGGAATTGAGAAAGAAAAGCAGCTGGTCGAGCAATTATTGCAGGAAGGCAGTATCCGGGCTGAAGATGCCAGTAGAATGCAAACCAATCTAAAGAGAGCTAAGCTAGCGCTGACAAGCCCCCTGCATCTATGGTACATACTGTTTTCCATACTATTCAGCAAGCTTGCCGCCACTTTGATCCCGGCCAAACGCGCTGCATTCACCCCCTTATCGGCAGACCATAAAAAGGAAATGATTCGGATAAAAATAAAGTCATTAGAGGCAGCAGTTGAAGGAATCCACAAAACCACTTTGGAGAGCCCTGATGCTACTGCCACTGCTGCTCGGGTTATCAAGCGATACAACTATATTATCGCTATGCTTCGTGATCAGTTATCCTCTGATCCGGAGAAGCAGCGTTTGAACGAGCAGGTGAAGGAATTGGAAATGATTGCAATCCAGGCAGAGAGAGATGAAATCCAGTCCCTTTTCCAACAAAGGCTTTTAACCAGACAGCAGTACAACAAGCTTCAATTAATGATTAGTATACGGGAAGCGGATAGCATTGAAGAAGGAATGGCTGTGCTGTCCAATTGATCTTTGCACGTTTTTTTCATTGCGCGATCCTGCTGTATATTATATGATAGGAACTGACGTTCTATATCTGGAATGATTTGCGTTGCAAATCCAAAAATATTACAGCAGGTGATACCATGGAATCCAAAAACTTCTACGACGAGCTAAGAGTAAAGTACCAGGATGAAGACCGCGCCAAGCTCCTCATGCAGCAGCTAAGAACCTACCAAGAGAGCAAGCGGCAAAGAAAATGGTGGCAGAAGTTAGATTTACGCCAGAATATCAAAGTGAAGCCAAAGTCGTGGAATGAATAATGCCTGCTGAGTGGCCAATTCGTTTATTTTATTAAAGGATTGCATAGTCACATCACAGTCTGTATGACCAATGCAAAAACGTGCTATCTCTAAAGTCATTTTGGGACAGCCTTTCCACCACTTATCCGGTTACATAGAACCCTCCGCGCAAATTATCTGGAAAATGTCGGGTTAATTACTCCAAAAATAGCGTTCCAAGCCCTATAGCTGGAATTCCTCATGCTAATTCTGAATATTTTGGCTAGTATCATCCATATCGCCTATATTAGCTGTAGCTTTTCCAGCTATATTAGCTTCAATCGATATCCAGGCTGGATTAACGGGAGGATTTCCATCTATTGTCCGGCAGCCTTCCGAAAATCCTAGTTTCCTCTAGAATGAAAACAACCTTTGATCATCGGTTTTCACGCCATCACTTAAGCAACACAGAAGGGGCAGCCCCTAGTAGCTAAAACTACTTTTGGAGCTGCCCCTTCTGTATTTAGATGCATCATTAAAGCAAGCATTTCAATTTACCTCCATATATACTCTCGTTCCCAAAGCCGGTATATCGTATAACGTAGTCAGCCTATCGGACGTTTTTCTCAACCGAACATTACGCATAAACTGGAGCGAGGAAAAATCCAATATAACGATCGTCCCTATCCCCTTTTTATTCCATTTGAAATAAGATAGTCATACACCTCCATATCGTGGCTGAAAGGAAGAGATTAACATAGTCCATATCCCAGCTGTACATACCGTGTTCCAGAAAGAGGAGCTGTTCAATACTATCTCCAAGCTTTATAACATTGGAACTCCAATTTCGAGCCGATTTGTTATGAACGGCCTCAATGACACCTATATAGTTGAAACAAACCAGGGGGCGTTCGTTCTGCGCATCTATAAACATCAATGGCGATCCGAATCAGATATCCACTATGAACTGGATTTTCTAGTACATCTGCATCACCATGGAATTCCAGTTTCTACACCGATTCCACGGCTTGACGGCGGATGGTTGACGGAGCTTGAAGCGCCGGAAGGGCTGCGGTACGCGGTATTATTTACATTCGCCCATGGAAAAACGAAAGTGGATGTGCAGACGAGTCGAATATTCGGGCGATCGGTCGCCCTCCTGCACCGGGCTGCAGACGAATATATGCCTCTACACAGCCGGTTTTCGCTCGATGCGAAGCATCTGCTGGATGAACCTGTTCAGCACATCCTCCCTTTTTTGCAGCATCGTTCGGATGATTACGCCTTGGTACAAGAGGTGACCCGTCGTTTAAGGGGCTATCTTGATGCGTTGCCTGAGGGTCTGCTCGACTGGGGGGCTTGTCACGGAGATTTGCATGGTTGGAACGTTCATTACACGGATGCCGAAGCGCTGACACATTTCGATCTTGACTGCTGTGGCAGGGGATGGCGTTCCTACGATCTCTCTGTTTTTCTATGGTGCCGGGTCGAATCCCGTACTAAGAAGGAGGAGTTCAAGGATGAATGCTGGGATGCTTTTCTCGATGCGTATATGAAAGAACGCCCTTTACAAGAGGCTGATCTTGTAGCGATTCCAATCTTCGTTGCAGTAAGACAACTATGGCTGATGGGGCTGCATACAGGAAATAGCGCCATCTGGGGCGCTTGGCAGGATGACAGCTATTTTGACCGAAAGCTCAAGTTTCTTAATGCTTGGACTAAGGCATATTCGTTGTAGCGACAAAGAATTCCCACAAAGTGGGGTCTTGATTCGAAGTTGGTTCAGATACTTTGCGGGGAGCCCGGAATATAATTCTATATAGGCAAAAAAAGCTGCATCGCGGCAGCCCTTCCCAATAATTCCCTGATATAAGGTTGTTAAGAACGACCCTTGCCTACAAGAAACTTTTTGTTACCTTTTTTATGTACAACCGGCACGTGTTTATAGCTCCGCACCATTGGATTTTTACATAAAGGACAATCCGGCAAGTCTTCTTTAACAAACTCCTTACGCGTCCATGCTTTGCACTCAGGTTGTTTGCACTTCCAAATCTCTATCTGTTCCAATTCTTGCTTCTGTTCCTCATCTAAAGTCGTGGTTGCCATCGTTCAATCAGATCTCCCTGCATCAATTTCTAGACTACTTATTATGATACAGAAGAGGTCAATTAGCAAGCCCCAAGTACTAAATAACATTCTTTTAAGGAAAGTGGTGGACCTATATGCAAAGCTATATTCACTGTCTAATACCTATCTTACCCGTGAACGATGTCAAGGCGTCTCTTGAATACTATCGGGACGTGCTCGGCTTTGAAGTAGCTTCGGTATGGGATGAGGACGGGTATGCTGTAGTACAATGCGGCGATATCGAGATTCATTTGGATAAGCAAGATCATTTTGCCGTATACAGGTCCCATTCTTATCTCTTTGTGGAAAACGCCGATGAGATTTATGACCTTTATAAGAGCAAACATGTAGAAATTATTCAGGAAATTGAGTCCAAGCCTTGGGGCGTAAGGGAGTTTACCTTTCGGGATATCAACGGGCATATGTTTAGAGTCGCTCATGGAGAGAAGTAGCAGTAGACTGCTTACCCATAAACAAACCTCTCTTTAGCCTATCGAAGCTATATTATTTACAATCAATGATCTCTGATAAATTTATCCATTTTTGTCCCATCCATATTCTCTGATTCAACACATCAAATTTGCTTATATATCCTGTTACGACATAGCTTTGCGTGGGGTGAAACAGGGTAAGCGCAATTTCCTGCCGCCCCTCGAACGCTTCCCGCAGCGTATTGTTTATGATCTCAAGCTTCTGCTCGTCCAGGATCGGCATTCTCTTGATATCAAGCTCCTTGTTATGACGGTTAATCCGGTCCTTATGCTCGGGCAGCATCATCCGGCTGCTCTCCCACATGCCGTTGCCTTCCAGTTTTTTTCTCATTATTTCCAGTGCCCTCCGATCATTTTACTTCTTCTCTCCGCCTGCCCGGCGTTCGTTAATGAGGATGCGCGCATAATCGCTGTGTCACCGAATCTGTCGCGGATCAAATCGGTTTCCCGCTCCAGCTTCCGCAGCCGTTCGCTGTCGTCAAAAAGCGTCAGCTGGTAGCTATCAGCCGGGACGAGCGATGAGAGCGTTACGCCGACCTTGCGAATAGGCGAACCATCCCAATGCTTCTCGAAAATTCGACAAGCCGCCTCGTAAACATACTTGGTGATATCCGTAGGATCCGGAAGCTTGGATTGCCGATAGAAGCCGGTCGGGTAATCAAAATCAGCACCTTGTGCTCCGGCTGACACCACCCACCCCATCTGCCCCTTGCATCTGCTCCGGCGGCATACCAGATCAGACAATTCAAGCAGTACGACACGCAAGTCATCCATAGTACGAAAATCGATGGGGAGCGTCATTTGGTGACCTATCGCCTTTTGCACAGTTCCATGAGTAAATGGACTGACTGGGGCATCGTCCATTCCATTGGCAATTTTCCAAAGCATTTCAGCATGAATGTCACTCTGCCTGCCCATACGTTTGCGCAGCATGATCTTGAGCTCATTTAGCGGTACCCTCGCTAATTCGCCGATAGTACGGATGTTCATACGTTCAAAATGGGCCGTCATCCGTGAGCCTACCATGAACATCTTATTCAAGGGATAGTTCCATAGCATCTTCGGCATATCCGCTTTACTCATCTGGTGTAACCCTGTATCGTTCTTCTTCGCTATATTATCACAGGCCATCTTCGCGATCACTTTGTTCTCGCTGATGCCAATGCGGGTATATACGCCTGTATCATTCCACACCTTGGCTTGAATAGCCTTGGCAATTTGCAGTGGGCTGCCGAACAGGCGAATGCTGCCGGTAAGGTCGGCGAACTGCTCGTCAATGGAATAGGGCTCTACCAAATCGGTATACGACTCAAGAATTTCCGTAATTTGTGACGAAACATCGATATATTTCTGCATTCTCGGCTTAATAATAATGAGATCCGGACATTTGGCGATCGACTCTTTCACCGACTCCGCGGTTGTAACTCCAAACTTCTTGGCAAGGGGGCAAGCAGCAAGTATGATACCGCGGCGCTCCTCTGGATTTCCCGCCACGACCAGAGGCTTATTCTTGTACTCCGGATGCGCCGCCTTCTCTACCGAAGCGTAGAAACTTTGACAATCCGCTAAAAAGATCACTCGCTGTTGTTTGCTTCCCATCGGTCCTCATCCACCATCCGTTAAAATAATCCCCAAATACTGACTGCCCTTCTGCAAAATTTCCGTCCGCACCTTCTCCCACTGAAGCAGCAGCTTATGATCATAGCCGCGGCATTTGAACCTGGCCTGTATTCCCTCGGCTGCACGAACTTCTTCAACTATCTTGATACCGCGCTTCCGCAGCTCTGCCTTCAATTCCATTAATTCAGAGTGAGCGCTGTCCTGTGCCTTGCCGAGACTCATGATGTAGAGAATATTCAGCTTCAGCTTAATTTGATTGATCTGGTTGATATCCCGTTGAAGCACATCGAGCATGACAGGCAGAATAATCCCCATCTTAACGAATTGAAGCTCTTCGAGTGTAAGTAGCGGCGCTTGTTTCATATAACAGACTTCTCCGTGGGCGCAACGGCCAGAATACAGCTTATTTTGAATAGACGCGGCGCTTTCCGTTCATAACAGTAAGCAACGGCATGTTCATGGCTAAGCGAACGAAGCTTAATCAACCGTTTGGAAAACTTACCGGATCGGTCCACGTAGATAATCTCCACCATACAGCCTACATACCTTAATAAATCAATGCTCATACAAAACCACCTCGAATTAAGAACTGGTGTTCGTATTTTTATTATATACCGAACAGCCCGTTCTTATGCAAGTGGAATATATATACATTTACTTTTCTTTAGAATAGATGGGCAAATAGCCGCTTCTTGATCGAGGCAGTGATATAGACGAGGCAGGGGAATACCATATATCCCACAAGAATATATATAGTCCCCGTTGTTGATACGAAGGAGGCCAGAACCTGGAAATCCCTTGCTGACCAGAAAGAGGCTACCATCACCAATAATCCTATAGGCAACACGATCACTTTGTAGCTTTTCAATCCTAAACATTCCGTGCATCCAATAGAGATCGCATAATAAAAAACACTGATTTTGATAAAAGCGGCCAGCACCCATACCATCATCAGCATAGCTTCCACATGTTCAAAAAAATCAGCCAAGCTGATGTACCTCGCCGCCATGAATACCGGGTAATTGTAATACGAGGAGCTGTCGCCCAGAAGCATGAACACGAGGCTGTTTACAGCAAGCATCATCACCCCTACTCCCGTTACGGAGAGAACTCCCCATTTCAGTATCTTCTTCTCATCTTTGATCCGCGGCAAGAAATAGATCACCAGCGTGAACTGGCAGAACCAGCCTTCCACTACAATCGAGCCTTTCAATAATGGCCTCATGCCCTGCTCAAAAACCGGAAGAATCTTATTAGGAGTCAGCTCTGGTATCAAAAATATGAAGGTTAGCAAAGTAAAAAGAAGCCCTACAGGCAGAAAAATTTGACTGCATCTGGCCAGTACTTCCACCCCCTCCCTGACGACCCAGGCGCATAATAATGCCATGCTTCCCGTGATCAGCAGCAAAGGTGTTTTGAAGAAAAAATTGCTAAGAATGAAATCGCTGTAATCCCGTATGACGATAGATAAAATATGGATTTGAAATAGTAAAAAAAGCAAACCGAATGTTTTGCCTAGCAGCTTGCCAAATACAAGCTCCAGCAGCTTTTGAATAGAGCCCTGCGGTGAGATTCTGTATAGCCTCACAGCCAGCCACACGATGAAATAGCCGCCGATAGAAGCAACAATGGGCGTCATCCACATATCTCTTCCTGACAAGCTTGTTGTAATAGAAGGCATGAGCAGCACCGATGAGCCCAGCACGCACTGAAACATAAGGAAAGCCAACTGCAAGCAAGATATTCTGCCTCTATCCATCTTTCGCCTCCATATGTCCATATAAATTTTAAGGCTGTATCAGCTTGCCGAGCGGCTTATACAATGCATCGATCCACTGAGTTGGACCAGGCATTTCCGGATAAAACACAAGGATTAGAGAAATCGACCCGCTAAGGCCCAGCAAGCCTAAATAAATGAGACTCGCCCGCTTTTCATTTTTCAGTGCTTTTCTGTCTATCCACCACATCAATCCGCCAATGATTCCAAGTATCCATACAGAGTTTCCATTCATCCTATCGCTCCTTCTGATTTAACGAGGGGATATTTTTGCTCATAATACCAGGACGAAGTATGTGGACGTAAATAGTCAGCTCGATATCAATCTCAGAAAAGCTCTCTCTCCATTTCATCTTCTCTTTATTCCACTGACGCGGATACTTTCGGTGAAAAGCTTCCCCGATCCCGAATACATCCGCGCCCATACCCTTTTTGATTTTTTCAAGTGCGCCCATTACCCGACTTCGAATAAGCTCACTCGCTTTTTCCTCGATTAAGTGCATCTGATCCGGTTTCATCAAATCGAGACTGGAGGTGTTCTGCAGCACATCCCCTTCACATTGAATAGAAATGGTTAACCCCCATTTACCGTTTGCATTAATGTGGGGTTGCAAGCGGCTCTCATTTCTCGAAAGGCTGATCGAGACGTTTCCGGGCACTGATGCTGGAACTACGGTTATCGTTGTTTTTTTTATTTTATTGGTTAACCAAAGCACCCCGCGTGTCAAATTATTATCTACATTGCCTACCATTTTTCCCTCTTTAAAGATGGCTAAACCTTTGAAATAGGGAGCTGCCGTATTGCGCACAAAGTTCTCATGCGACATGGCCGAGCCGCTCAGCACATAGGGAACATAGAACGTTTGCCCTGGGGTCTCCACGATCTGTTCAATGACATCCCTCAGATCCACTTCCGTGCTGACCTCCGTCTTGGACAACTCGCGGAGAGCTTCCATTGAGCTGCGCTCCAGCTCGGGAATAACCCTCATGACATCGATGGCTTTGCCTTCCGAAACATACATATCCGCTCGCTCGCGCATTTCAACATAGCGTAGAAGAAAATCCAAATCATCCTTGACTCCAGCTTCAGCTCTCTGTTTGCCGAACACAAAAATTTTGTTATGTCCCCAGAACAGCCTCCTCGAAAGACGCTCCTGAAGATGGGATACGGCATCAGCAAGAGATGTCCCCTTGGCGACACTAACCAAGGTTTGCTCCCCCCTTCCACTTGACTTTCTGCTATCCTGCGTCATAACAGAGGAATTGCCGCTTGCTGGAATGAACACCTGAAGGGAGAGCTCGACTTCATTATGAGCCCCCTGGTCGATGCCCGCCGCCAGAATGATCGCCATATCATTCACTTCCATCCGATCCCAACAGCCTGAGAGCAAGCAAGAGGCTGCACCTATAACGAGCAGGAGCATACTGCGGATTCCGGTTCCTTTCATCCCTGATCACTCTCTTCTTTAACAGGCGGAGCAGGCTTCCCACCTTTGCCCCGGCGCTCCCCACCCCCTGATCTTGTCAAACGAGGCCTTCTGGAAGGCGACCATGCAGGCATCCTTAGCAGCACATCCTGCCATTCCTCCTTCATTCCGGGCCCAAGAGGAGACAAATACGGAAGACCGAAGGAGCGAAGCGAGCTCAGATGAATGACGATCGCAATTACGCCCAGCAGTAGTCCGAGCAGCCCTAATAATCCAGCCATCAGCATGATCGGGAAACGCAGCAATCGGATAGAAATGCCCATCGTATAGTGCGGAAGCATGAAGGACGCAATTCCGGTAATCGCCACTACCATCACCATAGGAGAGGATACGAGGCCTGCGGATGTTGCAGCCTGCCCAATTACGAGCGCACCGACGATACTGACGGCTGCACCGACCTGCTTGGGAAGGCGGACGCCCGCCTCGCGTAAAGCCTCGAACATAATTTCCATAATAATGGCTTCCATCAACGCAGGAAACGGAATCTCTTCTCTTGATTTAGCTACGCTGAGCAATAACGCGGTAGGGATCATTTCCTGATGATAAGTCAGAATGGCCACATAAGCAGAAGGAAGGAGCAGAGCCACCAGCAAAAAGAGATAGCGGAGCCAGCGAATGGCTATAGAAATCATGAACCGCTGGTAGTAATCCTCGGGCGACTGTACCAGCGAGAAAAAACCAATAGGAGCAACAAGCACAAACGGCGTCCCATCCGTCAATATTACCGCTCTGCCCTCCAACAGCCCCGCGGTAGCCGTATCGGGACGCTCGGTAGCCATAACCTGCGGGAAGGGGGAATAGGGCTGATCTTCAATAAACTCCTCGATATTCCCGCTTTCCAAGATACCATCCACATCAATCTTCGAAAGCCGGTCCTCCACTTCCTTAATAAGCCCGGGCGCTGCCAGCTCTTCCATATAAGCGATCATGACGCGAGTTTTACTGTAACGGCCGACTTCTACTCCTTTCATTTTCAGCCTGGAGTCACGCAGCTTTCTGCGCAGCATGGCCGTGTTGTCGGTCAATGATTCTGAGAAGCCTTCTCTCGGACCTCTTATAACGGATTCCGCTACAGGATCTTCAATCGCTCTTTTTCTCCATTTTGCAAGAGAAAAAGCATGTCCCTCCGTCATTCCATCGATCAATAAAACGGGATTCCCGTTAGTCACCTGCTCATTCAATTCGGTGAACGTACATACTTCCTTGAAACTAAAATGAGCGATCTCACTGCGGATCGCTCTTTCCAAATCAACACGCTCGTCGTAATCCTTCTCCAATGAGCTTACCTGATGCCTGATTTCGTTCAAACGCTCGTCATCGGTAAGTCCATCAAAGTAAACAAACAATCCACGCAGCTTATGCCCGAAAGAACATTCCAAAAAAACCATATCACTGCATGTATCGTACAATTGATGCAATCGAAGCGAGTTTTCGCCAAGATAGGCAGATATTGGATCCATAGAATTGGTTGAAATGTCGCTCATCATGAGGTTCCCTTTGGATCTTCAGTAGTTAGTATCTGAAGGGTTCCCATTTTTGCCCATAAGTATGTATTCCATAGCCAAATCGATCCTTGCGTACAATCCGGTAAAGTTTTAACCTGTTAGTAAAATCGCTTATACTGAGTAAAAGGAGGTGTGCTCCATGTGCGGAAGGTATACAATCACGGTAACACTTGAGGAGCTCATGCTAAGGTTTCATCTGGATATGCCCACCATCAAATATCACATCCCAAGATATAACGTAGCTCCCATGCAGCAGGTAATGGCGATCGTACATGACGGCGAACATAACCGGATCGGAGAGCTTCGATGGGGATTGGTTCCTTCATGGGCCAAAGATGCCAAATCGGCCGCTTCCATGATCAATGCCCGCTCCGAAACGCTGCTTGAGAAGCCGGCTTTCAAAAGCCTCATTCATCGGAAACGCTGCTTGATTCCTGCTGACGGGTTCTACGAATGGAAGAAGGAAGGCACTGCCAAGCAGCCGATGCGTATCGTGATGAAGGAGCGCGATATATTCAGCATGGCCGGATTATATGATACCTGGCTGAGCCAAGACGGCACCAAGATCAGCACTTGCACCATCATTACAACCGCACCGAACCGGTTGGTGGAGCCGATTCACAATAGAATGCCTGTAATTCTGCGCCCTGAAGATGAACAAACATGGCTGAACCGCAGCAATCAGGACGTCGGGCTGCTAATGTCCCTATTGAAGCCGTATGATGACCGTGAGATGTCCGTCTATCCCGTATCAAGCACGGTCGGCAATGTGAAGAATGACTCGGAGGACTGTATCGAAGAGGTTCCAAGCTTATTTTAGCTGCTTACTATGGCTTGATAAAGCCGCATATTACGGGTACTGGACCAGCAAATCCTCCATCAGCTTCTCCAGTTCCCGTAAGTCCATACTTGGCATTAAATAACGATGCCCTTGATCCGGGGATGCTACCCATTCGCTTTCCCCGTCAGCTCTTACTTTCACACAACCGGCAGGACTCGCCTCCCAGTACCCGGCAAGCCCGCGAACCCCATACAGCACTGCGGTTAAATCCCAGCTGTTCCGGCTTCCCTGCCGTCCCAAGTACCATTCATACGATTGGCGTACCGGATTGTGCTCGGGGGTTTCCAGAAATAGCCGCTCGCCCGTCATCAGTTCATGTCCGATCTCAAAGCCGCTGAACATGATCGGCGTCGGCCATTGCTCCGCCACAAGTCTCGCAGATGGAGCATCCATCTGAAAATTCCATTCCATCCCCGAAGGAAATGTCCCTCCCATGACAACGAGCTCCGCAACCTTCCGGGCAGCCAGCTCCCTTCCGCTTAACGGGCATAACGAGTCGGGCTGGGATTGCAAAAGATGGCGCAGGTTGCGCAAAGGACCAATCGCAACAATTACGACACTGCCATCCGTCTCCGCCGCCAGAAGCTCCCGAAGCAGCACGGCCGCATCCTCCGGTTCATGTCCTTCCCCGTATGGATTAGGGTGTGTTTCGCAAATACGGCGGTTGTATTTATGATACTGCTCACCATCCAGAAAGCCCTGATCCTTCAGCGTTCCAATACGTATATCAGATCGGCCGTAATATCGGTTGATGGCGTCTATGCAGCCTGCCCCCCAGGGGCTGGAGGTACAATGGGTGATGCCCAGAATCTCAGCCTCTCCGCGGCTTGCCAAAGCGTGCAGTACAGCGAGTGCAGCAGCATCATCGCAATCCGGACCTATGTCGGTATCCAGTATAATTTTCACCGGTTTGATCATAAATTAGCCTCCTTTAACTTGGTATCCTCTATGCTTTATCCTTTCATAGCCCCGCCAACGAGACCTTTAATAATATGCTTTTGCATGACAATAAAAAACACCAGAATGGGCAGCAGCACTAGAACAGTTAATGACATAAAGGATGGCCAATCCACACTGAATTGTCCTCTCGCCTGATAAATTTCCAATACCAATGTCGCTTTTTTTCTCGTGTTAAGAAACAGCATCGGGGCAAGAAAATCATTCCATATCCACATCGTATGATAGATAAGGGCTGTAGTTGTGATAGGCCTTAATAATGGGAGAATGATAACCCAGAAAATCTTTCCTACCGAGCAGCCGTCAATGATAGCAGCTTCGCCCAATTCCTTAGGAACGGTTCTCATATAACCCATAATTAGAAAAAACGAGAACACCGAGCCCGATGTATAAAACACGATAAGCCCGCTCATTGTATTAACTAAATTCAAGTCCCGCATAAGCTCGAACAATGGAATAAGCGTCGATTGAAAGGGAATCAAAAAGCCGCATAACAAGTAATACATGGCGATTTTCATCCATTTGCTCGGATTATACACGATAGGATAGGCTGCCATAGCACCTATAAGCACGATCAATAAGACCGAGCAAGCCGTAATGAACAAGCTGTTAAAAAAGCTCTGAAACACCGGCGTCTGCGCAAATACTTGCTTATAATTTTCCAGCGTGAACGCCCCAGGCAGCGATAGCGGATTTTCATTGGCATCCATCGATGTCTTAAACGTATTGATCACCATATAATAAAATGGAAACAACGTAACCAGGCAAAACGGCAGCATCAGCACATCAAGCAGCAGCAGCTTCCGGTCCTTCTTCATTGCAGGTTTTCCTCTCTTTTTTGCATTTTACCGAACTGAACGAACGTAATAAGCAGGATACATAGAAAGAATATGATCGACATCGCCGACGCTTTTCCGTACTGCAATTCCGATACCCCACGTGTAATAATGACTTGGGTAACTGTATACGTCTCGTAGCCTGGGCCTCCCTTGGTCAATGCAAACGGGATTTCAAACACCTTCAAGCTCCCGGTAACCAGCAGCATAACACTGACGGTCATGGCCGGAGCCAGCATCGGAAGAGTGATGAATCTGATTTTCTGCCACCGGCTTGCTCCATCAATACTTGCTGCCTCGTAATAATCCTTCGGAATGGACTGCAGAAAAGCAAGATATAGAATCGCATGCCAGCCGGTACTCGACCATACATGGACGATAACCGATGAAATTTTCGCTAACAGAGGGTCCGACAGCCAAGGTACAGCCTTCATGTTAAACAGAGCATGCAAAATCCGGTTAGCAACTCCTGATGAAATAGGAGATAGAATAAAGCCCCATACATACCCAAGCAGCAAGCCGCTTGGGATGGAGGGAAAGAAGAAGATGGCACGCTGCATATGTTTCGTATACGAATTCAAATCCAGCACTAACGCGAGTGGTATCGCTAATAAAGTAATGACCACAACAGAGAACAACGTATAGAACAAGGTAAATAATAAAGCGGAAACAATGGCGTCATCGCGAAAAACCTGCACATAGTTGTTGAAGCCGACAAATGCCATTTGTTTGCTCATCCCATTAAAATTGGTTAAGCTGTACACGAATGTTTTGACCATCGGGTAGACGGTAAACAAGGTATAGGCAATAAGTGCAGGGACCAGGAAAATACCATATTGAACATGCCGGGATATGGGGGCCTTGAACATCATTATTTGCCTTCCATTTCCTTGAACTTTTTATCCAGAGATTGTGCGGCTTGCTCCGGTGTTATTTTGTTCAACAGCAGATCCTGCAATGAAATGATATATTGATTGCGGATCGCCTCCGTATGCTTCCTCCACTCCGCCATCGGAATGTAGGTCCGGTTGCTTAACAATCCTTTGTAGGCGGTTTCTAGCGACGGATGCACCTTATGCTCGAAGCCTTTGGCCGTAATAATTTGCCCTGTGCCTTCATAATAGGCCTTCAAGCCTTCCGGGCTGGATAAATAGTCCAAAAACTTCAACGCCGAGTCTTTATTTTTCGTCTTGCTGTTAATAGCGTAAGCAATACCAGGCGCTCCAAAATAATATTCACTGCCCGCTTTCAACCCCGGAACCGGTATCATACTGTATTTCAAATTCGGATTTTGCTTGTCGATCGCTCCAATATTCCAAGGGCCGCCAAGTATCATCGCCGTCTTTCCGGCGGAAAACTCGCTGACCACCTGATCACCATTCAAACCGACCATATCGGAAGTAATGAACCCGGTTTTCACCATTCCTTCATGCCAGATTTTTATGGGTTCGGTCCATCCGTCCGCATACTTCTTCTTGCCTTCGAGGACCTCTTTGTCAAAATTGGCATTTTGCGTAAGCGTCTGCGAAGCAAACAAGGAGGTCACCATGTTCACCGCCGCGTCCTGCGTGTTGTTGAGAATGGGCGTGATGCCTGCGGCTTTAAGCTTACCGGAAAGGTCAACGAGCTCCTGCCATGTTTTCGGCTCGCCGGCAATGCCCGCTTTGGTGAACAAATCCTTGTTGTAAAAAATACCCCCAACCCATGAGGACTGCGATAAAGCATAAACCTTGCCATCCTTCGAGTAGGCCTTTTTGTTATTTTCCGCTATCCCCTTCATGAAGGGCTCATTAGTAATATCCAGCGTATAGCCTCCGTCAATCAGATCTCTGTTTTCCAGCGCCATAACGAAGAGGTCCGGGCCGGAGTTGGTAAGCAGCAATGTTTTCAGCTTCTCGATATAGTCCTTTACTGGCGGCGCATATTGGAAATCGAACGTGACATTCGGATATTTCTGCTTAAAGCCATCGACAACCGGCTTCATCTTCGTTTCATTTTCCCATGACAAAATACTAAGTGTCACCTTATCACCCGCTTTGGGCGCTGCACTCCCTCCGCTCGGTTCCCCGGATGTACTGCATCCGGCGGCAGCTGTAGTCAGCAAGCTCAAAACAATCGGCACAGACCATAATCTCTTCATTCTTTTTCTATCCCCTCTCGTTCATGTAAAAGCGCTTACAAGATTGATCTTACGCAATATGAACGATAAATCCCATTGATATTATTGATTTGTTGTTGAGGATTCTTGCGTATGCTTGTGCTTATAATCTCTCGGTCTAATCCCGTAATATTTCTTAAACGCATTGCTAAAATGACTTTCGTCCGGATACCCGACCTTTTGCCCAATATGAACCACTTTGTAAGAAGTATAAAGCAGCAGTTCTGCTGCCTTCTGCATACGCACCGTAGTTACATAAGACCAATAGCTGACGTCAAATTCGCGTTTAAACAACCGGCACAATTGATATTTATTCATAATAAATTTGGCTGCCATACTGTCCAATGATAAATCCTCGCTGCAGTTCGACTCTACATACTGTTTGATTTGATGAATCGTATCCTCGGGGGCAAAAGAAGGCTTCGTCATACTCCCGATGATATCCACCATGTATTGCGAGAACAGTTGCTGCAGCTGCTCCAGTGTTTGTTGGGCTTCCAGCATACTCACAGAAAACTTCGCTTCATACCCCTGCTTCTTGCTTAACATCATAAATAGTAAATGACAACAAATTTGGTAGACCGCCTCAGGCTTCACCTTCTTATCACGAAAGGCGGCGAACATAGTGCTGACAGCTTTTTCCCATGCTTGTTCCGAATAGTCCAGCTCTAGCTTGGCAAGCATGCCTCTCACCATTTCATCCGTTTGATGTTGAGTTAGAGTTTCCGTAAACATCGATTCCGAATAAACGTACACACCGCCGCCCTCATAGAAGCCCATCTTGGCAGCCGATTCGCATTGCAGCAATCCTGTTACCAATAAATCGGCTTGTCGTTGAACGCCGCTAATACCAATGACCGCGCTGCTCGGTAATCCGTTCTCATACAACCTGGCTATATCGCTTGCAGCTTGCTCCTCCGTCAGGCCATGAATGATATAAGCTTCAGCATTATTTATTCGCACTGCAAATTGGCATGGGCTTGTCGGGAGCAAGGATACCGCTTGGCCTGCTTCCATGTCCGGCTCTTTTACATATACACATAAATATCCGTTGACAGCCAAAGCTTGAAAACCGATATGGATCAATTGTGAGGTTACAGCGTCCATCGTTTTAAAGCGGCATACTTGAGCAATCAAACCTTCCAAATGATCCCGCGTTTCCCTCTCAACCTCTTTGCGCAATATTTCAACCGCTTGACTTACCGCCACAATATCAATGGGCTTCAATAAGTAATGCTGAACACCGAATTTCATCGCGTCCCGGGCATATTCAAATTCGTCATGTGCGCTTAAGATCATCGTTTTTGGCTTTTGCGGCAAATCCCTTATCTCTCGCAGAACACCGATCCCGTCTAACATAGGCATTTTCAAATCCAAAATCAGCAGCTCCGGGGACAGCTCCGCTATAAGTTCGACAGCTTCTTTTCCGTGAAAAGCGTGATGCACCTCCGTTATTCCAAGCGACTTCCATTCGATCATTTTATGTAAAAATTGATGGGTCGATTGTTGATCATCTGCAATTACCAGCTTCAAGAGTGCTCGACTCCTTCCTTTTAAATCTTAATCCGTTCTTGGCAGCAGCATATACACCTTCGTGTAAGCCCCTTCTTTACTGCGTATAAAAATTCCGTAGCCGCTACCATACTTTAAGTGGATTCGATGGTTCACATTATCCAGTCCGATATGATTGCGGGGTTGATAGGATGCTTCATTAATACGCTGACGCAAACGGTTTAATTCGGCTTTCGCCATACCCATTCCATTGTCCTGAATTAATACGAGGATGCCTTTTCTCACTATAGTTGCACTGATGTATATTTCATTGTTGTAGGGAGCTTCCTGGAAGCCATGCTTGATACAGTTTTCAACTATCGGCTGCAGCAACAGCTTCAGTGTTCTGTGCTCAAATACGGCTGCATCCGGGATGTTGTATCGAACAGTAAGATTGCCGCTGAATTTTTTATGTAAAATAAACAGATAATCTTTCACATTATTAATTTCATGCTGAAGCGATACCACTTCATTCGCATGGTTCATTGAATACCGGAGCAAATTGCTTAAGGAAACAATGATTTGATTCGACTCCTCGTTATTTCCATAAACGATCTCGGTCTGCAGCAGCTGCAGCGTATTGAACAAAAAATGGGGATTGATTTGCGATTGCAGCGCTTTAAACTCCGTCTCCTTTAAAGTAATTTGCGAGATGTAGTTCTGATCAATCAGCAGTTTGATTCTTCCTATCAAGTCTTCAAACTTCATTCCAATCTGGTTAAGCTCCGAATATCTGTAATCGAACGGCCGAATTACCAAGCTCTCATTCCCTGTCTTGTCCAAAGTTCTAAGCAGCTTGTTGACCGGTCTGGAAATCCGAATCGTGATGACGATACCCAGACATATATTGAGCGCGAAACCAAGATACAGAATGCTTTGCAGGTTTTTGCCGAGAGGACTTGTATGCTTCCTTATTTCTGACATCGGAACAGCGGACACAAGCTTCCAGTCGCCAATCGTCGCAGGATGATAAATAACTAGATAATCTTGCCCATCGATTTCGGCAATAAAATTGTTCGGACCCTCTCTCTGACCTGCTGCAATGGAAAACCGCGTGCCGATCAAGCTTTTATTTTTATGAACGATGATCTGCTCATCCTTATCGATAAGAAACATGCTGCCGCTATATTCGGAAGCGCTTAAATCAAACAAGCCGTTCAAATGATCCAGATCGATGTTGCACACAATGGACCCGACTACCTTTTGCTCAAAATTTAAAATAGGAATGGCCACGGATAACGTCTGCTGGTTATATTTCGAGGCGTAATCATTTAAATAATAGTCTTGTTTGTGCAAGCCTAAAGTAATGAAATTGTTTTGGGGAAGCTCCACCGTTTTTTGAAACCATGGCTGCTGCCTGAAATCATAATCCCACTTCAAGGACCGCCTGCCATCCAAATTCATAATATAGCCATTGATGCCAATAATCAGAACATCGCTAATTAAGGAGGAGCTGATGCTGCGGCTGGCATCCGTGATGAGTCTCTCGTGATTGATTCTTTCAGCTGCATTCATCAAATGAAAGGAGTTGAGGGACGCGATGACCGAAGGATGGGTGCCCATCAACACCAACGCTCGCTTTACTTCCTCCAGATTGAAATTAAGACCAACCGTCGCTTGCTCCATTACCTTTTTGCTGGAATTGATAATTTCTTCGGTAAATAGGCTTGTTGTATCACGGAGGGTCAAGTAACCAAGACTTGAAATAAGTAAAATGTTTGCAACCAAATAAGACAAGAGCATCGTACGGACGATGGACCGTTTAAATAAAGTCAATTTCAATGCTTTGGACACATTTATCATGCAGGGCGTTACCTTTCCTGGTAAATTGGCATTTTACCCCTTTATTATAACAACACCCGTTTCGTTTAGAGCAAGCAAATATTTTCCCGCCATATAAGTTGAACTAAAAGCTTTAAATCCGCCATCGTGTGGAAGTTTCAGTAGTCTTGCGACACTCCCCGTGGACCGACCGCCATGCAACGCCGCAATAACTGGAAAACATCCATCTATTTTTAGAATTTTTGGAGAAAAATTGCATATAGATGGATTTCCTCCCTCTAATACAGCGTGTAACCCCAACTAGAGGAATAGGAGGCGATATTAACATGAGGTTTTCCATCTAAGCTAGGGTTCGAGGCAATATGCAGCATAATTAGCAGGAGTTTTTCCAGGTAACATGACCTCAAAGCAGCGGCGGTCCGACCGTGGGCTTATCGCATACAAGCTGAAAAAGCCTTCCGGCTAAAAAACCGGAGGCTTCGGCTTGCATATCATTCCCTTGCTATCATTCCCTTGCCTTCATTCACTTGCCTTCATTCACTTGCCTTCATTCACTTGCCTTCAATCATTTCCCCAGGAAGGAATTCAACATCCAGACATGCTTCTCAAGGCTGGCATGAATGCCGAGCAGCAAATCGCCTGTCGTCTCATCGCCCAACGATGCCGCCAACTTCATGCCGGCTTTCAATTCATTAATAACCGTCTGGAAGTCGTTGACTACGGCTTCAACCATCTGCTCTGCGGTCTCAATCCCTGCCGCATCGCGGACCGACGCCACATCCAGGTATCCCTGCAGGGTTGCTACCGGCTTTCCGCCCAAAGCCAGCAAGCGTTCCGCCAGCACATCCACATGGAGAGCCGCTTCCGTATACAGCTCCTCGAATTTGAGGTGCAAAGTGAAGAATTGATGGCCTTTCACATACCAATGGAAATTGTGCAATTTGACATGCAGCACGGACCAGTTCGCAAGCTGCCGGTTAAGAATAGTGTTTAATGCTTCGCTCATCTTAGGTTCCTCCTCATAAGTCGTTGAACAGCATCATTCTTTCAGATGCTGCAGTGACTCGCTTAGTTTATATTTAGACTTAATCTAAATTTATAAATTAATCATACCATCTTCATCCATATTAATCATGAAGATTGCATGAAGAAATGTAGGGCCGCTCTTTATACAAGTCGTCTGAGCTTGTATTCTTCAATTCGTAAGCAGGAAAAGAGCGATAGCCAAATTCCAATATATCTTGGCATGTATCGCAAATGTCACCTTCCCATCCCGGTTCCTTCGCTTCTTGGTAACATAACCCGCATACTTGTGTATGGCTCATTGATGCTTCCTCTCTTTCACAATGATTATATCTGCCTTCAGATGGCCGTACTAAAAAATAGCATCAGAGACCGCCTATAGGCTGCGAGCAATAGCTCGCAGCCTATTCTTCCGTTATGTCTTCTGGAAACATGGAACACATGATAATCTTTAGCCTGCTATGTGTGTCCTGTTATTTAGTATTAACAGTAACCGTTCGGGTGGCTTTATCAAATGTTACATTGGCACCAAACGCTTCGCTTACGAATCTTAGCGGAACCATTGTACTATTGTAATTCGAAGGATTTCTGACAACCTGAACTGGAACCTCAAGCGTTTTTTCTGCTCCGTTGAGAACGGCCGTTGTTGAGCCGATAGTTAATTTCAGCTTCGTATTCCCTTTACTCGCCGTTACGCTCCTTTTGTCGCCATCCCATACAACAGCGGCTCCCAGCTTTCCGAAGATATCTCCTAATGGCACTAACACATTGCCGTCTCTGATGACAGGAGCTTGCACAAAGCTCTGTGCCGCATTATTGATTGCTACTTTCACTTCCGGCACACCGGTAACCATAGCCAAGCTATCACTTGCCTGCTCTGCACGCAGCGGAAGGTAGATTGCGTGCTTGAGAACCTGCTGCTGTCCTTCTTTACTCAGGATGAATTTCATAAACTCATCAAGCACAGGATTCAACTCCTTACCCGGCTGCTTATTCGCATTAAAGTAAATTAAGCGGCTCAGCGGGTATTTAGCACTTGCCACATTCTCGTAGGTTGGTGAATAATACGGACTTGTTGAGTTTTCTGCCAGAGCAATCAATTTCACACCTTTGTCGATGTAAGCAAGACCTGAATATCCAAGACCGTAACGATCATCCGCTACGCGGCCGGCTGCAGGAAAAACAAGCTTATCAAAGGTAATACCCTCGCGCCATTCACCGCGTTGCCCGTCAGTGCTCAACACTTTTTGACGGATGAACTCCTCGAAGCCGTTCCAAGGCTGTATACCGTACAGATTGATCGGCTTGTCGGCCCATTCGCCGGTTAATCCGAGCTCCCCCCATGTAGTGATAGCGCCTCCTCCACGATGATGCGTAGCCGAGTATAATGCATCGAGCTGGTCAAAGTTCAGCTTCTCAAGCGGATTGTCTTTATGGACATAGAACCCCATAGAATCAAGGAATCCAAAGTGACGGTAGGAAGCTCCTGAAATGGGTACGCTAAGCGGCTCATAGCCATACTGTGCCTTGAAATCAACGACATCCTCAGGCTTAAGCTCCCGCGATACGAAAACAAATTCGACCGTTTCCTTAAGTAGTTCCCGTGCTCCAAGGCTACCTGCATAAGGAGGAACTATTTCTATGTTCACTTTTGGATAATATTTCTTGAACTCCTCAATCCACAGACTTACAAGACTGGGCAGCACGTCAGATGATGCACCCTTAAAGCTGCCGGAGAGCTCGATATCCTTACGCGGCTTATAAGATGGCAAAGACGAATCAATCAATGGCTGCATAAATTCCGGTGTAGGCAGCGGGCGGCCATTTTTTTTATTAAAAGCATCTTGTTCGTCTGTCTGCTTCAGGTTCGTCGGAAGAGGCGGGATTACCATTTCCACCATATTCGACTCGGCCGCCTTGGCATAATTCCCATAACCGCCTAAAACGCAGGATGCTACAACCGAAAATACCGTCAATCCTTTTAACAGTTTGTTCATACTTTAACCTCTTTCGCTAATGTAGTTACGTTACATGCAAATTCTACAATTAACGAATGCGCTTTCAAATGCATATATTTGTCCTTTTCTTTTCTGTTTTTGTACTTGAAAGCAGTGTCGGCTTAATTGGCCGGTTCCATCTGAGGTTATTTTCCACTTTTGAATTCCAGCGGTGTTTTTCCTGTAACCTTTTTAAAAATTCGGCTAAAATGGGTCTGATTCGGATAACCCACACTCTCACCAACCTCATAAATTTTCATGCCGCTGTACAGCATCTGTTTAGCTTTCTCTATGCGAAATCGAGTGACATATTCACTAAAATTTTCCCCGGTATCTTTAACAAATACTTTGCTTAAATAGCTTTCGCTAACCCCCACCTGCTGACTGACCAAAGATAATGAAATCGGGGCGGCATAATGGCGCTCGATCAATTTCTTGGCCTTATCGATCAGCCTCGGAATGCTGTCGGCCGCCTTCCTTCCCGAATCCAAAACATTATAAATTTTGTGCAGCACTGCACGCAGCCAGTCATGAATCCGGGGCATCCACTCCAGTTGCTCCAATTGTTCATACGGGGAATCGGCAAGATCCAATATATCCGGCCAAGTGAAGCCTTTAGCGTGAATTAGCATGCTTAACTCTCTTAGAAGTGACTTATATTGTTGAAAAATAATTTCAGCATCAACGACCCCAATAGATTTTACAGCTTGAATCCATTTGTCGAATTCCCCCTTCCAATCTGCCGTCCCCATTTCAAGCTTATACAAGAGCTCACCGGTGCTGCATAGCGGCGAAACTGACGATTGAGAGCTTTTAAACGGACTATCCTCAGGAAAGTAAGCGTGGCCAAGTCCGTTATACAAACGAAGTGCCGCGAGTTGCCTCGCAGCATCATAGTGCTCACTCCATTGCGTCCAACCCGCACAAGGAAGCGATACCCCCATGCTGACCGATATATTCAAGTACTGTCTGAGATGATTGCTGATCGTATTCACTGTTTCGATAATTCGATGTCTCGTATGCTGCACGCTTTCGTTGACAGGATAAACCACCAATATAGCGAATTCGGCCTTATTAAAGGGGACAATGACAGATTCCGGATAGTTGGCCTCCAGTACTTGCATGATGGTAATTGAGATATACCTCAGCTTCTGCGAATCAAGATCCTTCGATTCTTCGGAAAATGTTCTATCGATCCAGATGCTTATAAGAATCTGGCGTGACTGAGACGATTCAGCCCGCCATTCCCTGATCATCCTTATTTGTTCTTCGGGCAAGCCTTCATCTTCCACAGCATGGTTTAAGGTCAGCAAAAGAGCTTGCTCCTTCATACGCTTCTGCTGAATTTTCGACTCCTGAAGCTGCTGCTCTGTTTCTTGCATATGTTCTTTCCGCTTGGCTACCGCTTTAGCAATGACAGGGGTAACCACGGATTCTTCTAAATCCTCCTTTACGATATAGTCGCTCGCCCCTAATAAAAAGGCTTTCCGCACATAATTGTAATTGGAATACGCACTGAGTACGATCACCATCGGCTTATGCTTCTCTTCCCTTTCCTTCAGCTGTTCAAGAAAAGCGATTCCGTTTAGAACCGGCATCTGCACATCCATAATCACGATGTCTACAGGATGGCGCTCCATGTACCGCAAAGCTTCTCCGCCGTTGGATACTTCCGCAACGATCTCACAATCATAGTGCTCCCAGCGTATCATTTCCCGCATCGCTATTCGAAACAACGGCTCATCATCGGCGATTAATACCCGCAGCAATTCAATCACCTCCTGAATCCAGATTCAAAGGGGCTTCTAATAAAGGCAGGCAAATATCCACCTTGGTCCCCTTACCCGGCTTGCTCACAATTTTCAGTCCATACTTAGGCCCATAATTTAATTGAATTCGCTGGTGGACGTTCTGCAGTCCCATTCCGTTGAAGCTCTCTCTCTTAGGGTATTGGGGTTCTATTTCTCCCAGCTCCGCATCCGACATGCCGACTCCATTATCTTGAATGCAAAAGCATAGAGACTCCTCGTTCAAGAACTCCCCCGTAATACTAAGCTTCCCTCTCCCCTCTGCACTCTGGAGACCGTGTATAACAGCATTTTCGATGATAGGCTGAAGCAGCAGTTTAAGAATATGAAAACTTTTCAGACGCTCTTCCACACGAATCTCAACGTCAAAGCTATCTCCATACCGTACCTTCATAATATTTAAATAATGACCCAGCAGCCCGATTTCCTCTTCGATTGTAATGTATATCCCTCCCCTGTTGAATGTAAAAGAGAGCAGTTTAGTAAGCGATTCGGTCATTTTCTGAATATGCTGGGACTTGGCCATAACCGCCATCAGCTTGATTGTATTTAACGTATTTAATAGAAAATGAGGGTTAATTTGCGATTGTAGCGCAGCAATCTCCGCGTGTTTCTTCTGCCTTTCCTTCTCTTCGACATCCAGAATCAATTCTTTCATCCGCAGCACCATCTGATTGAAGGTTTTGGACAACAAAAATATTTCCATTGGACCGCGCTCTGCGATCTGCACGTTCAAATTTCCGGTTTTCATTACATTCATTTGCTTGACCAATGAGAGAATCGGCTTAACTATGTAGGATACGATAAGGACAGAAATGAGCAGGAAAATAATTATGCCAATCGAGCCTATCCAAATGGTTTGTTCATAGACACCCTTCACCTTTTTGATAAACCGCTCGTAAGGAATGATTCGGATATACTTCCATCCTAATTTCGAAGTCAAATAAACGACGAATGATTCCTTCTGATTAATTTCAGCGACATAATAGCCCGCTTCCTCTTTCTGTGCCCTCAACAAATACGGATCTTCGAAAACCCCTTTGTAACCCTCAGTATTTCCAGACACTATGAAGGAAGCGTTTTCATTTAGAACAAGCAGTTCACCCGACTTCGATACCTGGGACTCCAGATGCTGCTGCAAAATATTGTCATTAAAAACAAACAGAATCAAATCAATATCAGCAAAGGATGGGCCGTCGTCTCCTGGGGCAACTACAGCCGTGAAGGAGGATTTCATATCCGTGTCAGCTAGAAATACTTGCTCTTGAACGTCAAATAAATGTACTTTATTTTTTGATTGCAGCATCTCGCTATACCATGGGGTTTGCCTGATTTCTTTCTCATTTAAATTAAGATTTCGCTGATAATAATAGGCTCCTTGATTTTTACGAAAAAAAACAATCGAAATCAAATCAGGCCCATAATGATGGAAATAATTGGACAATTGCTGATCAAGCTTCTGCTTATAGGTAGGGCTCTCCAATAAATCTTTAGCTGTAAGGATTTGAGAGATACTTGCGCTAACTTCATGATCTTTAAGAAGTGACGCTATCGTCTTCTTGATTCGGCCTACTTCATTATCTACAGTAGAGGAGACAAGCTCAAGTGTCGTTGTCGCACGTGAAGTGATGGTTTCCATTAAAATGGAGTGATACAAAGTCACAGATATAACGGTTATTAGAAATATCGGCAGCAAAATCATAATAAAAAATGAAACAAACATAATTTTTGATATGCTCCATCGACTGGATCGAGCACGAGAAAACCAGGCAGCTAACTTGAATAACAAATTTGCTCCTCCAATCTTGAAAAAAACCTCCGAACGCACTATATAAGTGGCCGGAGGCTTATTTTGTTATAACAAACTTTATACGTTTTCAGCGGAGCTGAACAGCTAAATCAATCTAATTGACAGTTACTGACAGATGATGCTTTTTAAAAACTTCAGTCATCTCCGCCTTTGCTTCTGCTTCATCAAGACCGTGAATCTCCAGTCTGTAGTGCTGATCGTTCAACAAAGTAATGCTTAACCCCAATATACTCTTTGCGTCTATAATTTTATTGTCTAAACAGATAACAATGCTTGATCTAAACTGGGAGGCCTTCTGATTTATTTCCACAATTGCCTTAGTATCCAAACCGCTCATCTAAATCCCTCCAATTTTAGGATGCCTTTCGCTTAAATATCGCAAAAGCCTTATAAAGCGCTTTCATTATATCATTAAATATAAAATATAATAGTTTAACCAAATTAACAATAATAACTTCATTTAGTACGTTTTGTTCATAAAATTCACGAATGCTTAATCTATAAATAGCCCCAATATATGCTACAATGGGGTTTTATTGGTTATGTGCTGTAATCTAAACTCAACACAAGGGAGCATTTGACATTTGATACCTATGCTGCACGAAATAAAAGCAACTCAACAGAAAAAGATTAGCCTTGCCACACTTTTAACAGGCTTGGTCTCCCTGTCTGTCCTTTTGACTTTAACCATTCTTCTCATAGCATCCTATCAATCAAGCAAAAAATCACTAATAGATACTACGCTCACTTTGAATCTTACAAACGCAAGCAAAATGAGTCAGACGATAGATTCTTTGTTTAAATCCATGAGGAGCAGCCTGCACAAATCCGCAATAATCTTTTCAAATATAAACTTGATGAACGCAGATGAAGTCTATTCTAATCTGGAATTGATACGTTATAGCAGCAACTATTTTAATTCCATTGCCCTGGTAGATGAAACGGGACTTGTTCGAAGTGTGTCTCCGAAATCCATCGGTACTGCAGGCAAATATATAACAACAGAAGAGGCGAAAACCGCATTGGAGTTACACAAGCCCTACCTTTCCAAGCCTTACATAGCCACAACTACCGGACGTCTTCTCGTATTTATGAGCGAGCCCATATATGATATGAACGGTACTTACCGGGGATATATTGGTGGAACTATTTATCTTCAAGAGGACAATATTTTGAATATGATTTTCGGGAGCAACCCAACCGATAAAATAGGTTCTTATTTTTATATCGTGCAATCCGACGGTCGTATATTGTTCCATCGCGACACGAATCGGATAGGCGAGGATATTAGCGCCAACCAAGTCGTTCGGAAGCTTATTCAGGGTCAAAGCGGACACGAACAAATGGTCAACTTACATGGAGAAACGTTGCTGGCAGGATACGTGAAGGTTCCGGAAAACGACTGGGGCGTAGTTGTGGTGTCGCCTATCAACGTCGTATATGACCAACTGAAACATCATATCAATGCCGTTCTTTTGTATATGATGCTTCCTTTTTTAATATTGCTGCTAGTAGTCATAGGCTTTGCACGCAAGCTGGCCAAACCCTTCGTAGGCTTGGCTGACCTCGTGAGCAAAATCGGTAGAGAAAAAGTCGAAGTCCCTGAAATAAAACACCATTGGAATAGAGAGGCGGATTTGTTAACAAAATCAATTAGGTATGCTTTATCGGATATAAAAAAACAGACGGACCAATTGACGCATGAGGCGATGACAGATCCATTAACCGGGTTAACAAACCGAAGAACGCTCGAAATCATCATGCATCAATGGATGGAGGAGCAGACCCCTTTCTCTATAATTATTATGGATATTGATAGATTTAAATCCATTAATGACACCTACGGTCATCAAGCCGGGGACGAAGTATTAAAGCATTTTGCACAAATTATTACTTCCACAGTACGGCCGGGTGATGTATGCTGTCGTTTCGGAGGTGAAGAATTTATTGCCCTTATATCGCATGCCGCTATTGATGAGGCTTTTCTTGTGGCAGAACGAATTCGCCATACGTTGGAAAAAAATATCCATCCTATCGGCCATCCTATTACGGTCTCACAGGGTATCGCACACTATCCTTCACACTCCGCGTCTGCAGAAGAGCTGATCCATATGGCCGACCAAGCCTTGTATAAGGCTAAGCAATCGGGAAGAAACCAGACCCATATAGCCAAATTTAGGTAAAATCACGGTTGATTTTTTCTGAAATGCGGGTATACTGATAAAAAGCTTTTTTATTCGAGCCATAAAATTTCATAATCCTTCGATGATTGGGACAGTAATTATTGACAATAGTTCAAGCGAGCCGGGATAGTGAGAGCCGGTACGGAGTCATTAATGAAACGGACCCATGAGATGATCTTCTGAACGGTAAGTAGGAAGATCCGGCTAAGACCGTTATCTTTGGAGTGGTTAAACCTCGGTTTAACAACAAGAGTGGTACCGCGAGTGCTGTAAGCCTTCGTCTCTTATTAGAGATGAGGGCTTTTTTGCGTTAAAAAGACTATTATTCAGGAGGGGTATTATGTTAAATCAACTGTTAGCTACTCATATTGAAGCGGCGGTAACCAAGCTGTTGGATGAGCTCGATCTTCCACAAGCTTCACCCATCAAAGTTATCATTGAACAACCATCCCATATCGAGCATGGCGATTACTCCACCAACATAGCTATGCAGCTGGCGAAGGTACTGCGCAAGCCCCCGATGCATATAGCACAGCTCCTGCAAGCAAGGCTGGAGCAGGACGGTTTCATTGAAAACAGGGTGTATAAAATCGAGATAGTCCCGCCCGGATTTATCAACCTGTTTATAAGCTGGAAGCAGTGGGCACACCATCCCCTTGCCGCAGCTGAAGTGTCCCCCGGACTTAAAGTCGTCATTGAACATACATCCATTAATCCGAATAAATCGGCGCATATCGGGCATTTAAGAAATTCCTGTATTGGCGATACATTGGTGAGGCTGCTGCAAAGAGTCGGCTATCAGGTCGAGGTTCATAACTACATCGATGACCTTGGCAATCAGCTAGCGGATACGGTTGTCGGCCTTCTTCATACTCCGCTGCAAAAGGAGCATGTCCGTTTCGGCGATTATTGCTGGGATATTTATTCTGCGATTAATAAAGAATACCAAGCTAACTCGAAGCTGACGGAACAACGCGCACATGTGCTCCACAATCTGGAGGAAGGCAACAACAATTTAGCATGGGTCGGCATGCTGGTAGCGGAACGAATTGTCCGCGAGCATATTGAGGAAATGAAGCCATTCGGAATTGATTATGATTTGTTAGTATGGGAAAGCAACATTGTCAGAGAAGGATTCTGGTCATCCGCGTTTGCGCTTTTGCAGCAAACCTCACTTTTTTATGAAGAATCGGAAGGGAAATTGGCGGGCTGCTGGGTGTTAAAACAACCGTCTTCTACAGGAGAAGAGGAGGAGTCGGAGCATAGCGCGGATAAAGTTCTAGTCCGTTCTAACGGCATCTTGACCTACACTGCCAAAGATATCGCTTATCACTTATGGAAGTTCGGGCTGCTGGAAAAAGATTTTAGGTACAAAAAGTTTAGCGAGGGCTTGTGGACAACCTATACAGCAGGCTCGAAGGAAGCATTCGGTAACGCCGATCTTGTGATCAACGTAATTGATCATAGGCAGGAATATCCGCAAATGATGGTCAAGCAGGCTCTTGAGGCATTAGGCTACTCCGAACAAGCAGCCCAGCTGCGTCATGTCAGCTATGGAGTTGTTTCCCTAAGTCCTGGATCGGCCGCAGAGCTAGGCATCGATACAACAGACAAGAAAACATCGTACGCCATGTCCGGGCGGCAAGGAATTGGCATCAAAATCTCCCATCTGCTTGATTTGATGGAAGGCGTTGTGGAAGAGAAGCGCTCGGATAAAACCGGCATCTCCAGCAGGACCATCGCAGCCGCGGCGATTCGGTACTACTTGCTTCGTTTTAACCTGCACACCGAGGTGGTATTTGATCTGCAGCAGGCTACTGAAATATCGGGTAATTCAGGCGTATATTTAATGTATTCGTATGCACGTGCCGTCAGTCTTATCAACAAAGCGGAGCAAGAGCTGCATATCGTACCGGCCGTGCCCGGGGACTTCCCTGAGATGGAGAAAGCAGAATATGCTCTGCTTAGACATCTTGCCAATTGGCAAGATACATTAATTGCCGCCAGCCGCGAGCTGACGCCAAATTCGATCTGCAGCTATGCATTCGATCTGGCAACGCTGTTTAACAACTTTTATGCTGTCTGTCCGATTCTTAAAGCGGATGATGAGAGGAAGAAATTCCGCGTGTGGCTCACCTCAATATTCAAACAAACACTAGGTGATGCTCTGAATGTTCTTGGTTTACCGGCCCCGGATCGTATGTAAACTATAGACGGCATTTAAGCCTGTAATGCTTGCCTTCTCGTCAATAGCTTGTGGATAACTACAACTGTGGATATGTTGATAATATTTTCAAAGATATGCACAATAAAGGATGGTGCTATGTTGATAATGTGGATATCCATGTGGATAAATAATCTGCCCTATCATGTAGCACCCTTCACTGAAGGTATCCTATCTATTACGTCGAATAATGTTGGATGAGGTGACTAAACATGTCAGAATCAAAAGCTCTTTGCTCCGATACAGAGCTATTCGCTGCAGCCTTGTTCCAGCTGCAAGTGTCCGTTTGGGAGCGCACGGCTGATGATATTCCTGTCAGAGTTGAGGATGGCGGTACTATTGAGCGAATTACGCCCGTCAGCGTCAAAATAAATGGAATTTATTATGTGCGAAGCGAATGTGAATTTCGAGTTGATAGGAGCGGAATTAAGTCCTAGCTTGCCCTTGTGCATCATTTTAATTTTATGGTTCGATAGATATAGAAAATAATAGTTAGCACAACGAGGGCTAGAATGACATAGATAAAGACTCCAAGATCGTTTATCTTGTCTGCTGCCACTTCTACCGATTTCCACAATAAGTAACTGAACAAGACTGCAATCTCTACCTTTAACCAGCTCAGCAGCATTTTTGCGTTTGTATATTGCCTTTGGGCATTGCTTTCTGTGATCTCACTGAGATAATTAAAAGAATGAGGAAATTTACTTAAAACTGTGAGTCCAATATAGATAACTATAGAAATAATTGGCAGTATAAATAAAGTCCCTTTCCCTCCCCAGCCATCTACCTTCCCGGAACCGTTAAAATGAGTCGGTATTTGGGCAGGCAGCTTCGGCCACTCTACGAATAAGTAAGCTATGGACGATAGGATCACAGCAATTGAAATAACATCATGCAATACCTCCAGGTTAGTTTTCGGAATAGAAAGTATGGGCCGCTTCATAAATAATCCCCCTTTTTATCAAATTTCTTTTGGGTCTATCTGCATTTACTGTAACCGCCGCGGGACATTTAATCAACCAAGTGCCCTTGTTTATCCTCGAGATGTGCAAACAATCCCGCCCCCTAAGAGGCGAGATTAAACTCACGATGCTATATGCTGCCACTAGTCGGCAGTAGGGGGAAGGTCTTTCAAGAAATCTGCCGTGAGCTGAATAGCTTCCTCCAATTGATCAGTCGTTCCGACAAAAGGATGCACAGCGCCGAACGTATGCGTTCCCTCGGCAATCGTAACGCAACGATGCTGGGGAGCAGCTTGCCGCAGCGTTTCAAAGCCGGCCTGAAGCCTATCGGAATCCCTGTTTCCCTGAAGCTGCAAAACAGGGATGCCCAACGCTGATAGCCTTTCAGGAATATGATAGCGTGACCGATGCTCAGCCAAATCCTCATAAAAGCCACGCCGGATCGGCATCTGCTGCTTCGTCCTCGCATTAGCTACATAAGCGACACCATGCTCCGCAATGACAGCCTTGAAGGCATCATCAAATAAATCTGGATTAGCATTGCCATTCCAGGTGACTACCGCCTTAACTTCAGGATGCTCGCTCGCAAAGAGAATGCTGTTCCCTCCTCCACGGCTGTGCCCAAGCAAATAAATACGCTGTAAATCCGCTCGCTCCCCTTCCGGCAGCTGCTTATCCAATAGCGCTTGAAGAAGAAGGCTCAAGTCGGCCTGTTCACGGGAATAAGTGTTGAAAGAAAATTTATCCAGTTCGTCAAAATCAGTCTCATTAACTCCGTTGCACGAGAAATTAAACGTTACAACAAAGAAACCTCGCTCGGCAAACTGTGAAGCCGCGTAAGGAAAAAAGCCCCAATCCTTAAACCCTTTAAACCCGTGGCTTATAAGAAGTACCGGCTTGGGTGACAACGAATCATCGCCTGGCTCTTGCTGAAATCTAACTTCCCCCCGTATGTACAGAGCCTCTCCCTTCTCGGTAGGCAGCTTACCCGCATTCAATATAAAAGAATGTGCTTCAACAGCTGCATTCAGCATAACTTCACTCCTCATTATTTGAATTAGAAAATGTAATTATAATATTTAAATTGTAACATATTGACCTAAATTGATAAAGTATTACAATTATTATTGTGGGAAATATTTCAATTATTGTGAGAGGAGCTTATATGCCTATGAAAAACCCCGATTTCGAATTTTTTGCTGAGCAATTCCCTGAGGTTGCCGATCAATTCCGCAGCCTGCACCGCTCTGTCATTGCCCAATCGGCATTAGATCCAAAAACACAGCAGCTCATTTATATTTCCAACTTGGCCGCTCTTGGCTACGCTCCCGCCATTAAATCCCACCTGCCTTTAGCCATTAAAGCAGGGGCCTCCAAGGATGAAATACTGGCTGCATTGTTAACCAGCATACCCGCAGCCGGTCTTGTACCTGTTCTTCCAGTACTAAAGGAGGTTGCGGAAACGCTTGACGAGCTGCTGACGCAAACGGAAACCTCTGTTAGTTAGCAGCGTTAGGAACCTGTGATCCTAACCGGCCGTTACATTATAACGACCGTTGAAATGCAAAGGAAGACAAATCACAGTAGCTCCGTCCCACTGCCAGCAGTTGGCTCAAAGCTTCACCGATCGAGCTGCTGAATTTAAAGCCATGGCCTGATCCGCCGCCAGCAAACCAGATGCCCGGACGCTCCGGGAGCTCCCCTATCAAGAAATGTTCACCCGGAGCGTTCTCATATAAGCAGGTTCCCCCCTTGGATAAGCTTCCCACCTTCGGCAAGTACAGGTTCAAAAAGCTTTGCAAATCCTCTTCATCTTCAGGATGGATTCCGAACGGATGAAGCTCTGCCCCTGGAAGCACCGTTTCGCCTCCATCATGCCTCCCTACCTTTACCCCTCTGCCGTCAAGATCAGGGAAACCGTAATATTCTTCCGTTCCGCCTTTATTAACAATAAAAGCCGGGAAGACCTCGCTACCATATAAGCTTGTAGGTGCTTCAAACCAGCCTATAGCTTTTCTCACAGGGCGTACCAGCTGCTTCAGCTCAGGCAGCAGTGCGGCTGAGAAGGCTCCTCCGCAGACAAGCACACGATCAGCATAATAGGTTCCTGCTGAAGTGCGAACCATTTGCTGCGCCGAACCGGACACGATGGACTCCACCCGTTCATTGGTTCGAAAGTCGGCTCCGCAGCGTTCGGCCAATTTCCGATAAACACGGATAATGTTCTCGCTGAATAACACTCCAGCCTGCGGCTCGTACAAGCCTTCCGTATACTCCGGGATGCAGAAGCCAGGCCACCTGTCCATCAATTCCTTAGGCTTCAAACGCTCGTAAGGAATACCGAACTCCATACAGCTATCCTGCTTCGATTGCAAAAAACTGGAATTCGTATCCCCTATACTCACTACTCCCGTCTTTTTGAAAATTTCCGCATCCGCATCCGTCATACCGCTATAATGGCTGCTAGCCCATTCTTTCGCCTCCTCCGCAAGCTCCGACCAGAGCTCACCCGCTCGCAAAGCGAGTTCCGCATAGGCTGGCCCCATGGTATAGGCGGAGCGGTAAATACGTGTTCCTCCATGATGGCTGCCTTGCTCATGCGGAGGATTATGAGCGTCGATCAGAAGCACCCGCAGACCTGACTTGGCAGTAAAGTAACCAGCGTTCATGCCGAAGCTCCCGGCTCCTACGATAATGATGTCATATCCATTATTCAAGCTACCACTCCTCTATGCTCATGCTTCATACACCGTTTGTTCGACCTTCGGCTCCTATGGACCGACCGATGATTCGAAGCGCGTTTTGTATGCAAATAAGACACCGCGAATAACGCACGCAGTGTCTCCATCCATTTATCCATTCACTTTCGGCACCTTCTGTAAAATACCGGTTGCGGTCACAGGCTTGCCGCTTTCTTCTGGCTTCCCTTTTTTCAGTCCTGTCGCCAGCACGACGCCCCCCACTATCAGCATAGAGCCGACTATTTGAACTATTGTCACCGGTGTGCCCAGAAGCAGGAAACCGACGACCATAGCAACAAAGGGCTGCAGGTTTAGGAAAACCGATGCCTTCCCCGCTCCTATTCGTTTAAGCTGAACATTCCAAATAAGGCCGCACAGACCCTGCATAAGGATGGCCGTTACAAACAGCAGCACCCAAGCCCACGGATGAGAGCTCACGTGAGTGATGGGCTCCTTAATCAAAGCAACGGGTATAACCATACCTGAGCCAATTAATGTGGAATATACGGTAGCTGTCAATGGATCGATCCGTTCTGTCAACTTGCGCATAATAATAATCGAGATAGCAAAGGAAATCATAGCCAATACAATGTACAGCATCCCGATTGAGGGCTTGATGCCCCCGGATTTACCGACTACAAAGAAAATACCGACCATAGCTATAACCGATCCGATTACCATCTTTCTCGTAATGGTTTCCTTCAGAAACACCGCGGCCAGCACAGCAACAGTAATCGGCGCAAGCGAGAGTATCAGCGACGCCGTAGTCGCATCGACTGTTTCCAGTCCTGTGAAAAAAGCAGCTTGATTAATCAGCGTTCCCACAAAACCAAGCGGAACGAGCAGCAGAAAGTCTCTGCGTGTTAAATGACCGAGCTTTTTAAAGCTCCATCCGTATCCAATCAGAAATAATGAGGTTGCCGACAGCCGAATCGCAGAGAGAAGAATAGGCGGAAATTCATTAACCAATATGGAACCGAATACAAAATTGCTCCCCCAACAGCAGACACAAAAAAGCAGGAGTATATATGACCGTACCATGAACCGCCTCGTCTCCTTATATCCCCAACATATACTCATCTACAGATATTACTCCTCGAAGATGATTCTGTCGAACAAGAGAAAGGTCCTTAGAAAGCGGGTACAGCACAAGGATTATACGACACACTTCATTATCTCGTTATCCCGGAGTTTTACACGAATCTCCTCTTAATTCCAGCTTTCTTCCGCTAGCAGCCTAATCACTTTCCAATCGTTTCATAAAATCCTCAACTGCGCTGTAGCCCTGCTGCTTCAAATACCAGTTATTCGCAGCCGCCTCCACAAGTCCCGCCACATCTCTTCCGGGTTGAAGCTGGATTTCTATATGCGGAATGCGAACGTCCAGATAATCGGTAAACTTCGGCTCCAGCTCCAAATCATTATTCAAATCGTTCTCCTGCCATTTGGTCAACTCGATATCGAGAACGATGCGGGTTTCATCTTGAAACGCTCTTCTTCCATACAACCGGGATACATTGATAAGTCCGATACTGCGAAGAGCCAGAAACTCTTTGCTTTTGCCGTTATGCGAGCCTATGATCGTTTCGGGACTCGTTTTTTTCAGCACCACGATGTCGTCAGCTACAAGCCGATGCCCGCGGCGAATCAAAGTATGCGCAGTCTCGCTCTTGCCAACGCCCGATTTGCCGCGAAGTATAATCCCGATGCCGGACACGTTGACGCATACACCATGGATAGTGATCTCCGACGCTAATGCTTTAGCCAAGTAATTATCCATCAGATCCGAAAACTTGGAGGTCGGCTCGGGAGTTCTTAACAGAGGTATACCCTCTTCTTCGCAATACTTTTTCAAATATTTAAGCCCCTCCTGGTTACGCGTTACGACGAAGCAAGGGGGATGGTATTTCACAATGTTGCCAATACTCAAATTTCGTTCTTCTTCGCTATGCTTATGCAGATAAGTGATTTCCTTCCTCCCCAAAACCTGCACATGCGCCTGCGGGAAAAAATCGAAATATCCGACAAACTCAAGACCCGGACGATGTGTCTTAGGCTTGGTTATCACCCGGTGCAGCTCCGACTTGCCGGCCAGCACTTCCAGTGAGAACCGATTCACTAAATCTTGAACGGTGACAGTCTTGATCATCATCGCCTTCTTTCTTATGAATTTGTTCTTAACTACATTAACATTCTACATATCGAAGCATTTTCCTCTGCTTAAAAGCTACAATTGTGTAGCAGCCTTATCCTGCTTCCATTACAATGGGATCTACTGAATTGTGCGAGTCATTTTGTGCTAGAAATAACCTGAAATCCTCTATGATTATATAAAATGATAGCGCATTCATATCAAAAAAGAAACTTGCCTTTTTGCGATAACCGTAACATTTCTTGAAGCTGGCCAAGCTCGTTACGGTGGGTATTTCCGGTGCTAACGGGCTTGCTTATTTGCGGCGGCTTAGCTGGACGCCTTCATCTTCCTTTTCGAAGCCTCTTCCTTTTCCAATACGATCCTACTGGGCCCCTTCTTTGGTTTGCTGCTGCTCCATAACCTTGCCAATGGCTTCATTAATCTTGGATATTCTATCCTCAACTTTGCGTGCCGCTGCATCCAATGTGAATCCATCGTCCAGCAGCTCTTTGATGAGAATAATCTTTTTTAGATTCGCATAATCATACCGTCTAGTTGTTACCTCCTGATCAGGTAAGCATTTAATGATTCCTTTCGTTTCCCAATATCGGATTTGCCTCTGCGGAACGCCGGTAATCTCCGCTGCCTCGCCAATTCCTACTACGAGACGGGCAATAATATCCACATCGAACAATAAATTTTTTATTTGATCATCCACTTCTGTCTTCCTCCTGCTTGCACGACTTGTATTTATTTTACGAAATTTGCCGGGAAGACGCAATTCATCCGAAGCTTCTGTAGGGAAAAAAGGCCGATCACCACAGTAGCGGAGGAAGGCCTGTTACGATTAGTGCTGCAACATACAATTCGCTTATTTCTGGACTGGATATCCGGGAAGAATGTCGGGATTTATGCGCCTGGCCATCTCAACAATCCACTCGTTCAGGCTGTCTGTAGCTGCGTTCGTATCGTACCTTACACCTTCTAATTGTAGACCGCTTCCGTAACGGACAGTTTTATCCCCATCATACAAGTCCATGAAATACAAGTAGCCAACCCTCCATTGCTGATCATAGGATTTAACAAGCTTCATTGCCTTCAGCCTCTTCACAATTTCTCCAACTGTGTCCGCATCCTTAACAATGACCTGTTTCCCGTCTCCAAACCGGATACTTATCTGAACAATGCCTTTCAAATCGTGATGTAAAATATCGGTCAACTCCACCGCTTGATCCGCTGACGGCGGGTCCCACACGGCGAATTCCACTAATACCCTTGGTTCCGGATCATTATTGGATAGTACCCTTGTTATTGGCCCTGTACTCCATCCGTCAATCCTCTGACCCTCCTTCAAGTCCTCAAATTTAAGTGGCTGCTTGCCATTCTTTTGGTACAATTGGGCATCATTTGCGAAAGAAACCCAATAAACTCCCTCCATGGTGTTTTCATGAGGTTTGTATTTTTCCTGATCCACTACTAGAACTCGGCGCTCCTCCTTGCGAATCATTGAAATGACGCCCTCTATATCAGGTTGCTCAGAAATCGTAAAGGACTCAATCTGTAAAAGAAAAGAATAGCCAACAGCATCATATATGGCTTGCTGGAGCGTTAATTTCTCTTCCTCGGTTAGGGGCTCCCTGTGCTCGTTCAGCTTTCTCACCTGCATGTGAACAGCTCCATCTTCTGTGTAACTATTCATAAGCTGTACGGATAAACGAAGATATACCTCGGTCCATGCAGGGAGTTGCTCCTGGATATGTTGAAGCTCCAAAGAAGGCTGCGAAGCCTGCAATTCATTGTTGGAGTTAGTTAGGAGAGGTAGATCAGTCGGTTGCATAGTCATTGTCCCCCATCCCATTGTTAGAACAATGAAGAAGGCAATCAAACCGTTCAAATGAATCACCATCCTCTTAAAAAGATATATGTATAAAGTATTAGACTAGACGAATTTGAAATAGTTTCTATAAATTTCCATTATCATCATAGCTCCTGAATAAACCATTGAATGTTTGAGCATACCTGAGGTATACTACTTAAAAGAAAAAATGACAACCTGCCTATGAAGAGCATCCAACTCGGAGGCGTTCTCGTCAAGGAGACTGTGGATCTCCCTAAGTTAAACGGACCCGCCCGTTATCGCGGAACCAAAGTGGATCAGACAACTTTTGTTGTTTGATCAAGTTGGGTGGCACCGCGAGCCGAAGCGCTCCTCGTCCCAAACGGATGAGGGCGCTTTTTGTCTTTTTTACTAAAAAAGGAGCGTGGCGGTATGTTAGACATCAAATGGATTCGTGAACACAAGGAAGAGGTACAAAGGGCGGCAGAACGGAAGGGAATTCCACTTTCCATCGAGGATTTACTTGCATCCGATGGCCGGAGACGCTCGCTGCTGCAAGAAATCGAACAGCTTCGGCAGGCCCGAAATCGACTAACCCGAGAAACTAACGATCTCATGAAACACGGAAAACAAGAAGAGGCTGATGCAAGCAAGGCAAAAGTAAGAGAAGTCAACGGGAAGCTGATTGTGCTGGAGAATGAACTGTCTGAAATAGAAGCTGAGCTCCACACATTATTGCTGCAGGTACCTAATATCACTTCAACGGATACCCCTTACGGGCGCTCGGACGAGGACAATGTGGAAATACGGCGGGTAGGGGAGCCTGCCCAGCTTGACTTCGAAGCCTTGGATCATATTGCACTTGGGGAGCTTCATCAGATCATCGATCTCCCGCGGGGCGTAAAAACAGCCGGATCACGCAACTACTATCTCAAGGGGGCAGGCGTGCAGCTTCACCGCGCCGTACAGCAGCTTGCTGTGGATTTACTAACAAGCAAAGGATTCACTCTGCTCGAGGTACCTCTGTTGGTCCGCACCGCCGCGATGATGAATACCGGTTTTTTCCCGGCAGGTGAAGAGCAGACATTCCGCATTGCTGACGATGACAAGTGGCTTGTAGGAACATCGGAGGTTCCTATCGTCTCCTTTTACAGCAACGAGATTGTAGATGTAACGCACCCACTCAAGCTTGCTGCCGTTTCCCAGTGCTTCCGCAATGAAGTCGGCTCAGCTGGAAGGGATGTGCATGGCCTGTATCGGGTACATCAATTCGCCAAGGTAGAACAGGTTATCCTGTGCCGGGCTAACCTGGAGGAGTCAGAGCAGATGCTTCAGGAGCTGACCCAAAACGCGGAGGAGCTCTTGCAGCTGCTGGAGCTGCCATACCGCGTAATGTCCGTCTGTACCGGCGACATGTCGCAGAAGACTTACAAGCAGTATGACCTTGAAAGCTGGATGCCCAGCCGTCAAGCATACGGCGAAACTCATTCGTCGTCCAACATCCTTGACTTTCAGGCCCGCCGCTCCAATATTCGGTACCGTGATGATCAAGGCAGCCTGAAATATTGTTACACGCTCAATAATACGGCCGTAGCATCGCCTCGCATATTAATTCCTTTGCTTGAGAATCATCAAGAGGAGGATGGGGCCATACGGATTCCGCTGGCGCTGCGGCCCTACATGAATGGGATGGATCGGTTAGTCCCGAATCTGCTCAGCTAGCTCTATCGTATGAGAAAAGCTATTCGAAGCCCTTTCAATGAAGATACATTCGTGTATATCTCTTAAAAAAATGAAACAGAGCCAGAACCTGGATGTATAGGTTCTGGCCTGTTTTAATGTTTTGGTTAAATGTTTCCACTTCTCTTCACTTCCGTATTAGCCATTTTCTCATAGTAGCGAATTAGGCTGCTGTGATCGTCATCTCCCATTCCGTCTGCCTTCAGCGCTTGCATCATTTCTATTACTGCAGCGGTAAGCGGCAGCGAAACTCCTACTTCACGTGAGGTTTCCAACACATTGCTTAAGTCCTTTATATGCAGATTAATGCGGAAGCCCGGGTCAAACTTCCGGTCCATAATCATATACGCTTTAGCGTCCAACACCGTGCTGCCTGCCAAGCCCCCGCGAATGGCTTGATACACCAGCTCCGGCTCGACACCGGCCTTGCTGGCCAGAACAAATGCTTCCGACATTGCGGCAATGTTAATAGCTACAATAATTTGGTTAGCCAGCTTCGTTACATTGCCCGCTCCGATGTCGCCAGTGAGTACAACGGAAGCGGCCATCGCCTTCATTACAGGATAGCATCTGTTGAATACATCCTTCTTTCCCCCGGCCATCACCGAAAGAGTCCCTTCAATCGCTTTCGGCTCGCCGCCGCTCACAGGGGCATCAAGCATATCGATACCTTTTTCAGCAAGTTTAGTGGCAACCTCTTGGCTTACGAGAGGGGCAATGGAGCTCATGTCGATAACAACCGTCCCCGGTTTGGCGCCTTCCATGATGCCGTCCGGTCCTATAATGGCTTCGCGCACTTGATGCGAGTCAGGCAGCATCGTGATGACGACGTCTGCCCACTCGGCTACAGCTTTAGGAGTCGATGCCGATGCCGCACCTGCGGCAATCAGTTCGGAGGCATATTTATTTTTGTCGAGAACGATGAGCTCGTAACCTGCTTTTATCAGGTTTTTGCTCATAGGCTTACCCATAACACCAAGACCGATAAATCCTACTTTCATACTATTGAAACCTCCTTATAGTAAGTGATCAAAAGGAGCTTTTTGAACAACCTCTTATAGCTCTCCCATCTGTTTCAAAATATCCATGAGCTTATCCCTATTAGGCTCCGAGCAGCTGCTGTTCGGCTTAATTGGACTGCCTACGTTAATACCCAATAGATTCATCGCATCCTTGGTTACGACCGGGAAGCTCCCCAGATTAAAGGCCATGCGCAGGGGTGCCAGCTTAAACTGGGCTTCCAAGGCGCCCGCCAATTGTCCTGCCATAAACTTTTCGTAAATCTCAACTACAAGAGCAGGCACGATATTAGCAGTCGAAGCTACGCACCCGACTGCCCCATAAACCAGGGAACCCAGAATCATGACATCTCTCCCTGCCATGACCTTGAAGCCTTTATTCCGGGTTCTGCGAATATATTCCGCTGTTAATGTCATATCGCCGCTGCTGTCTTTAACCCCGACAATGTTTGGAATATCAGCCAAACGCTCCATTAAACCGACAGAAATGTTGTTTCCTACACGATCCGGATTGTTGTACAGAACAACCGGCAAGGAAGTCGCCTCGGCCACCTTACGAAAATGCTGATACAATTCCTCCTCGGTTGGCGTCAGAAACATTGGAGGCAAAATAGTAATCGCCTGTGTGTGCAGCGCCTCTCCCATCCGGACCAGCTTCACGCACTCTTTGGTCGAGATCGCTCCAATCCCCATATATACCGGTACGCGACCCTTTACCTGATCCACCGTGACCGTAACCGCCCGCTCCTGCTGCTCATGATCGAGACCATAAAATTCGCCGTTGCTGCCAAGCGAAAGAATGCCGTGAACACCTCCTGCAATTACGTGCTCTACAACACGGCGAAGTCCCGCTTCGTCTACATTTTCCTCGTTATCTAGCGGAGTAACGATAGGCGGAATAACTCCGCGAATAAAGCTGGTGTCCATATTTTCTCCCCTAACCTCTTTTATAGGCCGCACCGCTCCTGACCCTTTATGATCCTTCTCGCATACTTGCTGTTATGTCCGTCAATGCCGTATGCCTTCAAACTCTGCCAATGCAGCCAGCAGCGCTCTCGTGTAGCCGATGGAATAACCCCAACCAATGCTGGATTGCTTCCAGCCGATACCCGAATGCGCCCAGTTTTGATCTGTATCGACACTGTCGCCCTCCAACTGAGTAATATGATCGGGATTAATACAGCCCTCGTACCCGACCTTTCTCAGCTCCAGCAAAATTTTAAACACATTCAAATCTCCGTCATCGAGAAGCGCTTCTTCAAAGGCTCCTGCAGTAGGGAGACTGCCCCTAATATTGCGAAGGTGTACTAGAAAGATTTTCCCCCTTCGACCGTAATGATTGATTTCATCCGTAACTAAGGAGCTTCCGCCTTCTGTGGCCCTCGTGCCGACGCAGTAGACGAATCCGACGTGGGCATTCGGGAACGCATCGATAATCCGATGGAAGCCCAGTCCGCCAAAAGCCGTCCCATGGTTTGGCGTATCGGACGGATGCACCGTTAATTTCACATTATAATCCGCTGCTATTGGAACCAGTGTGCGAAAAGCTTCTGTAAAGCGGCTCCACCACCGCTCCCGCTCTTCCAAATCGGGTACTTCGGGATTAACCTTTAGCAAGCCAAGGCTTTCCCCCCGCGCAATGGCTCCGCCCCGCTGCACCGCTTTGTACCCGGCCGTCAGAGCAGGCACGGTATCTCCGGAGAACCGCTGCCGGACAATCGGCAAGCCCGCTTCACCAAATACTTTGATCGCATTCGCTGAATGCTCCAGCTCCTTTTCACAGCCTGGCAAATTGTTCATGAACCGTTCAGTGAAATCAGGCAACGTAACCCGATTCATATCAAGCCCAAACGAACGTACCCGTTTTCGGAGCTGAAGCAGCCTATCCAGATCCGGAAAGCCCTGCTCCTGCACTCCGCTGAAGGATGATCCTTTTCCAAAATCGATATAATCGACGCCTAATTGGCACATTTGCTTCAAATCGCGGTCCGTCAAATCGCAGGTGTTAACCGTTACCGACAGGTTCATCATCCTCGTTGTCACACTCCTATTAAGATGTAGTTCAAAAAGTCCCCTTTTGATCACGAAGTAACTCAGGAAGCTTATTCGACATCGAATCTTGCATTCACCTTCGAATTCTGGTGCTCCTACACGGTTCTGCTGTTTTTCGCCGGAAAAGTCGGCTTCATAAACACCTGCCCACCCACCGGCTGTATATTATTTAACTCCGCCGGCAGCCAAGCCGCTTTTTAAAAAGCGTTGAGCTAAGAAATATAGAAAAATGGCTGGCAAAGAAGCGACAACTGATGATCCCATCAGTAAGCCCCATACGGCCTGATCGGAAAACTTAAACCCAGCAATTCCGATATTAACCGTCTGCTGAGCAGGAGTGGTCGTCAAAACAAGAGCATACAAATATTCGTTCCATGCCAGGGTAAACGCAAACGTAGATACGACAGCAATACCCGGAGAAGCTATCGGCAGAATGATTCTGAACAGCGACTGAAGACTGCTGCAGCCATCGATCATTGCCGCTTCCTCAAGCTCTTTGGGAATCGCCTTGAAATAGCTGATCAGCATGTAGCAGCAATAAGGAACGATAATGGTCGGGTAAACAATAAGCAGCGCGTTCTTATTATCGCTAAGTCCAAGCTTGCTGACTGCTACATACATTGGGATAAACAATACGGCTGTGGGCAGTAGATAGGTATAAATAATACTTTGTGAAAAAAAGACTCTCCCCCGGTAACGGAGTCGGGTCATGCTGTACGAGCCCAGTATGCTGATGCTGACCGAGATCAAGGTGACGAGCGAAGCGACATAAAGGCTGTTTTTCACATAATTCATGAACTTGGTTTTTTGAAACAAATCCTTGTAATGATTTACTGTCCACGCTTCAGGTATCATGCTAGGCTTCGGCGTATACATCAGCTCGTTAGGAGTGAAGGACGACTTGACCATCCAATACACCGGAAATAACGTCCAGATCGTAAAAATAATCACCGTTATGTATATTAGTATTTTTTTCTGTAGCTTTTTCCATGTTTTCGGCTTCATCAGCATTCCCCTCCTAATCATCCGTTTGCATTTTTCTCATGGAGACGACAATCATCAAGACGAGAATTGGAACGACGGAGCCCGCCACTGCTAGCGCCCGACCCATCAGATTTTGTTGGAAGGCGACTTCGTACGTATAAGTGGAAATGACCGCCGACGCATTCAAAGGCCCTCCACCCGTGATCAGATATACACTCTCAAAATTGTTAAAGGTCCATATACATGAAAGCAGCGTTGTTATCGTTATGACCGGCATAATCGAAGGAACCGTAATCGAAAAAAACTGTCTTATGGAACCTGCTCCATCGATCGTCGCCGCTTCATACATTTGCGAATCGATCGTTTGCAGACCGCCCAGCAGACTAAATATAAAGAAAGGAAGTCCCTTCCACACATTCACAATAATGACCGAAATAAGCGCCATATGAATTCCCGAGGTCCACGGCACAGGCGTATCCGTAATATTCCAGCGCATCAGCAGGGAATTGATAATGCCGTAAGTATCGTCATACATCCAACGCCAAGTGATAGCCGCAACCATGCCGGAAAGAGCCCAGGGAATAAGCAGAATCATACGAAAAATTCCCCGGCCAAAAAAAGTTTCATTAACCACAACCGCCAGCAGCAGACCGACGGCTAATTTGATGCCTACACTTGCGATCATATAGATGAATGTATTTTTAAGCACCTTCCAGTACTCTTTATCCGTAAAAATGTAGAGGTAGTTGTCAAGACCGACAAATTTAGGGTCCACACCTACAACTTTGTCCGTAAAGCTTAAATAAACCGCATTAAGGAACGGAAAACCGATGACCACAAAGATGACAAAAGCAACGGGTATGATCAAAATATACCCGAGCGACCTGTCGTATTTTCTGCTTAACTGTTCCATCGTATTGGGCCACCTCCTGACTTCAGTTTCTGTGAGTTGGGGAGGCGAGGCACATCCTCAATTGCCGGATATGCTTCGCAAATGTCCCCGTCGTCTATGGGTTCGTTACTTTTTGCCGTACAGCTGTTTAAGCTCCTGTTCAAGCTGATCGAGGGATTTTTGCGGATCCATCTTCTCTACAACAACTCTTTGCACCGCTCTGGTGGCGAGCTGAGAAGATTTGGCCTTAGAACCGAGATCGTCCTCTGGACCCGGATAGTTGCTTGAGCCGACGACTGAATCAATCATTTTCATCCAACCGGCTGCTTTATTGTTCGGATCCTTCCAGAAGGCCGCCTCTTCCGAGCCCTTCAGCACAGGCTGGAATTTCCCGCCCATGACCTCGACAAATTTATTATAGAAATCCTTGTCATAAAATTCGGTAACGAATTTTTTAGCCCATTTGGTGCCTTTGGCGTTTTTGAAAATGGCGAAAACGTTGCCGCTGCCCAGAATAAATTCACCCTTAGGACCGGCGAGCTTTGGAATAAGGAGCGTATTTTTCTCCAGCTCCGGCTTCTCCTTCTTCGCCTGATCATAAACACTTCCGCTGTTTATGATGAAACCGACCGTACCTGCGAGATAAGCGTTGTTATTTCCATTATCGTCCCAAGTCACCGAAGACGTCGGCGATAAGCCTTCCTTCCAAAACTTAGACATGAACGTAATCGCTTCCAACGTTTCCTTGGAATTGACCACGATATTATTGTCCTTATCGACGATAGCACCGCCATAGGCGATAATCACGTCTCTGACCATTCCCTCGGCATCGCCGCCCCCGGATTGACCTAACGGGAAGCCTACAGCGTAAATGCCATTTTTCGGATCATTGACGATTTTGGCTTGCTCATACAGCTCCTGCCATGTTTTCGGTACAGACAGATTGTGCTTTTCCCATAAATCTTTACGCAGATAGGCTCCGCCCATTTGGTACGATTGGGGTACCATGAAATATTTGTCTTTGACTACGACAAATTTTTTAGAGCCCTCGGTAAAATTAATTTTCGTAATGATATCCGAGGCGTCCACGAGTTGGTCAGAAGCAACAAACTGCTTCGCTACCGGGTCGTTAGCTACAATAAGATCAGGAGGATTCTTGGCTTCGATGGCAGCCAGAAGCTTTGTTTTCAAATCATTCTGAGATACCACCACATACTCGGCCTCTATATTGTTGGCCTTTCCGAATTCTTCCACGCGCTGCTTCATCAGGTCGTTATAAGCTTGTGTATACTCCCCTTTATCCCAAAAGATGAACTTCTCTTTAGGAGCGTTAGAAGTACCGGAAGCCGCAGGCGATGAGGCTTGCTCGCCTGAGGAGCAGCCTGCTGCTGTGATTCCAAGCAAGGCGGTTGCTGCCAGAATCGAAATCATTTTTTTATTTTTCAATAGTTTCACCTCATCATGGTATTTTTTGAAGCCGTTAGGCATACATCGCGCAAAGAAGCGCTTTCAAATATCCAATGGAATAGGCTAGTCCGATTCCGCACACCGTACGATGGTCGCCGCTGTGCCTAATCCGGTCATCCCCTTCGAGAACTGGAATGTGATCAGGGTTGATACAGCCGTCATAGCCCACCTTCTTCAATTTCATCAAAATTTTGAACATATTTAAATCCCCATCGTCCAGTAGTGTTTCTTCAAACCCGCCTGACGTTGGCAGGCTGCCGCGAATATTCCTCATATGAATCAGATGAATCCGGCCTTTTCTACCGTAATGGTTGATTTCATCTAGCACGAGCGAGGACCCGCCCGCTTCAGAACGGGTGCCGATGCAATAGATGTAACCTACCTGCTTGCTCGGAAAAGCATCGGTAACCCGATGGTAGCCCAGACCGCCGAATGGTGTGTCCGTATTAGGGGTATCCGACGGATGCATCGACAGCTTCACGTTGTACTCCTCGGCAATTGGAACCAACTGCCCGTAGACGGTCAGGAAACGGTCCCACCAAGCCTGCAGCTCCTCATAGGTCGGCGTTTCCTGCGGTTGCTTGGTAAGCCCCAAGCTTTCGCCACGCGTGATATAGCCTCCTCTTTGCACCGCATCATACCGCGTCATTAAGTTATCGAACGTATCACCGGCGAACCGCTGCCTTACGATGGGGACTCCCGCAGCACCAAATACCTTCATAGCATTTACGGTGTTGTCGAGCTCCTTTTCCGAGCCGGGGAGATTGCGCATAAAGCTCTCCGACATATTAGGCAGCGTCACACGGTTGATATCGAGTCCGAACGAACGGAGTCTGCGCCTTAGCTTCAGCAGTTCATCCAAATCGGGATACCCCTGCTCCTTCACTCCGATGAAGCTGGAGCCGTTCCCAAAATCAAGACAATCAACCCCTAACTGGACAAGCTGCTTCAAATAACTGTCAGGAAGATCTACTCTTGCCGTAGTTACAGAAATTCTGATCATTTCTAGCCCCCCTATTTGTTTCTCAAATTAATTTTGTGATCGATGTGATGTATGGCGCTTCCGGTTACCTTTGATTATAAAAGATACGGAAATAATAAAAAGGCTGTTCATCCCTCTTTTAGTATCATATATTGGCTCAATTAAAACCGATGGGACCAAGAAGTGTCATCTTTTAACAAAAGGGAATCATCAAATGTCCATTTGGTAAATTACGCTACCCTACCCACCGATCAATGTTATAATGTGCCTATTGAAATATGCGACTGATTGTAGCTTGTATAGAGCATGTATAGTGAGGTGAGCCACCGTGTATAAGCTTCTAATTGCTGATGATGAATATGAAATCAGAAACGGTTTAAGCAACTATTTTCCTTGGAATGAAACCGGTTTCGAGGTCGTGAGTGCAGCAGAAAACGGTATGCAGGTAATCGAATATATAGCCAACCATACAGTGGATGTGCTTCTTTGTGATATCCAGATGCCGGTTATGACCGGAATTGATGTTGCCCGAGAGCTCCATCGACAAAAATCACCTGTGAAAATTATTTTTTTAAGCGGTTACAAGGATTTCGAGTTCGCCCAGCAGGCGCTCATCTACGGTGTAAAAAATTATATCGTCAAACCAACCAAATACGAGGATTTAATGTGTATTTTCATGGGGATACGTGAGGAATTGAACCGTGAGGGGAAATCGGCGTGCGAAGGAGGCATTTCCGACAAAGTAATCGCGGTAATCAAAAATTACGTGAAAGAGCATTACCGGGATGCGGCCCTCGAGGAAGCAGCGAAATTGGTTCATATGAGCCCTTTCTATATCAGCAAATATTTCAAGCAGAAGACCGGGGAAAACTTTTCCGATTACGTCATTTCCATCAAGATGCAGAAGGCTGCTCAATTTTTGAAGGAAATCGATTATAAAACGTATGAAATCAGCGAAATGATCGGTTACAGCAACCCTAAAAACTTCACTCGCACCTTCAAAAATTATTTTGGTAAAAGCCCTCGGGAATTCAGAAATGCAGAATAAGGGATAGAGGTCAGACAAGCAGATGAAAACCTACCATGCATTTTTCCTTAAAAACTTGTTCACCTTCTTGATCCCGATGCTTGTGCCCATCCTGATTCTCGGTACGATGTCCACGATCATTATCAAGAGGTATGTAACGGAAGAAATCAACAACAACACGACCAATATGCTGAAGCAAACGAAGGGAAATATCGAGCTGATCTTTAGCGAGCTGGATTCTCTTAACATCCACTTTATGGCCAACGCCATCGAATTTGCGAATTTGAAAAGCCTCATGCTCAAGCCGTCTCTGGAGCTCGATGACTATAAAATATTAGCGACGATCAAAAATCTGATCGATGCACCTGCCATGGCGATGCCCTATATCGATTCCGTATACGTTTATTTGAATAACGACAAAAGCCGCTTTCTATCCACAACCTCCGGCGGACTGACCGAACTCAACCAATTTTATGATAAAGCATGGTTCAACAGCTATATAAGGCATCAACACGACGAACAATTGGTATGGACGGAAAACCGCACAATTAAAAAATATAACTTTGAAAACTCCGCCACGGAGCTAATCAGTCTGTACCGCAAGCTGTCCCTCGATCAAGGAGACGGCCTCATTGTCTTAAACATCAACGCCAAATATATCGAAAACCATTTGTCCAATTTGTCCACGCTGCAGGATCAAACTCTTCTCATACTTGGACCTAACGGGGAGGTTGTGTTTAAAAACAAAAAGCTTCCCTATTTTGACAGCTTGCCCTTTAATGATCTCATTTCGGAGAATCGCTCGTTTTATGAGATGGATCTGAAAGGCCAGCCGTTAATCGTTTCCAAGCTGAATTCGGATAGGTACGGTTGGACCTACCTATCTATCGCACCCAAAGCAAAGCTGTATCAGGTTCCGAACAGCTTGAATCAGACGATTCAGCTGCTCCTGCTGCTTTCATTTTTATTCGGCAGCGGATTAACGTTTTATTTTACGAGAAAAAATTATCGGGATATCAAAACGATCGTGACGATCCTGGAATCTGCCGAGAATAGTAAACCTTTGCCTGCCCTTCCTGCTCGCATCAAGGACGTTTACAGCTACATCGTTCACAGCATCTTGAAAAATTTTATCGAGCAGAACTACTTGAACATTCAGCTGTCCGAAAGGAAATACAAAGCCCAGGCCATGGAATTGGTAGCTCTGCAGTCTCAGCTGAACCCTCATTTTCTATACAATACGCTTGAGACGATCAACTGGCAAATTTCCGGTCTCACCGGGAAGCCAGGAAAGCTGAACAAGATGGTCGAGAATTTGGCCGATATATTGCGCTATTCTTTGGAGGGACATAACAAGCCGGTCATTCTGCAAAAGGAAATTGCCTACACGTTAAGCTACATCGACATCCAGAAGGTCCGGTATCAGGACAAGTTCGATGTCGTATGGGAATATGAGGATCGCGTGAAAAAGTACAACGTCCCGAAGCTGATTTTGCAGCCGCTTATTGAAAACAGCATTTACCACGGTATTAAAGTGATGGAAGGCAACTACCGTATCAAAATAAAAATTTGGCAGACCGGTGAGCTGCTTCAATTGGCCGTGATAGATAACGGAATCGGTATCAGCAAGGAGCGTCTTGGAGAAGTTAGGCATGTCCTGGAGATGGACACCGGCGAGACCGACCATATCGGCCTGTTCAATACTAACAAGAGGATGAAATTGCTGTACGGTGAATCGTTCGGGGTTAAAGTTCGCAGCAAATACGGCCGGGGAACTGTGGTCTATTTAAGGATTCCGATATGAAGCTGTCCTGCGGCCCTACATGAATGGGATGGAACGGTTAGTCCCGAATATCTAGTAAAAAGAGGAACCTGCAAGCATGCAGGTTCCTCTTTTTACTGGCTTCACTTTTAAGTTAACAGCTCAATACCACTAAGCAGTACTTGAAAGTAAGCAGACACGACTCCAACATGAAATAGTGGGAAAACCTCCAGTTAATGGTGGTCCATGGGAGCCCATCACTATAAGTAACAGGAAAACCTCAAGCTAATTCCGCCCCTTACAGTACTTTCCCCAATAAATGCTTCATATAGATGGAGCTTTTCCAGTTAGTCTCCTTATGCCGGGTTTAAAGGCTAGATTAGCTCCAGAAATTCCAGTTACCCCTTTTCCCTACTGGCCTGTAAGCACTCGTTGGGTTTATCGGGCTATCCGGTCAGTTACTTACGACAACCAATAAACTATCCAAAAAGCATACAGTATGAAGCAAATAGCGGTCCAGTCAAGATTAGTTTCAGTTGGTACTGCATCCGCTTACGCTTTACCGCTAATAATATTTCTCGCTATCCATACTCCGGCAGCGCCTGCCTGTGCGAGACCTCTCGTTATTCCTGCACCGTCGCCTCCGCAATATAAGCCCTTGATCTCGGTTTCGAACGCTTCGGTAAGCTTAGGTCGAGCCGAGTAGAACTTGGCCTCCACGCCATAAAACAACGTATGCTCGGAAGCAATGCCGGGAGTAACCTTTTCCAAAGCTTCTATCATCTCAATTAAGCTTTTCATTGTATTGTAGGGCAGAACTAAGCCCAGATCGCCGGGTACCGCTTCTTTTAATGTCGGTTCAATAAACCCCTCTTTAATCCGGCTTACCGTTGAACGCCTTCCCCTGATGATATCCCCGTATTTCTGAACGATAACACCGCCACTGGAGAGATCATTAGCTCTTTGACAAATTTCCCGCGCATACTCATTCGGCTTATCAAAAGGCTCCGTGAATTTATGGGAGACCAGCAAAGCGAAGTTGGTATTCGTTGAGCCCAGCTCCGGGTCCTTATAAGAGTGTCCGTTGGCCGCCATGACGCCGCTGTGATTCTCCACAACAACATGGCCGGAAGGATTGCTGCAGAACGTTCGGACCTGAGTACCGACTGACGTATTGAAAATAAATTTACCCTCATACAGATGCTCATTAATCTCTCTCATCACGACATCTGAAGTCTCAACACGCACCCCAACATCCACTTGATTGTTGTACATCTTCAGTTTCTTTCTTTTGAAAACTTCACTAAGCCACGCAGAGCCATCTCTTCCGGGAGCTATAACTACATGATCGCTGAAATACTGCTTGCCATTTTTTAAAAGAATGCCTTGGACGCTGCTGACGTCATTGTCTTTTGCGGTGATAATATCTTCCACTTCGGTCCTGAATTGCATGTCGATCCGTTGATTCAGATATTCATAGATGGACCTCAGAATTTCCAGGTTTTGTTCGGTGCCCAGATGTCTGACCTCGGCTCGCAGCAGCTTAAGACCAGCGGCAAACCCGCGTTGTTCAATATTTTTTATCGTATCGGTCGTTGGGTCGGTTATGTTCTGCGTGGCTCCGTGCTCCAAATTAATGTGATCCACATATTTAATAAGCTCCAAAACTTTGGAAGGACTCAAGTAATCGGTCATCCATCCGCCGTACTGTGTCGTTATATTAAATTTCCCATCGCTATAGGCTCCCGCACCGCCAAAACCGCTCGTGATCGAACATGCAGGCAAACAGCCAGCGAAGTCTTTTTTTCCTGCCGCAGGAGGACAGAGTTTAATTTTTCCTTCCAAAATGGGACATCGTCTATGATAAATATCTTGACCTTTATCGATCAACAGTACTTTGTAGTGAGGTGATTTCAACATAAATTCATAACACGCAAAAATCCCCGCAGGTCCGGCTCCAACTACAATTACATCATACTTGCTCATATCAGGCCTCCATAGATCATTATTCATTTGGTTCCGAGCAAACAAAAAAATCCCTAACCGTGAATGGGTGTGCGGATAGACAGCACCCCATTCATAGTTAGGAATTTAGCGGTTCCTACTAGAAACCCTCAAACCGTATTATTGAGGATATATGAACGGATGAATATTCACTTGTTTTTTAAGACAAATTGAATGTTATAGCAGATCCGTCACGATGTCAACATTTATATTTCGTGTTTACAGCATTTGAATACGATTTACTAAATAAAACAACTGAATTAATAACCAAATTCCGAACATTATTTTGAAAAAACTCTTATTAAGCGACAGATAAACCCTATAATCGAATATTAAAAGCTATAAATCCTTCCTGCGAAACAACCACAACCCGCCTCCGAAGGTGAGCAGGGTATATCCCGCCACATACCATAAGAAGGTATTGGATGGAATAGGCCCTAAAGCAAGAGTTCCGGTCAACCTGTTTAATTGAACCAGTTCATTCATTTCCTGCAGCGAGAACAGCTCTGCCAGCATACGGCTTTGCAAGGAATCCGCAGGCATGACGATCGACATCAACCCCGCAATGGTAGCAAGCTGCTTGGCGGCAATCTCCTCCAGTCTAAATGAGGATGTTATTTTGCCAATCATCCCGCCCAGCCAGCCTGCACCGAACAGCATGGTCATAAATACGCCATTTCCGAGGGCTGACAAAAAGCATGAGCCCAGCATCGATACAGATATGAGCATTGGAACCACAGCAGCAAACAGTAAGAAAGCGCGGACAAGCGCTCCTATATCACGTGGAACGGCAGCATGAATTTGGGTAATTACCAAGATGGAGACAAATAGAATAGCTGCGTACAGCACCCCCATCGATACATAACCGATCCAACGTCCCGTATACCATCCGGCGCGGGACAACGGGCGAGGAATGAGTGCCTGCAGCACCCCCTGCTCCGCTTCGCCGGCCACAACCGAGAATGAACTGAATATGGATAAAAAGGCGAGCACGAACGAAGCAAAAAAGAAGCCCAAAGTCAGAATTGTCACTCCGGCCTGGTACTGCTCAATCAGAAACTGGGAGCTGGATGGATCAAATCTCTCCAACAGCCTATTCGTCTGATCTCCCAGCGTTCCGGCAACAAACCAGAAAGCAACCAGGAATATTGCTGTCATCAGGAACGTGAGCATAAGCACCCGCTTGCGCAGCATTTCTTTCCAAGTCATCAGCGTGATCGTAATCATTCTCTTTCCCCCCTGTGGCTCCTTCCGGCAACTGCGCCGACGAACCACTCGTCCAGCTTCCCGCCTGCCTTCTTCACTTCATACAGTGTCATTCCCTGCTCGATAATCAGATGATTAAGCCAGCCGATTTGCTCCTCTGTTTCAACCTCAGCCTCGAGCCATATACTCTCATCCATCGAAGCCGCTCCGCTTCCGCAGTGAATATGTAAGGACAACCCGGTTGTTTCTTGAAGCCAATTAAGCATAGAAGATTCAAAACCGCCGATCCTAAGCTGCCAAAGCTTCTTCTCCTGCAACACCTCGGAAACCGTGCCGCTCTGCAGAATGGTGCCATTGTTCAGCAGCGCCACCCGGTCGCAAAGCACCTCCACATCCTCAAGCAGATGTGAGTTAAGAAATATCGTTTTTCCAGCAGCCTTCAGCCTATGTACAAGCTCTCTAACTTCCTTACGACCTACTGGGTCCATCGCTGATGACGGCTCGTCCAGAAAAAGAAGCGGCGGATCGGATAGTAAAGCGCATGCCAATCCAAGCCGCTGCTGCATCCCCTTCGAATAATGCTTCACCCGATCCTTGCCGCGGAGACCAATACCCACCTCATCCAATAATTGCCGGATCCGCCCCACGGGGTTGGAGGGCTTCCAACCGCATAATTTTGCATGCAGTTGGAGCACTTCCTCGCCGCTGAGCCATTCCTGGTATCTATACAGCTCAGGTAAATAACCGATATTGCGCCTCGCTTCGAGTGAACCAATCGGGTGACCGTATAAGGTGGCCTCTCCTCCGGTAGGCTGGATAAGTCCGACCAGCATTTTAACAAATGTGCTTTTACCCGCCCCATTTGGGCCAAGGAATCCGAAGACTTCCCCTTGTCCTACGGTTAGGCTAATACTTCTGCATCCCCGTCCGTTTCCGTAATCCTTGGTCAGTCCCCGGGCTTCAATGGCAGCCTTGTTCAAGGGCGAATCAACTCCTTAATTTGAGCGATTAGTTTGTCTTGGGTAATTGCATTTCCTTGAGCTCCCAGTTCAAGCAAGTGGCCATCTTGAACCCAGTAGGCGCTATAGTACCGATTTCTCTCATCCCCCTGCTTCTTAACAAGAACCGGGATTCCTTCAACTTTAATTTGCTCCATCTTTTGGTTGGAAATAACCGGCAGCGGTACGGAACCGCCCTTCAGCATATTGGTGGTCTGCATCGCCTGCTTCAGGTTTTCTGGCAGCAGCGGGAAATCAAGCACAGCCTCCATCGCTTCCGCTATAGGAATAGAAGGATCTACGGTGAGCTCAGGAACTGGCTGCTGGGACATCCAATAACTAGTCTCTTGCCCTTTGCCTTCCCCGCTCTTGAAGCTTGCATGAATACTTGGTCCCAACTCCAACGTTATCGGCTTCCCGTCAACGGATGCAGGCAGCAGTTTTTTGGCTCCCAGCCGCTTCATAGCGCTATTAACTTCGTTCACATTCATCTGGAAAGTTATCGTATTTGAGGGAGAAACGTTGAACTTATCTGTTTTGGCTTGTTTCGGTAAACGCAGCTTGCCGTTCATAAGCTGCTTGGCTTCCTCGGCTGATATAGGTTCATTTCGAGGTGTGCCGCTCTTTTGTGTAAACGTTCCGAACTTATTAATCGCTTCTCTCGTTTTATCGTCACGGAAAGCACCGTTTAATATCATTTGCAGATCATCCTGCTGCACGACTGCCATCTCTTGCATGCGGAATTTATGGAGTATCGCAGCCAACGCTTCGTTTCCAGCCGTTGTGCTTACGATGATGACCAGCAGAGCTGCGGCTGTCGCCGTGCCAACCAGCTTACGCCGTTTTTGAATCCACTGGGCGAATCCCTTCCTTGTCTTTACTGGAGCTTCCTTCTTCAAGGATGGTGTTTGGTTCCATTCACTATTGTGCATTGTTTCCGAATGAATACCACTTGGCAGAGGTTGTATGAATCTATCTCCCTGTAAGGAGCTTGCTCTTGCTGCTGAATTGCGCTCTAATTGCGCCCACTGCAAACTCCGCGGCTCCTTGGCCAGCTTGTCCTGAAGCTTCGCCCAAGCCTGATCCGTTAGCATTTGCTCATCTTTTGGCTGATTTGACAATGTTTATTCCCTCCTAATCTAACTGGACATGTGTCTTTGCTTGACGTTTCAGCTTCGCTGTGGCTCGATGTATGAGCGTGCCGACAAGCGGCTGTCTGACCTGTAATTGCTCCGCAATCTCCGCATAGCTATAACCCGAATATCGGAGGAGCAGCAATTGGCGGTCCCGCTCAGGCAGTTCATTAAGCCACTGTTGAACTTCCTCATGGTCCAGTTTTTGCAACACCGCTTCTTCCCCTGACGGCTCATCGCTTCCCATGAGAAGCACCTGATGCTCCTGCTTCTCCTGCAAAGAGCGTTCCCGGGATTTTTTATTTAAATGATCGTATCCGATTCGCGTCAGTACCCTGTGAAGCCAAGCGCCCACCACATTCAAGTCGTCCGGCGGGTTGCGATACAACCTCAGGAATACTTCCTGTGCTAAATCCTCAGCCGCTGCTTCGTCCCGGACTAAAGCGATCAGCTTACGGCGAACCGTGGGATAGTGGGTGTAGAATAGTTCTTGAAATAATTTTGTTTCCGGAATTTCCAATGCATTGTCCTCCTTCAGCTGCAGCTATTATAAAGACGGAAGTTAGCGGAGTTTTGTATCATTTTCTGAAATACTTCTCTTTTAGAGAGTTGCTACATAATTTAGTGTAAAATTATTCAATAAGCAGGGATGTGTATACGATGATTAGTAACAGGTCTCTTTCATACCCATGTGAAAAACCTAATTTTCTCGTAATACTGGTAGATGAAGAGCGGTATCCCCCTGTATATGAAAACAAGGAAATCCAACAATGGCGCCGCGAAAATCTTGTGACACAGGAGCTTTTGAGGTCTAACAGCATCGAATTCCACAGGCACTATATTGGAAGTGCCGCCTGCTGCCCAAGTCGAGCTACGATGTTTACAGGTCACTATCCATCGCTTCATGGCGTAAGCCAGACAAACGGAATCGCCAAAGGAGCCTTTGACTCCGATATGTTCTGGCTCGGCAGAAACACGGTGCCTACCATGGGAAATTACTTTCGTGAAGCCGGGTACCAGACGTACTATAAAGGGAAATGGCATATATCGTATGAAGACATTGTTATTCCCGGTACACATCAAGGACTCCCTAGCTATCATCCCCTAACCGGCGTACCTGATCAAAAAAAGGAAGATTTATACCTGAACGCGGACCCGCTGGACAGCTTCGGGTTTTCCAGCTGGATCGGTCCGGAGCCCCATGGAAAAAATCCTCGAAACTCGGCTTCTTCCGCTGCTTTCGGAGTGAGCGGCCGAGACGTAGTCTACGCCTCGGAAGTGGTTGAGCTCATCGAAGCCCTCGACCAACAGAAAGCCATCGACAACGATGCGTTGCCATGGCTTGTTGTAGCTTCGTTCGTGAACCCGCATGATATTGTTTTATATGGGTCGCTTACCGAACGACTTCCCATGTTTAATTTTGATGTGGAGCCTATGCCTTCGGTCGCTCCCCCGCCTACAATAAATGAACCCTTGGATACGAAGCCCCGCTGTCAAGCCAGCTATCAGCATATATATCCCAGAGCACTACAGCCTATAATCAACCAGCAGCATTACCGCAAGCTCTACTATCAGCTGCAAAAAAATGCCGATCAGCAAATGCTCAAGGTTTTTGAAGCTCTTGCCCGCTCTTCCTTCTATGATGATACAATTATCATTTTTACATCCGATCACGGAGAGCTGCTTGGGGCTCACGGCCATCTTCACCAAAAATTTTACTGTGCTTACGAAGAAATGCTGCATGTGCCTTTTCTCATTCATAACAAGAAGCTTTTCCCGCAGCAGCATCATTTTAACACACTTACAAGCCATCTAGATTTACTGCCCACCATGCTGGGGCTGGCCCATGCCGATACAGAAGATATTCAAAATCGCCTGCAAAATAAATTCAGCGAAGTCCATCCCTTTGTCGGACGCGACCTTTCTCCTTACCTCCTAGGGCATAATAAGTCCGATCCCGTTGAAGAACCGATCTATTTTATGATTGACGATGATGTTACGCAAGGCCAGCACCAAATCAACCCCTTGGGGGAGCCCTATCCCTCCGTCGTGCAGCCAAATCACATTGAAACCGTGATCTCACGCATAGAAAGGAATAACAGAAAAGAACTGTGGAAGTACTCCCGCTATTTCGACAACGATCAATTCTGGAGCCATCCAGGAAAAAAAGATGTCACCGTCCAGCCAATGAGTGGGTATCCTGCTGGAATGCAGTCAACGCAGTATGCTGCTTATTGCGTCACCTCAGTTAAAAACCAGCCTCTCCCCGATGAATATGAACTGTATAACTTGACCGATGATCCACTCGAAACCCGCAATCTCGCATATCCTGCTTATGCCTCTGAGCAATCGAAAATAATTCAAGAGCAGATGGCCTCTCTACTCAAGGAACAGCGGCAGCAAAAAAGGTTGGTTAGTCAAAATACATCAGGATCCCAGCGTTGAATTTCATGAAGTCCTTTACGACGAAAGCACCGGTAAGAGTAGGCAAATTGCCTTTCTTATCGGTGCTTTCATCGTAATCCGACTCCTATTCTGTTTAGCTCAATCCTTCCAGAGGTTCTTCTGTTTAACCATGTTAATCCATGTTAATCCATGTTAAGCCGTGTTTAGCCGATGCAGCTGTTCCTGATTGAGTTGAATGTTCAAAGCATCCAAATTCTCTTGAAGCTGTTCAGGCTTGCTTGCCGCTATTATTGGAATGGTCCTGGGAGTGTTCTGCAGGAGCCAAGCCAACACCACCTGATTTAAGGTTCCTCCCGTTTCGCTGGCAACTTCGGTCAAAACCTTGATTCTAGCTTGAGTATCCGGACCTTCGTATTGCTCCGGGATGGATACATCCTGACGGGTATACGCGCCATTTAACAAAGGAGAATACGCGAGGAGGGAGAAATCATCATGAGTCTTGCAATAGTTCAGCAGCTCGTCAGTAACACTTAGCTGTACGCCAAAATCAGCTCCTGGCTTAGGGCGAAGATAGGTATACCTCTGCTGTACGCAGCAGTACGGCGTCCAATGATTGGCGAGACTGATGCCTTTGGACTTCTCTATCCGCCAAGCCCAATGGTTGCTGCAGCCTAAAGCTCTAACTTTTCCAGCCTTTATCAAGCCATCCATGGCTTCCATTGTCTCTTCAAGAGGTGTATTTTCGTCATCAATGTGAGCATAGTACAAATCCACATAATCGGTTTTAAGCCGCATCAGACTTTCATCGATTGCCTTCTCGATAGCTCTTCGGGACAATCCTTCCTTATTCTCAAAGCCGCCGCCCGGGAAAATCGGATTGGCTCCAACTTTCGTAGCCAAAAAAATACTATTGCGATTTCCACGATCCTTGAGCCACTGACCGAGCAGCAATTCGCTCTCCCCGCCGACGCATCCCTCGTTCCAAAATGCATAATTATTGGACGTATCCAAAAAATCCCCGCCAGCATCCCTATACTGATCCAACAACCGATAGGACGCAGCTTTGTCCGCCCGGGAGCCAAAGTTCAAACATCCCAAACCTAAAGCACTGACTTTCATGCCCGTTTTCCCTAATGATAGCTTATGCATGTCAAACTCCTCCCCCTAAAATCGCAATTGAATGATTGAGGTCAGCCTGTTATCGATTTTTCCTCTTGCTGCTGTGCGGCTTCCCATGAACGATAATACACAATTTTATCTCGAAGCACGGTCAGGGTGTTTTGCAGCTCTTGAACCTGCATCAGTAATTTTTGTTCATGCTCCTCCAATACTTGCCGCCTTTGCGCAATGGTCAAATCGCCGTGACGCATCATGTCAGCGAAGCGCCGCATTTCTGAAATAGGCATTCCTGTTGATCGTAACCGCGTAAGCAAAATGATCCACTCAAGATCATTCTCCTTATAGGATCGATGCCCATTGGAAGCTCGACAGATCGGTTCCATGAGACCGATTCTCTCATAATAACGAAGTGTATGTACGCTTAAGCCCGTTCTTGCTGCAACCTGCTGAATCGTCAATTCAATGTCCATCTTTTGTATCACTGAATGGCCTCCCTCTTTGCTATTTTTTTATCATACAAGTTAGAGCGCACTCGAAGTCAACCCATTAAATGATTATATTTAGAAAAATAACCCAGATATTAGAAAAATCAAGAAAAATCGTCAGAACATTGACGGTCCTTTTATATACAAACACATACGTGTGTGCGAGTGGAGGGAGTTCGGTGTGGGGTTCCGACGCAAAAATTGAAATAAGGGGGAAGCTTCGCTCACCCCACGCGGCTTGTTATTACGTGATTTAAGTAGTCTTCTGCTGTCATTTGTCCTCTCCCTTTTACTCCACTTTTTTGCAGAAGGCCACCGTCATGACAAATAAATCAACCGAAAATTGTTGATTGGTTTATTTGGAGAAATTCAAAATTTATTTAGTCCCCATAAAATGGATGGATCCCATATATTCATGATATCGTTCCATTATACTATTATATTTATTAGTTACTTCCCAAAGTGCTGTGTCATAAAAAGAACCGGCATCTATGTGTTGATGGTGATCGGGATGTTCGAGAAGATCCTCGCTGATCTTGGGAAACAAAAAAGGGCCTTCTATCTGTACGTCTTTAAAGGCTGCTTTATTTACTAATTGGGACCAATCCTGATAATTCCACAGTGTGCCTATCTGAAAAAAAAGGGCAATATCATCATAAATTTCTTTTGGCATTGGTTTGATTTGAACCATTTCTCTGTCATAAACCTTGCCTCCAGTACGCAGAACTCTATAATATTCCGTTAAGGCTTTAGCAGTATCTACAAATATTGATACGGATTCAACAAGAATCACATCAAAAGAATAGCTTTCAAATGGAAGTGAGCATGCGTCTCCTTCCAAAAAGACGGCAGAGACATTCTCTTCATTTGCCCGCATAATTGCTTTTGAAATCATATCCGAGCGAATATCAATCCCTGTCACATCATGGCCTTGTGCAGCTAAATAACAAGATGTTCTTCCTGTACCACAACCAACTTCAAGAATTCGCGAGTTCATTGGAAGTGGATACTGCTCAAGTTGCTTTAATGTTGCGGTAAATCCTCCAGGATGAGCGTTGCCGATTCCTAATTTGGCCAGCATATCTAAATATTCCATCCGGCTTACTTCCTTTCACAGCATTTTAATCTCATCATATGAATGAAAAATAATATTGTAATGGACTTATGCTATTAGTGGATATTAGTCCATTCAAAATAGGTTTGCTGCGAATAACATATCCTTAGAAACGAAAAAGGAGGGATTGCAATGAGCACCGTCGGATTTACTTCCACTGCAACGATCTTGGTTCTGTTTATCCTATTGGTTATTGTTTTATCTGCTGGCTTTTGTATCTAATATCTTTGAGACAACCCCTCCACCATTTTATCCTGAATAGATGGTTGCAAAAGAGCCCTCAATTCCACTTTAATAGTTGAAGGCTTTTTTGCATATTCTTGTGTATTCTTAGTGATGAATAAGATGAGGTCGCTTTCCAGCGCGTACTCATCGCGGGTATCGGATTCGTGGTTCGTGGTTCGTACGGCATTGCATGGCAGTCTTGCGCACTCCGTGCAATTATCAGGAAAATGTCAAGTTAGTTACTCCGAAAATAGCGTTCCAAGCCTTATAGCTGGAATTTCTCATGCTAATTCTACGTATTTTGGCTGATATCCACCATATCACCTCTATTAGAGTTAGTTTTTCCAGTTAGATTGATTTCAGGCGATATCCACGCTGGATTAGCGTGAGGATTTTAGGCTGTCGAATTAAGCGCTTTCAATATCTCTCAAATTTTAATCCATACACCCTATTTCTCAATAGTGTTCTCGCAAAGCTCAATCTAGGTGTTAAAAGCCAGAT
>NZ_JBHTGY010000025.1:0-8763 GCF_042676305.1 Paenibacillus sp. GCM10027630 | reverse complement strand
TCAGTTGCTAACTAATTTTTAAAAATTTTTAAGGTTAGGTGTGTTTGAGTTACTCAAAAGTCAGTTTAAAGCTTATTGACATAGTACGCTATATATGCAAAAAAAGCATGGCTCGCCCTCACGGCAGTCCATGCTCTATCTTATATATAAATTAAGGTCACAAATAACCCATAATAATACCGGCAGTTTCTTCAATCGCCTTATCTGTCACATTAATAACAGGACAACCTACTTGATTCATCAGCTTTTGCGCGTAGTCGAGCTCCTCCATAATCCGTTCCATAGCCGCATACTTCGCGCCAAATGGCAAACCAACCGCTTTTAACCGTTCCGTTCTTATTTTTAACAGCTTGTCCGGATCCATAGTAAGACCGACAATCCGCGAACCCGGCAGCATAAATAGCTCTCTAGGCGGTTTCACCTCAGGAACAAGCGGCAGATTCGTTACTTTCAGCCCTTTATGAGCCAAAAAAATACTAAGCGGAGTCTTTGATGTTCTGGATACGCCGATCAGAACGATTTCGGCCTTCAGCAATGCACTCGTATCACGGCCATCATCACATTTGACTGCAAATTCAATCGCTTCGACACGCTTAAAATAGTCATCGTCCATCTCGTGCTGCAGCCCGGGCTTACGCTTCGGCGAATCATTGAAGGTGTCGATGAATGCCTGCATCATCGGTCCCATGATGTCCACAGCACGAACTCCCAAACGGATCGCTTCCTCGCGCATCATTTCGCGAAGCTCAGGCTGGACAAGAGTATAAGCGACAAAACCGCCTCGGCTTGCAGCTGACTCCATAATGGTCCGAATCTCATCTTCATGCTTAATATGGCCGATACGCTTTGTTGTAACTTGATGTGCGTCAAATTGCCGGATCGTCGCTTTCACAACTGCCTCGGCAGTTTCACCTACGGAATCCGAGCAAATGGTAATCTCATAGTGCTGATCTTTCATCCGTTCATACTCCTTCTTTCATGGTTGTTAATTTCGCCAAAGAGTCTCTTCCCTATTTTAAGGTTCTGTAGCTAGCTCCAGCAAAATTTGCGTCATTGTCGTCTTACTCACACGGCCTACTACTTCCCATCGGCTGCGGCCCGGGCTGGAATCTGCCTGAGAACGAATAACAACCGGCAAACTATCTACTTGATGGTGCATCATTTTACGTGCAGCATCTATAACTAATTCCTCGGCCTCTACGTGGATCACATTCGGCTCACGCGTCATAACCATACTGACAGGCATTGATGCTGCAGCTGTATTTCCGAGCGTAAATTTCAATAAATCTTTTCTGGAAATAACTCCAGACAAGCAGCTTTCTTCATCGACCACGATTAAGCTCCCTACATCTTCCATGAAAAGGGACACCACAGCATCATGAACCGAGGATGTTTCCTTTACTATTACTGGTATCGATTTAACATCTTTCACTTTTAAGGCCTTTAGTCTACGGGATGCCTGACTTCCCGATGATATTTCCGAGCCGGGTGTATATCCCACTTTGGGCTTTGCATCAACATAGCCGAGCATAACCAGCAAAGCAAGGTCGGAACGCAGCGTTGGTCTGCTTAAACCAAGCATCTCGGCAATCTGCTCTCCTGTGATCGGCGCATGCAGTTTAACCAGTTCCACAATATGCAATTGACGAGCTGTCAGTTCGATGACCGAAACCTCCCTGTCGCAAATCTTATCTTATTTGTGTTCATTACATCTATTGTATCAAAAAAAGTGTTTTATTTGTATAAATAATAGGTTACATTGATATAGAGTACATTATATTCCTAAAAAATACACAAATATACCTTTTATAATCCCTATTTGTTGCGCACTTTATATGAAATAATTATACTATAGTTGAAATGATGTGTAACTTATATTTTAAATAATGGTTCTGGGAGGACTTATCATGGAAAGAGAATTAGCATTGGAAATTGTCAGAGTCACCGAATTAGCCGCTTTGTCTGCAGCTCAATGGATGGGACGGGGAGATAAAAATCAAGCTGACGGAGCCGCAACAACAGCTATGCGAACTATGTTCGATTCCGTGTCGGTTCAAGGCACTGTAGTTATAGGTGAAGGAGAGATGGACGAGGCTCCAATGCTTTATATCGGAGAACAGGTTGGCAACGGTCAGGGACCGGAGGTAGACATTGCTGTAGACCCCTTAGAGGGAACGGATCTCGTTGCTAAGGGATTGAATAACGCACTGGCTGTCATAGCAATGGCGAACAAGGGCTGCCTCCTTCATGCCCCTGATATGTATATGGCCAAGCTTGCTGTAGGTCCCGCCCTAACTGGCAAACTTCAGCTTGATGACCCGCTTGAAGTGACTTTACAGAAGGCTGCCCAGCATCTGGATAAACCATTAAGCAACTTAACCGTCATGATTCTGGATCGGGAACGTCATCAAGATCATATCCAGACACTTCGCCGTGTAGGTGTGCGTATTAAACTACTAAGCGATGGCGATGTAGCTGGAGCCATGGCCCCTGCTCTGTCAGAATCAGGTATTGATCTGTATGTAGGATCGGGAGGGGCGCCAGAAGGCGTGTTAGCCGCAGCAGCGCTGCGCTGTTTAGGTGGTGAATTACTGGGACGTCTTATGCCGTCTAATGAAGAAGAGCTTGAACGATGCCGTCAAATGGGATTAAAGGACCCCTTAAAACTATTAACGATGGACGATATGATTGGTACTCAAGATGTATTTTTTGCAGCCACAGGAATAACACCAGGGGAATTTCTAGGGGGAGTTCAATACTTAGGCAATCAGCGTGCAGAGACACATTCCATTGTCATGAGAGCGAAAACAAAAACAGTTCGTTTCATCCGCACTATTCATTACCTTCCTAACAAACCGTTGCTTGGTGATCTGTAAGTTTGTTGCTTTCAATCTGCCTTCATCTGGCTTTAGTCCAGAACCTTACGGTCCCCGAAGGCGGATGTTCTATGTCTTGCTTTAAATTTCATCTATGCGTTATTCATCCCCATGGTAATACTCAGCGATACTTATCACTCGTTGACGTTTATCATGGGGATGGTCATTGTTCAAGAATTACAATATGCATCCCGAAAAGCCCGCAATAACTGATCCATATCCGGTTTAACACCTGTTTCATTCACTTTAGTCTTAACTAGATACAAGTATCTGTAAAAACTCATCATCACCGGAGATGATTCCTCATTTTTACAAATTGAAATCAGCCCGATACTTTGTTTTTCTCCTCGTTCCCTTTTAACTTCCAGTCTATAAGCCCGATCTTTTATCGTTTTTATACTTCGGTTCGGGAGATGCTGAAGGATCTCTTGGATATCCCCTGAAGGATAATATTTCTTTATGAATTCATCTTCCCACGTACTCCAACCCTTTTTCTTTAATTCCACCAAAGCTCTTCCTTTCGAACAAACTAGACCAAGTATACTTCACTTCAAATATTTTCTAAATTATTATATAACAAATTTATTAAGAAAATTCGGTATAAATGTTAAGTAAATATTAGCTAGCTTAATTATGGCTCCAACGGATAATCTGGTCTCCTATCACGAAGACTAATAGCATCTATCGTGAGAAGGGGGCCGTATTTATGAAACCACTATCCTGTTTGCATGCAATTTTATCACTTAGTATCCTTGGATTAGCCCTCACCGGCTGCACATTTCAACCTAAATTAAAACAAAATTCCAATGGGATACCTCCCCAGCAGGTGGAAGCCCCCGACCCAACCATTAAAACCACAGAGTCCAAGTCAACGGTTCCACTCGATCCTTTGGTCCGCTTTCCGGAGTGGCCAATCCCTGGAATTCCTCCTGTAGATAATGGACAGCCGCGAGCTCAAGCTCAACCGGAACAAGCAGCTCCCCAGCCTGAACCGGTGCCACCGCCCGTACCTCAAGCCAAAAAACCAGTCAAACAAGAAAAGCCTGCTCACACTGCAACTTCCCAGCAAAACAACCGTGGTAAGCGTCTTACCTTATCTCAATTGGTTAAAAAGTATCCGGATCTTCTTCTACTCAAAGGCTCCTCAGACTCCAAAAAAATAGCGCTCACCTTTGATGACGCCCCGGACACCCACTTTACTCCGCAGGTTTTGGATGTTTTGAAAAAACATAACGTCAAAGCAACATTTTTCATCGTAGGCCGCCTTGCTGAGAAGCATCCTGACGTCGTTAAACGAATGGTCAAGGAGGGCCATATTATTGGCAATCACACCTACAACCATGCACTGCTTACCAAGCTGTCAGATGAACAGTACCACACCCAAGTTAATAAAACGCAAAAAATACTTAGAAATATAATCGGTTATACCCCCAAACTTCTTCGTCCTCCATACGGTGAAATTTCAGAGAGTCAGTTGCTTTGGGCTTCCGAGCATCAATTGGTGGTTGTTAACTGGAATGTTGATTCCTTGGATTGGAAACAATTGAGCCAGCAGCAAGTGACCAACAATATTTTATCCAATGCCAAGGCTGGGTCCATTATTCTTCAGCATTCTGGTGGTGGTTCGAACCAGGACTTATCAGGAACCGTTAATGCACTTCCCACTATTATTGAGTCCTTACGCTCCAAGGGCTATCAACTGGTTACATTGCCGGATTTGCTGCATGTATCCAAACAGCTCTAGCAGTTACATAAAATGATTCCAAAACGCTCAAACTACATCATGTCTATTAATAAGCGTAAGGGGGAACCCGTTTTTATGAGTCATCTGACAGAAATCATCGACAACCATAATAATTTGGATGGCGTATTTTCCATAGTCAAGCATTACGGAGTAAGCGCTGAATTCGTTACCGATGCATTAGTGCAGCGATTCGAACAAATCCAAAAAAATGACGAGGAATTCGAAGGAAGTACAGAGGAAGAAAAGGTGTATTGCGAGGAAATCCTAAATACTTTGAATCAATATTATGCGCGGCTTTAAGAAAACAAATAGCGCAGGCTTTCCACAAGGGAGGGCTGCGCTATTATTCGTTTATCATTTATAAAACCCTTGCTCCTCCGCATAATTTCCCCAGTGAGGATGTCTACCGTCCACATCCTTAAATCCATATTCATCGGATAAGCCCCAGGTAGTGGTTATCATCCCGTTTTTTTTGCTTATTTCCGGATCAGCTGCCAAAGCAGCAACCGCCCTGCCAATATAAAATGGAGTCTCCGACATTATAAAATGTGGGTCTTTCTTCACTCCATCCTGCCAATTAGCTTCGGTTACTCCAAAATAATCGAGCATTGCCTCTGACCGGAGAAAACCCGGACTCAAAGATAGTGCAGTAACATTATAAGGCCGAAGCTCCTCTGCCATTGATGCAGCAAGATGTATCACCGATACTTTAGCGAGACTGTAGTACAAATTTCCACGGTATCGATAGTCAAAGCCATCCGTTATCTCAATAATCAAACCCTTTTTCTTCTCCACCATCAAGGGAGCTGCATAAAAGCTTGTAATCATATGCGATTGTACGGCCAGCTGCTGAATTAGAAGTCCATCTGACAACGAATGCTCCCAGAAGGTTTGCCCCCATTCGGTTAATGAATCTCCACCCCATATATCATTTACTAATAGATCTAGGTTACCGTTTTGTTCTCGTTTCACACGTTCAAACAATTCTTTTACCTCATCCTCGACAGTATGATCCACACGAATAGGAATACCCTGTCCCCCTTGTGCCGTCACCATCTCTGCAGTTTCTTCAATGGTTTCCACTCTTCCCATACTAGAGGGATTTCCTCTCACGCTTCTTCCCGTCACATATACCGTTGCACCAGCTTCCCCTAGCATTACTGCAATACCTCTACCTGCACCTCTTGTGCCGCCTGCAACAACAGCAACTTTTCCGACTAATGGTTTCATATCCATTCTCCTTAACAGCAGATTTACTCATCTCCATTTGATTATACGGGTTCATATATGTCATCCTTTGTCTTAATTGTATGGTAGACTAAAATAGTTAGCAAAGGAGGATTACATAATGCGTGCGGAACGTCTACTAACATTATTATTATGCCTACAGCATCATGGAAAAATGACTACTCGCCAGCTAGCTGAAAAGGTGGAAGTATCTGAACGTACAATTGCGAGAGATATGGAGGCTCTGAGCGCAGCTGGAATACCTGTGTTTGCATTTAGAGGAGCTTTTGGAGGTTGGAGCTTGTCTGAGGGCTATCGCACTAATCTAACCGGCTTAAAAATAGAAGAAATACAATCTTTACTTCTTATGAATTCATCGGGCATTATGAACGATTTAGGGCTACGAAGCAACTTTGACACTGCACTTCTTAAGCTGCTGGCCTCACTGCCTCCTTCTTTACAAAGGGATGCAGAATTTATGAGGGAACGTATCCATGTGGATGGTGCCGGCTGGCATCAATCGCAAGAAGCGTTCCCTTATCTAGGCATTGTTCAGGAAGCTATTTGGAATGAAAAGAAATTAATGATCGAGTATCCGAAAAATACAACAAAAACAGAAAGGCTTGTAGAACCATTAGGTCTTGTTGCAAAAGCAAGCATCTGGTACCTAGTCGCTCGTACTAATGGAGAAATGCGCACCTTCCGCATATCTCGAATTGATAGCGCACGCATTATGGATATTTCTTTTACCCGTCCAGATGATTTCCAGCTTGCCACCTATTGGGAGCAATCCACTCAAGCATTCCAGGCAACATTACCTTACTATCCTGCTATTGTCAAAATTCAAGAGCATCTGCTGCCGCAATTTCAGCAAGCCCGCTATGTGAAAGTAAAAGAAACCTGGCCTGCAGCTGATTCAGGCTGGCTCTTAGCATCTGTGGACTTCCATACCATTGAATCTGCTTGTGAAATTATATTGAGCTATAGTCCTTATTTAAAAGTAGATGAGCCTTACGATCTACGGCTTGCCGTTATATCACGACTTCAAGATTCCCTGGCTATGTATGAAATTTAAAAGCAACTAGTCACGAGGGTCGATTGAACTTTTGAAAAAATACAAGGAAACAAAAAAACTGTTTTCACAGAATCGCTCCTGTAAAAACAGTTTTTTTGTTTCTTGATGCCGGTGAAGGGACTCGAACCCCCACGGTTTCCCTCACGATTTTGAGTCGCGCGCGTCTGCCATTCCGCCACACCGGCTTATTATTGCTTATCTTGAAGATTAAATGGCGCGCCCTGAGAGATTCGAACTCCCGGCCTTTTGATTCGTAGTCAAACGCTCTATCCAGCTGAGCTAAGGGCGCAATTTCTGTAATAAAACTTGGTGCCGAAGACCAGACTTGAACTGGTACGGTAGTCACCTACCGCAGGATTTTAAGTCCTGTGCGTCTGCCGATTCCGCCACTCCGGCGAGTGGAAAAAAATTATGGAGGCACCACCCAGAATCGAACTGGGGATAGAGCTTTTGCAGAGCTCTGCCTTACCGCTTGGCTATGGCGCCGTAATTTATGGAGCGGAAGACGGGAATCGAACCCGCGACCCTCGCCTTGGCAAGGCGATGCTCTACCGCTGAGCCACTTCCGCATAATTATAAAACTGGGGATCTAGGATTCGAACCTAGGCATGACGGAGTCAAAGTCCGTTGCCTTACCGCTTGGCTAATCCCCATTACATAAAGAATAATGGGGCGATCGATGGGACTTGAACCCACGAATGCTGGAGCCACAGACCAGTGCGTTAACCCCTTCGCCACGACCGCCACGGTTTAAATAATGGCAGGGGCAGCAGGAATTGAACCCACACCAAAGGTTTTGGAGACCTTTGTTCTACCTTTAAACTATGCCCCTATAAATATGGTGGAGGCTGATGGATTCGAACCACCGAACTCGATGAGAGCAGATTTACAGTCTGCCGTGTTTAGCCACTTCACTAAGCCTCCATATTGAGTTGAAAAGAACATGGTGCCGTCGAGAGGACTTGAACCCCCAACCTACTGATTACAAGTCAGTTGCTCTACCAGTTGAGCTACAACGGCTTAATAAAAATGGTGGCTCGGGACGGAATCGAACCGCCGACACGAGGATTTTCAGTCCTCTGCTCTACCGACTGAGCTACCGAGCCTTTTAATTTTTAAAAATGGCGGAGCCGACGGGATTCGAACCCGCGGTCTCCTGCGTGACAGGCAGGCATGTTGGGCCACTACACCACGGCTCCGCGTTAGTTCGAAGTAACATCCTTCGATAAATTGGTTGCGGGGGCAGGATTTGAACCTGCGGCCTTCGGGTTATGAGCCCGACGAGCTACCGGGCTGCTCCACCCCGCGGCAAAATTGATTATGGTGGGCGCTGACGGGATCGAACCGCCGACCCTCTGCTTGTAAGGCAGATGCTCTCCCAGCTGAGCTAAGCGCCCCTATCATTGTAATNTTACCTCCGTGAAAGGGAGGTGTCTTAACCACTTGACCAACGGGCCTTATAACTTCTAAAGAATTGCTACGGAGAGAGAGGGATTCGAACCCTCGAGACGCTTGTGACGCCTACACGATTTCCAATCGTGCTCCTTCGGCCAGCTCGGACACCTCTCCATAATGGCTCCCCGAACAGGACTCGAACCTGTGACAACTCGATTAACAGTCGAGTGCTCTACCAACTGAGCTATCAGGGAATAGGAACATAACTATGATTCAAGGCTTGCACCCTGAAAACTAGATCCGAAACAAGCAGCGTCGAGCAACGCTTTGTTCTAACGATATTACACATCGCAGATATTTATGGATAAGCCCTCGACCGATTAGTATTCGTCAGCTCCATACCTTGCGGCACTTCCACCCCGAACCTATCAACCTCGTCGTCTTCA
>NZ_JBHTGY010000024.1:0-53605 GCF_042676305.1 Paenibacillus sp. GCM10027630 | reverse complement strand
AACTTCGAGATTGTGGGGAGGTACTCCTTTTTTGTGTGCGAAAAAAACCAGTCGTAGCAAGGGGTTCGAATTATGAAATTGACTTCATTTGCATGAATTCAAGAAGACTGCCGACATGCAAGCCAAAAGGATGTATAATAGCAGGTTTTAGGAAGAGGTGCTGGCCTCGAATCGAATAATTGGAATAAAGTAGTGTGTTCAAGCATGGCCGTTCTTAAAGTTTGGTCTACAACTGAGTAGGGCACGGCACGGAGACAAAATCGAATGATTTCGTCAAGCGCTGATTTCATTTTTGAGCCATAAAAAGAGATTCTTTCTACAAACAAAAGAACAGGAAGCATTCCTCTATAAGGGAATACTCCTGTCCTTTATTGTACCGTATGAATTACTATCGTATTATGATAATTGCGGCTCTACCCAAGCCATCATATCCTGCAGCGGTTTAAAGCCGACTATTGTGGATACCTCTACACCGTTTTTGAACAGCTTCAACGTCGGGATACTCATCACGCCATATGTTCCCGGCGTTTCCGGGTTATCGTCAACATTCATTTTGGCAATCGTCAACCGATCTCCCAGCTGATTGCTCATTTCCTCCAACACTGGAGCAATCATTTTGCAAGGACCGCACCATGGAGCCCAGAAATCAACCAACACCAACCCGTCCTGTGCAATCGTTTCTTTGAAATTATTATCTTCTACTTTTATTAATGCCATAGCGCATCCACTCCTTCAATAAATTTAGTTTATCCAACTTCATTTAAACAGCCTTTCAGCCTCGTTAAACACATTCATTATTTATATGGTAAACATGTAGCATGTTTAATCAATTTTTACTCTGCGAGCCCAGCTCCCATTTCCATTGCCATTATGCTTGCCTTTACCGGCGGAGCCGCGAGCCTTCTCTTGAGCGATTCGGAGAGCGGCAGCCAATTCGTTAAACCATGCTTGGTCACGCGTCATTAGAGCCAAATCCATCAGGCTTTGCAGATCATTCACCTCATTAGGCACATAATCATCCAGCTTTTCGAGCTTCGATAAAGTACCTTCTATCCATTCGCCTACGGCCTCATCATGATCGCTTTGGGTAACATACACCATCACTTTGCCGTTTCCGTTGATAGACTCCAAATACCCTATAAATCTTTCATCTAACAAAGAAGTACCACTTACCCAATCGCCAACTTGAACCGTTTGTTGTTTTGCCCATGCCATACTTGCCACTCTCCCTTCCTAATTTCAAAACCGAACTGATACTATTTAAGTAACAGTTCAAAAACAATTGTGCAATTCATAACACCTACACACCTAATCGTAAGTAAATGACTTACTACAAATACTACCTCCAAAACTGAAACAAATCAAGTAACAGTTTGACTAGAGAGAAAACAATTGTGCCATCCTTGGTAGGCTAGAGCTGAGCGAATCATTCTATACTCAACTATTTAGCTGCTTTCTCCCGTACCTGCTTAAGCACATCTTGAATAGTGGATGCATTAAAATAATCAATCAGATGCTTCTCAGCACCTGCAAATAATTGATCCATCACACTCGCCATGTTGCAAGCAACCATACAATCCTGTTCCACATCACCAGAGCACCAATTCGGTTTCACGGACCCCATCGAGGTCAGACGATAAATCTCTGCAAGTGTCACTTGATCGGGAGCACAATTCAACAAAAACCCGCCGCCGGTTCCTTCCTTCGCTGCCACATACCCTTGCTTCCGCAGCAGCGCCATCACTTTACGAACTCTTGCAGGATGGGTACAAACATTATGGGCAATCATATCACTCGTTGCCATATGATCGGGTCTATAAGCAAGCAGGACCAAACTATGAACCGCTATAGTAAACTCGCTATTCATTGAATGCCCTCCTTACTCTGTATGGCTTATTGCAGCTAAGTTATACTGTTATTATAATTATTACAGTTGATGATGTCAAGCAAATTTGTACTGAATCCGGCAGAGGATTATTGTACGAGTCAAAAATGAGCGAAAAACAGAACCATTTTCAAAATTACCGTTAATCCTGTTCTCCCATTTGCCGCGCTTGTTTTCCTCTGCCATACATTTATGATTATCTTGTGCTTTCTTCTTTAATTTCATAGGAGGCAAACGTGATTTCTTTAAATTCCTCTCTCCAAGGCGAGCATGATGGCATCGAAGCGTACAGCTCATCCGCCCTGTTAAAGTATAGCGACTGTACGATTTTACAATACTCTATGCACCCTGAATCCGCTATGTATTGCAGGCATGCCAGCTTATGCTTAAGAAATTGCTCCGCCGACAGATCTCCTTCATAGAATTGCTTCAAAACCGGAAAATCTTGGTCGCCATGCTGTAGGAGGAATATAATAGGCAGCGTACGTTTCTTTTGGAGCAGATCATTTTTCAAATCAAATCTCATAACGTCCTTCATATCATTCTCAATTTGAGCCATAATACCGATACAGTCCGCCAACTCGTTCATTTGTGCGATTGTCTCTTGAGTGCAGTTCTCTACAAACGCATAACCCATATAGCAAGCAAGCTTAATCAATGAGCCTGATTTCTCCCGAACCATAACCAAGCAATCCGCTTCCATAGTAACGCTTCCGTTCAAATCCTTCTGTTGGCCATTGATCGCTCCCGCCAGAATGCGGCTAGCTTCCTCTACAAGATTTGACGACCCGCCGTAACTTTGCTGCAGCCTCCCCATTTCACCCATAAAAATCGTTTGAAATGCGAGCAGCGCGTTTAAAGTAAATTGTGGAGCACAAGTCATCCATGGTTTAGCCGTATTATCCTGATCCTGTAGATCATCAACTATATCCAGAGCCAGAATAATTATTTCGCTAAGAGCGGCCACTTGACCGATATGAGGGAATGTCCCCCCCAGCATCCTGTGACTATATTCCGTAATCCTTGACCATATGCTGTTCTCTGAAGCCTTCTCTTGTACAAACTGTTTGATTAGAATATTCAGATCATTGGAATATATGTATTCATCAATAACCCGGTATATTTCCTCTACCACATAACGATCCATATTATTCACCCCACTTCTAAGTATAATATTTACTTTGGACAAACTTCTCTATGGCTTGCGCCTTGGATTTCACTTCCATTTTCTCATAGATTTTTTTCAAATAATTATCGACAGATCGCTTGCTCACGTAAATCTCATTGGCAATTTGTTCATGTGTTGCGCCTCTTACCAGCATAGCCATAATTTGGACCTCGTCATTGCTCAGCACAATCTCATAAGGGGAATCGCTAGCCACCAGCCTCATATGACGATAAACAGAAATCGGCAGTGCTGTATACCCCTCTATAATGCAATACACCATGTTACGTACAACATTTTCACTGGATTCCTTGGAAATAATTCCACTTACCCCTAATTCCAACAAATGGTTATACATATCGGCTACATCGATTCCTGTAAAAATAATAACATGGGTTTTCGGATACCTCTCCTTGATTTGTTTAGCAACGGCACTTCCAAATTGATCCGGAAGATGGTAATCCAGGAAAACAATGTCCGGTTGATTCAGCTCGATAAACTCCAAACACTGCTTCCCGTTACCGGCATTACCTATGACCTCTATTCCTTCAATTTGCTCCAAAATGGCCATTGTTGCTTTAACCATGACCGGATGATCGTCAACAATTAGAACTCTCAGAATGCTCCTCATGCCGTCAAGACCCTTCTCAGCGGTAATGTGATCCACACTGTCATCCCTGTTCCCCGATTTGCCGCCACCTCAAGATGCCCGTTCAGATGCAAGACACGACTTTTCATTTGTTCCATTCCCATACCTGATGCTCCAATTTGCTTCTCTACTTCAGATTTTGGTGTAAACCCTATCCCATCATCTTCGTACAGCAGCCGAAAGGAATCCGCCTCCTTTGTTATACGAATACTCACTTTAGATGCTTCTGAATGCTTCTTCGCATTATTTAACAGCTCCTGTATGATGCGAAAAACATGACGTTTTGTTTCCATATCCCAAAACTCTATCATTTCAGCCCCTTGGGCACTGAATTCCAGATGAAACGGAAGTAGCGCACCTTCTTGTTCAACGACCTTAGTCACCGTTTGAATAAGTCCGATCTCATGAAGCAGATGGGGGTTCAATTCAAAGCAGCTCTGGCGTAGATTAGTGTTGATAATTTCAACATAATCGATGATTCCGCTCATTTTCTCAAGCTCTTCTGCCTGAAAAGGATAGCTATTTAAAATTGCGGCGAATCTTTTCTTCAGAAAAAACAAGTCCTGCAGCGTAGTATCATGCAGATCGGTAGCAATACGTCTGCGCTCCGTCTCCTGCAGCTCAAACATCAGCTTGCGGAACCACATGAAATCCTGCGCCACTTGCTCATTGGGCATTTGAGACGCCAAATGCTGTAATCGCACATTCAGCTTCCCTATCAAATGTAAATTTTCCAAGCTTACCGCCAAATACGAAATAATCAAATTCAACCATTGTAATTCCTCTTGCCCCAGCAGCGTGTTCGTTCTTTTCCTTGTGATGATGAGGTAGCTCGAGTATTCCTCATGACGATTGATCTCTATGCATGAATAGGATGGATGGTCCCATGCCCCTGATGCTGCCATCCGTTCAACTTCATCAGACTGAATATCTCCTGTAATAACCGTCTCCACGCTGTCATTGTACTTAAATACGATAGCCGCCCCGAATACTTCAAGCGTATTAACCATATCAACCAAAATAATATCCTTCAGCTCGCGGAAGCTGGAAATAGATCGAAGCTTTGTAGCTATGTTTTTCAATGCATTCTGCAGATGGTATTTGCGTGGAAACATAATTTTTTGCAGCTTCGTGGTTAAGTATTCATATGAATAAAGCACAGACGAAATAATGACAACTGAGAAAATAAAGCTTAGAAGGTTGTGTGTGATTGTAGCATCCGTTTTGAAGATGAGTGCATTCAATACTACAAGAATTGCACTGGGAACAATCGACAGTAGAACGGTAAATACGATACGCCTTATGACAACGTCAATATCATATAATTGCTTGGACATAATCAAATAAGCAAATGATATAGGGAAAAAGAGCACAAACCATGAGGTAGTGAGAGAGCTTATCCATTCATAGCCAAAAAGCATTAGCGGGATAAAAGAGAATACACAAAATGGAAAAAAGGAGATGATTAAGCTCCACCAGATCGTTTTGATAATTATAGACAAACTGGAAGTTTCTTTTCTATGTTTGAAATAGCAAAAAGACAAAAATAAGAAGTTTAACAGTATTCCTGCTAGAAATATAGAAATAGCCATAAACATACTATATTTATAGTAATAATATGAGTACGATGGAATTAAAAAAACTACTAGCGGCATTATAGCCACAACAACTACTCCATACAAATATTTAAGTATTTTTTCCGGTGATTGTGTGTTTCCCTTCTCCTTCAAAAAAATAACTAAAAAATGAAGAAATAGAATAGGAAAGATAATCATAAGGACATTAATGCATATTTTACCTAGTGAGTCTCCTCTTATGGAAGCTCCTACGCTGGCGAAAATAAACCCGATATTTAAAAAGACGAGCGATAAAAATCTTCCTGATAAAGAATAACCTAGCTTCCTATATATCATTGCTGCAAAAATTAGACATAGTAACTCTCCGAAGATTGGAAAAACGTCAGTACTTCCACTAAGCGGAATTAGGTTAGTACTTACTAAAAACTGCTCATCATTACGGGATATTACGATATTTTTAGCCTGTTCAACCGACATCCACTTTTTTATAGTTATATATTCATTCGGCAATTGTCCATCAACTTGCATGACAATATCACCAATTTGCAAGTTGAGCTCCAAACTTGCACTACCTGTATCCAATTTCCTTATCACAAATTCATTATTATCATTTAACTTTAATAGAATGCCAAGAGCAGGATAAGTAAATGTGAGCGTTGCAAACCATACATGAATAATAATAATCACTAGGATAAATAGCCTAAAAAATATTTTCTTATTTATAACTATCCCCCCCTTGCTTTTTTCAATTTTCTGATATAATAAAAAGTGCAAGATATGTTAAAATATGTCGAAAGCGAGTGATGATTATGCAAAGTATGACTTTTTCACCAGGACTTATGGATGCAGTTCGATCGCTAAAGCAATTTGATGTACAACAGCTCGCCCAACTATTTAAAGATGCTAGATGGTTTGAGACTTTTTTACTATCTGCTGAAGAAGGTAAAACCGTCATGAAACAGTTCTCCCAACCTACCAGTGTAAACTCACAGGATTCAAAACCATTAGATATTTGGACTTAGTATTACTTCTTTATTTTACCAAATGAAAAAGAGATTGCATATCGGGACTTGTCCGATTTTGCAATCTCTTTTTCATATTTTGTCACATAAAAGTAAATAAAGACGCAAACAAAATGTGCATAAATGCAAACATTTTGCACAGTATTGGAGGCCCTTTTATTTTATGATATAAGTATATATTTTACATTTGTGGAAGATTACATAAATGACTTATAGAGTCATAGAATGGAAGGGAGTAAGGGATAATAGAATGTATGACTCGCTTAAAGATACAGATCTGGTTAACTCATATGTAAATGCTGTAGGAATGAAGCTCGACCAAGATTTCATAGACATGCTATTCGCTGAACTCAAACGGAGAAAGCTGCAAATAATAGCGAAACAATCTTTCACTTCCAGCACTCCTAATGATAAATCATATATACAGCCATCCGAAAGTGAGAAATCTTAACCCAACTGCAGCAGGAACAATAATCGCTCCACGCAAAAACGTCCTTGACTCCACTAGAGCCCAGGACGTTTTTTTAATAACTATGCTGGAGGTGGCGAGATGCGCTGGGAAGAAGTGAGAGAACAATTTCCCGATGAATGGGTTGTCTGCGAAGCTTTGGCATCACGTTCCCAGGGTGGATACTGGTATATTGATGAAGTAGCCGTTATTGACAGATTTGATGATTCTAAGATCGCTATGAAACGTTATTACGAGCTGCATCGAGAGAAACCCACTAGAGAATATGGCTTTTTTCACACCTCACGAGAAAATCTCCAGCTTCGTGAAAAATGGTCAGGGGTACGAGGCCCAAGATGAATATTGACCTTTTATATGGATTGCCTTTTATTGCAGTAACCATCAGTTACCGTGACCAAGAACTTTTATTGAAACACGTATTATTAGATACAGGTTCCGCCGGGACTATTTTTAACGCTGATCTTGTAGATGAAATCGGTGTTAGAGTGGAACCGGGGGATTTTTAAATACGATTAGAGGTGTTGGTGGAGTAGAGGTTGTCTATTCCAAACGCTTTGATTTTGTTCGTATTGGAGAAATTTCGTTACCAGGATTTGAAGTTGAAATTGGTGAGATGAACTACGGGATGAAAATCGATGGTATTCTTGGATTTGATTTCATTCGGTCTGCTGGCTTAGTTATCCATTCTAAGGAACTGAAGGTAGCCGCCGTACAGGAGTAGACTAAGTCGCTTCACCAAACATTCTACCCAACACGCCAAGAATAATTGTGGATTTGTCGAGACAAAGTTCAAAATTCTTGGATTTACAGAGTAACAACCTGCAAAAGAGTTTGTACAAAACGATGCAACCTGGTTTGTGGTTTATTAAGGGACAACTACAAATAAAAGCTGGATTCCTTAGTGTAAGGAAATCCAGCCTTTGGTCTGATTTATTATACCAATGCTTTCTTAGCTATATCCGAACGGTAATGCTTACCATCGAACCGGATAACTTCCGCAGCAGAGTATGCTTTCTCACGTGCTTCTGCGATATCTTTGCCGAGCGCGGTAACGCCTAGTACACGGCCTCCGTTAGTTACGATCTGACCGTCCTTCAACGCTGTTCCAGCATGGAACACTAGAGCATCCTTCACATTATCCAAGCCTTCAATTGGAAGCCCTTTTGGATAAGAGCCAGGGTAACCCTCCGAAGCCAGAATTACGCATACAGCTGCCTCGTCACTCCATTGGATATCCATTTGCTCCAGGTGACCGTTCACTGCCGCCAGGAAAATGTCAAGCAGGTCGGTTTTCAACCGCGGCAGAACAACTTGAGTTTCCGGGTCGCCAAAGCGCGCGTTGAACTCGATGGTTTTGGGGCCTTGAGGCGTTATCATAAGCCCTGCAAACAGCACGCCGCGGAAAGAACGGCCTTCGCTGACCATCGCTGCTGCGGTCGGCTTAATAATAGTCTCAATCGCTTCATCGATGACAGATTGAGGAATATGCGGCAACGGCGTATACGTACCCATGCCGCCTGTGTTCGGGCCTTTGTCATCATCGAACACAGCCTTATGATCCTGCGCAGGCACCATAGGGCGCACAACTGTACCGTCCACAAAGGACAGGATAGACATTTCTTGTCCGGTCAAGAACTCTTCGATCACAACCTGATCTCCGGAAGCCCCAAAAATTTTAGTAACCATGATATCATGAAGCGCCTTCTCGGCTTCCTCCATCGATTGGGCAACTACAACGCCTTTTCCGGCCGCCAAGCCATCCGCCTTGATAACGATCGGAATTTGCTGCTTATGCAAGTAGCTTAACGCTTCATCGTAGCTTTCGAAGGATTCGTAGGCTGCGGTTGGAATGTTGTACTTTTTGAACAAATCCTTGGAGAATACCTTGCTTGCCTCAAGAATCGCCGCATTCTTCCGCGGACCAAACACTGGAATTTTCTTTGCCTCCAAGTGATCGACAATACCTTCGGATAACGGATCATCGGGCCCGATAACGACCAAATCAATGGAGTGATCCAAAGCGAATTCCCCAATCTCCTCGAACTGATTCACTTGTAGGGGCACGCATTCCGCAACCTCTGCAATACCTCCGTTACCCGGCGCACAGTACAGCTCCCGAACCTTGGGGCTTTTTTTCAAAGCCCAACAAATCGCATGCTCACGGCCTCCGCCGCCAATGACTAATACCCGCATTCCGTGCACCTCCTACTTGTTAATAACCCGCATTTCCGTCTGTCCATTGTCGATAGAGATCGTTTTAACCAGCAATGAAATTTTATTTTCTTCATTCAAACGATCCCAATAGGCATTTGCCGTTTGCTCTATATCGTTGTACACAGGTACAAGCACAGGCTCTCCATTGAAGGATGGCAGTGGATTACCGTCTTCAGAATAAGTATGAATGCAGTGTCCAAAACCAGGGATGCCCTGTTCATAATGGAAAAACTGGCGAAGCGTTTGTTCCGGATTGCCTGCATTCGTTTTTAAGATCGACAGCTTGTATTGGCACTGCTTGTTATTCAAATCAACTAAACCAGATATCCGCGGCGTGTAGTTAGGCGCATCCGGCTCAAAGGTCCGTGTAGTCAAGGCTTGCTCGAAGGAGCCCCCGCTGTTCAATGCATCGTAAATAGTATCAGTCTGGTCACCATTCGTTACAATGTGTGCACCATCTGTATATCTCACAGGATAATAAATAATAAGAGACGGGTCTGTAAGCTTTGCCGGATCCTTAGCTTCCGTACGTAGAAAACCATTGTCTTCCTGTACAAAAATCCGGTTGCGGCTGTTTTCGCTGCGCCCCATAATCCAATAAACTTGAACCAAACGTGTGCCATCCGGCGTTAAACCAATAACAATTCCGCGTCCTGGATAAGGATTTTGTTTCAGTCCATCCAAGTTATGTTCAGCTGTACTGCTCCATTGTGCTGTTGCCGTCACGATTAGTTCCTCCTTAGAGTTTTGGCTTGAGCCAAAACTTTTTTCGTAAGCTTGTTCGGGTTTCATTTTAACGAAACTTTCTTTATATGCCTGTACTAGTTTCGGCTCTTACCAAACTTTCTTCGTAAGCTTGTACCCGTTGCCAAGTGAGCTTGAATTATAAATTAGTTAAGGGTTGCTGCATAAGCTCTATTTTCTAATGATGGAACAAACGCACGCCTGAATAGGTCATGACCATGTCATAATCATTAGCTGCTTGTACAACCTCTTCATCACGCATGGAGCTGCCAGCCTGTACAACATATTTCACGCCGCTGCGGCTCGCACGGTCAATGTTATCGCGGAATGGCAGGAAAGCATCCGAACCGTAGGTAACTCCTTGCAGCTTATTCAACCACTCACGTTTCTCCTCACGTGTCAAACGTGCCGGAATTTCCGAGAAGCAGCTTTCCCAGCTTGCGTTTTCTACCGCAGTAACTTCATCCTCCAGCCAAAGATCGATCGCATTGTTCTGCTCAGCACGGGATAAGCCCGGACGGAACGCCATCGAAAGTGCTTTTGGATGCTGGCGAAGGAACCAACGGTCCGTTTTATCACCGGCTAGACGAGTACAATGAATTCTGGATTGCTGTCCTGCACCAATACCTATAGTTTGACCATCAAGGGCATAGCAGATAGAGTTGGATTGCGTATATTTCAAAGTTACCAAGCTAACAAGCATGTCGCGTTTGGCTGATTCCGGCAAATCTTTATTTTTCGTAACAATATTAGTCAGAGCAGATTCGTCTATCACTGCATTATTGCGCTGCTGTTCTAAGGTCATGCCGAATAAATTGCGCTTTTCAACAGGATTCGCCACGTATTCCGGATCGATCTGCAAAATTAAGTAACCGCCGTTTTTCTTTTCTTTCAAAATCTGCAAAGCTTCCTCTGTATAACCAGGCGCAACAACCAAGTCGGATACTTCGCGCTTCAGCAGTCTGGCTGTGGAAGCATCAACAATATCGCTAAGCGCCGCACAATCACCGAATGAGGACATCCGATCTGCTCCTCTGGCTCTAGCGTAGGCTGTTGCAAGTGGAGACAGCTCCAGACCCTCTACGAAGTAAGCTTTAGCCAACTCAGGGCTAATCGGTGCATAAACCGCTGCTCCAGCCGGACTAACATGCTTAAATGAAGCCGCAGCAGGAAGCCCAGTCGCCTGTCTTAGCTCTCTTGCAAGCTGGTAGCTGTTAAGAGCGTCCAACAGATTAATGAAGCCAGGATCGCCATTTACTACCGTTAGAGGCAGTTTGCCGTTCTCACTGTAGATCTTTGCTTCCTTTTGGTGCGGGTTCATGCCATAGCGTAAATGAAGCTCGTTCGAGTTACTCATTGGTTTATCCCTTCCTAACTGGTTATAGTGATATTCCCTTGCAATTGAACCTGTCCTCTAGCAATTCGTTCTATGACTTGAGGCAGCAGCACATGTTCTATCTCATGGATGCGCGCAGCCAAGCTTTCTTCCGTGTCCTGAGGTGTAATTTCGACGCTCCTCTGAGCGATGATTGGCCCTGTATCCATACCGCCGTCAACGTAATGAACCGTGACTCCGGTCACTTTTACACCATAATCCAGCGCTTGTTTAATGGCATCCAAGCCGGGAAAAGACGGCAGCAGCGACGGATGAATATTGATCAAACGTCCATACAACGGCTCGACCAGCACATTTGTAATAAGACGCATATAACCGGCCATCACTACCAAATCGATCTCAAGTGTCTGCAGCCGCTCTAATATTTCTTTTTCATAAGTTTCGCGGTCTGCATAGTCCTTCGGGCGAAACACAAACGCAGGCACCCCTAATTGCCTCGCTCGTTCCACCACTTGAGCCTTCGGTCTGTCACATACAAGAAGCTCGATGCGAACATCGAGCCTCGGATGCATGGGCGAGTTGGTGACAGAGTCACCAGCCAGCCTGCCTGCATTCACCGCATCCGCGATAGCCTGAAAATTCGAGCCGCTACCGGACGCGAAAACGGCGATGCGAAACGGTTTCGTCATACTACCGCTCCTTGAAACGTAACAATCCTCTCACCGGCTGTTACCCGACCCAGCGTGTATACTTTTTCTCCGTACTGTTCAAAAATTGCTTTGGCTTCCGCTGCCTGCTGCTCGGATACAACGATAACCATACCGATGCCCATGTTAAAGGTACGGAACATATCGTTATTGCTAATACCGCCCTCTTGCTGCATCAGTTGGAAGATTGGCAGAATTGGCCATGAACCGTAATCGATATCCACATTCACATCATCTGGAAGCATACGCGGGATATTCTCGATAAAACCGCCACCTGTGATATGCGCCAGTCCTTTAAGCTGTACCTTCTCCAAAGCTGCAAGAACGGACTTCACATAGATCTTGGTCGGTTCCAAAATCACATCGCCCAGCTTACCGCCCAGTGCATCTACGTGATCATGCAGGCTGTAGCCTTTTTCCTCAAGCAGCAGTCTGCGAACTAGCGAGAACCCATTACTGTGTACGCCAGTGGAAGCAAGGCCGATAACTACATCGCCCGGTGTGATTGTTGAACCATTGATGATCTTCTTCTTGTCCACTACACCAACCGTAAAGCCTGCAATATCATACTCGCCTTCAGAGTACATCCCTGGCATTTCGGCCGTTTCACCACCGATTAAAGCACAGCCGGATTGCACGCAGCCATCGCTAATTCCTTTGATGATCGACTCGATTTTTTCTGGAATGACTTTATCGCAAGCTAGGTAATCCAGGAAAAATAGCGGCTCCGCACCTTGCACGATAATATCATTCACACACATAGCCACAGCATCAATACCAATCGTATCATGCTTATCCATGGCAAAAGCAATCTTAAGCTTCGTACCCACGCCGTCTGTACCTGAAACGAGCACTGGTTCGTCGTATTTATCCTTATTCAAGCCGAAAAGCCCGCCGAATCCACCCAAATCCGTCATCACTTCAGGACGGAAGGTTGTTTTCACGTGCTTTTTCATACGTTCTACGGCTTCGTTGCCCGCCGCTATGTCGACTCCGGCCTTCTTATATGCATCCGACACTGGGAATCATCTCCTTTGGGTTTTGATTAGAGCAGTAATTCGACCGCCTAAACCGGCGATCAGCTTTAAAAATAAAACGCACGCAACAACCGTGCGTTTTATAGGTTTGGGCGGGGATGGCGCATGCCACCCAGCCATTTATTGTTACTCCACACAGACAAGAGTGTGTGTGGAGTACGATGGAGAGCAAGTGCAAGGTCAAGTGCAAGGTCAAGTGCAAGGTCAAGTGCAAGGTCGAGTGCAAGATCAAGTGCAAGAGCAGATTAAGAGCAAGTGCAAGAGCAGATTAAGAGCAAGTACAAGTGCAGATAAAGAGCAAGTACAAGTGCAGGATCAAGATCAAGATCAAGATCAAGTGCAAGATCAAGTGCAAGGTCAAGGAATCCATGCGCTTCTATCTGCTCGTTTCTGCCTGACAACATAACGCTGCTATATTACTAGTGCAAGCACTCCATCTTGCAACACTAACTGGAAAAACTCCCGCTAATTTCCCCTAAAACGTCCTGTATGATGATTTAGCTGGAAAACCTCCTGCTAATTATGCCAAAATCCGCCTCAATACAAGGAATCAGCCAAATTAGAAGTAGAAATTCCTGTTAAACCACGTCCACTCCAAAAAACGAACAGATTAGCGGTACCTTTTCCAGTTATTTTTTTGAAGACCAACAGCAGTCGGTAATTTGATGTAGAACCATTGCATTTCAAGCTAAATTCAACATATATTACCAACCAAACTGCAAATTGCTATATTACAATCAACACTCCTGATCCTTAGCACAACTATTTTACTAATCAACACTTCTGATCCTCAGCGCAACTATTTCGCCAATCAACACTTCTGATCCTCAGCGCAACTATTTTACCAACCCACACTTCAGATCTCAGCGCGACCATTTTGCCAATCAACACTTCTGATCCTCAGCGCAACTATTTAACCAACCCACACTTCAGATCTCGGCACTACCATTTTACTAATCAACACTTCAGATCCTCAGCGCAACTATTTCACAAATCACACTTCAAATCCTTAGCGAGACTATTTCGCCAACCAACACTTCTGATCCTCAGCGCGACTATATTGCCAACCATTCCTGAAGCCAGGCTCTTAGTCGCATCCACAGCCGATCTCTGTCTCTTCCGTGATGCGAGTAGGGTAGCTGTTGTCGAAGCAGGCTGTACAGTGGCCGCGGTTCAGCTCCACATTCGGACGGCCGATGGAGCCCAGCAGGCCGTCCTTGCTCAGGAAATGCAGCGAATCGGCGTTGATCGCCTGGCGAATTTCTTCGATCGACTTCTGCGCGGCGATCAGTTCCTTGCGGTCCGGCGTATCGATGCCGTAGTAGCAAGGATTCATAAACGGCGGCGAGCTGATACGCACGTGGACTTCAGTTGCTCCCGCTTCGCGCAGCAGGTTCACGATGCGAAGCGATGTCGTGCCGCGAACGATGGAGTCATCGATCATGACGACTCGTTTGCCGGCTACGATGCTGCGCACCGCGCTCAGCTTCATCTTAACGCCCTGCTCTCGCAGCTCTTGGCTCGGCTGGATAAAGGTCCGGCCTGTGTAGCGGTTTTTGATCAGCCCCAGCTCGTAAGGGATGCCCGTCTGCTCAGCATAGCCGATAGCCGCTGAAATACTGGAATCCGGCACGCCGGTTACAATATCAGCGTCAACGAAGGCCTCAAGCGCCAGCTGACGACCCATCCGTTTACGTGCGGAGTGGATATTGATTGAATCTATATCGCTGTCTGGACGTGCAAAGTAAATGTATTCCATAGCACAAATAGCACGTTGCTTGATTGGTGAGAAGCGATCCTCAACAATCCCGCTTTTCGTATCAATTACGAGCAGCTCGCCCGGCTCTACATCACGATAGTAAGTACCTCCTACCGCGTCGAATGCACAGGTCTCGGAAGCAAACAAATACGCGTTCCCCAACCGGCCCATTACAAAAGGACGCAAGCCATGCGGATCCCGCGCAGCAATCAGCTTATCCTTGGTTTGAAACAAGAAAGCATAAGCTCCGTCTACTTTCAACAGAGCTTCCTTGACTGCAAGCACGATGTCATCGTGTTTCGAGCGTGCTATTAAGTGAGCTACTACCTCTGTATCACTTGTTGTTTGAAAAATAGAGCCTTGGTTCTCAAGGTCCTGCTTAATCGCCGCTGCGTTGGTCAAGTTACCGTTAGTAGCGATCGCAAGATCGCCGCCGCGGTATTTGAAAATAAGCGGCTGTGCGTTAGCCAGCTTGCTCTCACCAGCTGTCGAATAACGAACATGGGCAATCGCCGAAGTACCGACTAGAGTACTCAAGGTATCGTTAACGAATACTTCTTTGACCAAGCCCATTCCACGGTGATATTTAAAACCAGCACCGTCTGCTACGCAAATACCTGCGCTCTCTTGACCACGGTGCTGAAGTGCATGCAATCCGTAATAAGAAAGTGATGCTGCCTCGGAGTGACCGAACACCCCGAAAACACCACACTCCTCACGAAGCTTGTCAAACAGCCCATCATGGCTGTTGATTCCATCATTATAGAAACGTCCTGTCCATAGCTCTTGCGATGTCTTTATTTCATCAGACATGGAATCGCATCCTTCCAAACCTTTTCTAATTGAGTAACTTCCGCTTGGATGACTGGTTTAGCGTTAACTTGGATTAGCAGATCTTTTCCTTGGACTTGACCTAATTCTTGATAGGAGACTCCTTGCTGTTCGATCAACTGCTTTAACTCAGCAGCCTTTTCCGGAGATGCGCTTAACAATATACGTGACTGACTTTCGCTGAATAATGCAATATCATTGCGCAGTTCTGTGTTGAAGTTGACTTGAGCGCCTAGACGACCGCTCATGCAGCTTTCCGCCAACGCCACTGCAAGCCCGCCTTCGGACAAATCATGTGCTGAAGCCACAAGGCCTTTTTGAATAGCGCCAAGAACGGTATCCAGCAGCTTTTTCTCAACATCGAGGTCAATTTGCGGAGGACGTCCTTCAGTTACGCCATGAATCACATATTGGAACTCACTACCACCGAGCTCTGCTTTCGTGTCGCCGAGCACGAGAATAATGTCGCCCTCTTTTTTGAAGCCTTGAGTTGTAATATGATCTGTATCATGAACGAGTCCGACCATACCGATAACCGGTGTTGGATAAATCGCACCTTTGGAATTTTCGTTGTACAAGCTTACGTTACCTCCGATAACCGGAGCATTCAGCTTGCGGCAGGCCTCGGAAATACCATCAGCCGCTTTCTCAAGCTGCCAGAAAATTTCCGGCTTTTCCGGACTTCCGAAGTTAAGGTTATCCGTGATGGCCAGCGGCTCTCCGCCAGAACATACGTTATTACGAGCTGCTTCTGCTACTGCAATCATCCCGCCTACTTCAGGATCCAGGTAGACGAAACGTCCGTTGCAATCCGTGGACATGGACAAAGCTTTGCGTGAGCCTTGAATCGTCACTACCGCAGCATCTGACCCTGGACGAACCGCTGTGCTGGTACGCACCATATAGTCATATTGATTATATACCCATTCTTTGCTAGCTACTGTAGGGGAAGACAATACTTTATTTAAAGCGCCATTCAAATCCGTTACTTCTGCATAGCGATTTGTATCTACAGACGCATTCTCCACATAATAGGCAGGTACTTGAGAAGGCTTGTTGTATACCGGGCACTCATCAACTAACGCCGTTACAGGCATATCAGCAACCATCTCGCCGCCATGGAACAGCTTCAACCGACCGTCATTCGATACTTTACCAACCTTCGCGCAATGCAAGCCCCAACGTTCAAAAATAGCTCTCGCCTGAGCTTCATCCTTAGGCTCAACAACGAACAGCATACGCTCCTGGGATTCCGACAGCATCATTTCATAAGGCGTCATGCCAACCTCACGCTGCGGTACTTCGTCAAGGTACAGTTCCATACCATTGCCGGCTTTACTTGCCATCTCAGCGCTTGAGCATGTAAGACCCGCCGCGCCCATATCCTGAATACCGAGTACGATACCGGAATTAATCAAATCAAGACAAGCTTCCAATACCAGCTTCTCCATGAACGGATCGCCGACCTGCACCGCAGGACGTTTCGCTTCGGATTCGGCTGTCAGTTCCTCAGAAGCAAACGTAGCTCCATGAATACCATCGCGTCCAGTTGCAGGACCCACATAAAACACTGGGTTGCCTACGCCTTTAGCAACACCCTTTTGGATCTTATCGTGATCTATTAGACCCACGCACATTGCATTAACTAGCGGGTTGCCTTCATAACTTTCGTCAAACATCACTTCGCCGCCAACCGTCGGAATACCGATACAGTTGCCGTAGCCTGCAATCCCTGAAACTACATGCTCGAACAAATATTTAACGCGTTCATTTTCCAGACGGCCGAAGCGCAAGCTGTTCAGCAAAGCTACAGGACGTGCGCCCATGGAGAAAATATCACGAATAATACCGCCCACACCTGTTGCCGCGCCTTGGAAAGGCTCGATCGCCGAAGGGTGGTTATGGCTTTCTATTTTAAACACAACGGCTTGGTTATCACCGATATCAACAATCCCTGCGCCCTCGCCAGGACCCATCAATACGCGAGGACCTGTGATTGGAAACTTGCGAAGCACCGGCTTCGAATTTTTGTAAGAGCAATGCTCAGACCACATAACGCTAAAAACGCCGATTTCCACATAGTTCGGTTGGCGACCCAGGAACCCACAGATTTTATCAAACTCTGCATCGGTAACGCCCATTTGTTTATATATTTTCTGCTCCGCGATTTGCTCTGCGGTTGGTTCCTTAGCTGTTAACTGCTGCGCCATGCTTTTCCCTCCATGTGCTCAAAATCGAAGTAAACATCCGTTTGCCGTCCGCCGAGCCCAACAGCTCATGAATCGCGCGCTCCGGATGCGGCATCATGCCAAGCACGTTGCCCGCTTTGTTGCAAATTCCCGCTATATCATCAACGGATCCGTTCGGGTTATTACCCGCTTCATAACGGAACACGATTTGGTTATTAGCTTTAAGCTCTGCCAGTGTTTCATCGTCACAGTAATAGTTGCCTTCACCATGTGCGATTGGAATATTGATCAGTTCACCTTGCTTGTACTCCGCCGTGAATGGCGTATTCGTATTTTCTACCTGCAGCATAGCCGCATGACAACGGAATTTAAGGGATTCATTACGCAGCATTGCCCCCGGCAGCAAGCCGGATTCGAGCAAAATTTGGAATCCGTTACAGATGCCGATAATATATTTACCTTGCTCAGCCGCTTGAACCAATGCAGTCATAACTGGAGCAAAACGTGCGATTGCGCCGCAGCGCAAGTAGTCCCCATAAGAGAAACCTCCGGGAACGATAATGCCATCATATTTAGATAAATCCGTTTCGGTATGCCATACATATTCAACAGGTTGGCCGATCGTTTCTTCAACTGCTTTGTAGCAATCAATATCACAATTGGAGCCTGGAAACACCAGTACTGCGAAATTCATCACATGGTCCTCCTTCACTTTGGTTGCTGCCTTTTATATTCCGTTTGCCAAGTCTTAAACCAATTCGTAACGGTAATCTTCGATAACGGTATTAGCCAAAAGCTTCTCGCACATTGCTTTCACACGTTGCTCAGCTTCAGCGCGATCGCTTGTACCAAGCTCAAGCTCCAAATATTTCCCTACACGCACTTTGCCCACTTCATCAAAACCCATAGAATGCAGCGCGCCTTGTACCGCAACTCCTTGCGGATCTAGTACGCTTTGTTTGATCGTTACATAAACGGTTGCTTTTAACATTGAGGTGAATCCTCCTAGAGAGTGGGATTGAGTTAAAAAAGCCAATGTTTTCCGAGAAGGGAAGGGATGCACGCTGTAAGCTTAACTTCAGAAACAAGTTTGCAAGCAAACTGTCCGGCACATTCCCTATCTCTCTAACCTGCTTTTTAAAACTTTTTTATATAAAATAGAAAAAATTACATGTCCAAATCTCACTGCCACCTTACGAATCATGGCTGCTGTTCCAATTACTATTTATTTCACCAAACGCTCAAGAATGTTTCTGTAACGGCGGGAGGTTTCCTCTACTACTTCAGCTGGCAAAGGATCCGGCTCGCTGTTTTTATCCCAATCCGTACTGGACAGATATGTCCGCACAGGCTCTTTATCCATACCGTCGATTTCAATATCGTAAGCGTAGTTTTCCTTGGCCCAGAAACGGGAGGAATCAGGAGTAAAAATCTCATCAATCAAAATGATTTCTCCATCAATCAAGCCGAATTCAAACTTCGTATCTGCCAAAATGATGCCGCGCTCCTCACAAAATTGACGAGCGAACTCATACAGCATGATACTTTTTGCTTCCAGCTGCTCTGTCAATTCAGCGCCAACCAGCTCTTTCATCCGCTCGATCGAGATATCCTCGTCATGGCCGACATCGTTTTTCGCTGCCGGCGTGAAGATCGGCTTCGCGAAGCGTTCGTTTTTGCGAAGGCCTTCCGGCAGCTTATGCCCGTTGACTTCGCCGTTTTTTTCGTATTGGCGCCATCCGCCGCCAGTAATGTAGCCGCGCACCACGCATTCGATGTCGATGCGCTCAGCCTTTTTCGTGACCATGAAGCGGTCCTTCATGATCTCGCGGTCTGTTACGATGTCACCCAGCTGGTCAACATCGGTGTGTACCACATGGTTCGGCATCAGATGAGCCGTTTGCTTAAACCAGAAAGCGCTCAAGCTGTTGAGCACATTGCCTTTATCCGGCACGGCTGGCGACAGCACCCAGTCAAAAGCCGAGATGCGATCCGTTACTGCGATCAAGTAATGCTCTCCCAAATCGTACAGCTCGCGAACCTTGCCTTTGTAGAGCAAAGGCGCTGTAACGTAGGCTTCGGCGCTCGATATTGCTTTTGTTGAGACCATTGTCCGTGGTCCTCCCCTGAATAGTGTTCAAAGCCTGATGATTAGCGAGCAGTAAAGTACCTCCAGACTCCATTGAAGCTGTGTTACTTTGATTAGACTAAGTGGCGGTAACACAGCTTCAAAAAGAGTCCCGTAAACTTTCCGGTATCTTTACTAGCCCCCTTTAATCAGACTTTAAACACTGAATTTTATATTAAAAAGAAAGAATTAATTAATTCAGACCTAAACGCGTGAAGATAGTGTCCACATGCTTCAAATGCCAGCTAGGATTAAAGCAGTCCTCAATTTCCTCGAGGCTCAATTGCTCGCGGATGACCGAAGCATTCTCCACGATATCGCGGAAAGAGCGCTGCTCTTCCCAAGCTTGCATCGCACGCGGCTGAACCGTATCATACGCTTGCTCGCGGCTAAAGCCTTTGTCGATCAGCTTCGTCATAACGCGACCTGAGAAAGGCACGCCGTAAGTGCTTTGCATGTTGCGCTTCATGTTTTCCGGGAACACCGTCAAGTTCTTCACAATGTTGCCGAAGCGATTCAGCATATAGTTAAGCAGGATGGTAGCATCCGGCAGGATGATCCGCTCAACAGAGGAGTGCGAAATATCGCGCTCATGCCATAGCGTAACATTCTCATAAGCTGAGATCATGTGGCCACGGATTACACGAGACAAACCGGAAATGCTCTCGCAGCCGATCGGGTTACGTTTATGAGGCATCGCCGATGAACCTTTTTGACCTTTGGCAAAAGCTTCTTCCACCTCGCGGAATTCGCTCTTTTGCAGCGCGCGGATTTCCGTGGCGAACTTGTCCATCGAGGTAGCTATCAAAGCCAGTGTCGCCATATATTCAGCATGACGGTCACGCTGCAATGTTTGAGTCGAGATTGGCGCAGCTTTTGTTCCTAATTTCTCGCAAACATAAGTTTCAACAAACGGATCAATATTCGCGTACGTACCAACTGCACCGGAAATTTTTCCATACTGCACACCGTCAGCGGCAAAACGGAAACGCTCCAGGTTACGCTTCATTTCCTCCCACCACAACGCCATTTTCAAGCCAAATGTAGTTGGCTCTGCATGGACGCCATGTGTACGGCCCATCATCGGTGTATCTTTATACTGAACTGCTTTATCCTTCAGAATCTCGATGAAGTTCAGCAGGTCCTTTTCCAAAATTTCATTAGCTTGGCGAAGCAAATACCCAAGTGCCGTATCTACCACGTCAGTGGAAGTCAATCCGTAGTGCACCCATTTGCGCTCAGGGCCCACTTTTTCAGAAACTGCACGGGTAAAAGCTATAACATCATGACGAGTTTCCTGCTCGATTTCGTAAATACGGTCGATGTCAAAAGCGGCATTCTTGCGCAGCTCCACCACATCTTCTTTAGGAATGACGCCAAGCTCGGCCCAAGCCTCACAGGAAAGCAATTCAACCTCCAGCCATGCATTGAATTTGTTTTCCTCCGTCCAAATACGCGCCATTTCCGGTCTGCTGTAACGATCGATCATTGATAAAATCCTCCTTCTATATTCTACCCATCCAAGCCTTTCCTTATAGGCTTGTCGCAGGTTTGCCGTTCATGCTTTTTGGTTGTTGTCGTACTTCTAAGTATCTCACTAATACGGAAGATTTTCTGCCCTCGCCCTCCCGCATGTAAGCGTGGAGAGGCTCGCTCCGCGAAGCCAGAGCAGCCTCGACAAACGCGCTTCCACCACCAAAGCCCCTTTGAAGCATTAAGCCAATCTCCTTCCCCAGCCTAGCGGGTGTCCAGAGGGCGGCTGCCCTTTGGAGCCCTCCCGGCGGGGAGGGTTTGGGTGGGGGCTACTGGTTTGGGTGGGGGCTATTCCCATATGTTTGAAGCCTCTATCCATTGCAGTGCTTCATCGACAGAAGCCGCTAATACGTTCACATGCCCCATCTTGCGGTTATGCTTAGCCTCATGCTTGCCGTACAAATGAACTTTAGCGGTTGCACCACCCGCTTGCTGCTCGGATTCAGGCTGCACAATCCAATCCAGCAAAGGCTCGACATGCTGTCCCAGCACATTGCCCATTACAACCGGCGTCAGCAGATCTGTTGAACCCAGAGGCAGATTGCAGATCGCTCGCACATGCTGCTCGAACTGCGATGTTTTGCAGGCCTCCATCGTGTAGTGACCTGAATTGTGCGGCCGCGGCGCCAGCTCGTTGACGAACAGCTCACCTTCCCGGGTCAAAAACAGCTCAACAGCAATCAGCCCGATCACACCCATCGATTCGGCGATTTGCACCGCCAGTCGCTCTGCTTCCTGCTGAATTTGCTCTGATGTTCGGGCAGGAACTATAGATAGATGCAAAATATTATTTACATGTATATTTTCCGCTGCCGGGAAAGCTTTCACTTCACCTCGCGGACTTCTAGCCGCAATAACTGAGAGCTCCTTCTCGAAGTGGATGAACTGTTCCAAGACAAGCTCCGTCTTAGCACGGCTCAACGTTTCGTAAGCTTCCTCCACTTCATCAAGCGAGCGGATAACCCACTGCCCTTTGCCGTCATAACCGCCGGTTGCGGTCTTCAGCACACATGGCGTGCCGAAGCGTATCACCGCTTCTCGCAGCTCAGATGCGCTGCTGATTTCCGCATATGGCGCCACCTTCACGCCAGCGGCTTCAATAGCACGCTTCTCGCGCAGACGATGCTGCGTCGTGTACAGCAGCCTGCTGCCCTGCGGCACATAAGACTCTGCCATCAGCAGCTCTGTAACATCGGCGTCGACATTTTCGAACTCGTACGTGATGACGTCCGACTCCTCTGCGAGCGCCCGTGCTGCCTCCACATCGTGGTAAGCCGCCGTAATTTGCCGGTCAGCCACTTGGCCGCACGGCGCATCCGGCGTCGGGTCCAGCGTGACGAAGCGATAGCCCATCGCCCGCCCTGACAAGGCAAGCATCCGGCCTAGCTGGCCGCCGCCCAAAACACCGATGGTGCTGCCTGGACGAATCACCTTTGCCGCATCCAAACTGCCACTCCGCTTGTCACTCATTCCAGCACGCTGCTTTCGATTACCGCTTGACGAGTGCGCTCGCGGCGATCACGTACCTTTTCCTGCAAAGCAGGGTCGAAAGCCCCGATGATTTGTGCCGCCAACAAACCTGCGTTGGTCGCTCCGGCATGGCCTATCGCTACAGTAGCTACCGGAATGCCTCCCGGCATCTGCACAATGGACAAGAGCGAGTCCAAGCCGTTGAGTGTGGACGTTTTGACAGGAACACCAATAACCGGCAGCTCCGTTTTCGCGGCAACCATACCGGGTAGATGAGCGGCTCCACCCGCTCCAGCGATAATAACCTTTAATCCTCGTTCAGCCGCCGATGCCGCATAATCAAACATCAGATCAGGCGTGCGGTGGGCTGAGACAACCTTTTTCTCATAAGGAACCCCTAACTCTTCCAACATGTCGCAAGCATGCTTCATGGTCTCCCAATCCGACTTGCTTCCCATAATGACTCCTACAAGAACAGACATTTCGAACCTCCATGGTTTGCTCTATATAAAAAAACAAAAACGCCCGGCAAATAGAACGCCTAACACAAGATGTCGTTTGTAAGGTATTTCCTAAATTCTTCCCCTTCAACAAAATCGACAATCCCTATAAGCAGCCTATCAACAGGACGACAAGAATAAACTCAAGCGCAAGCTAAGGCCTAGCACCATTGTGCTGACCTTTCCGTTTACGCTACTCGTAGTCCAAAAATTAAAGGTTTCTGGGTAGATACTTACGGGCCATATCCCCGACATTATACGAGACGCATCGACATTTTTAGCTAAAAAAACAGTTAACTTTTACGTTTTTAGTTTACCAGTGATCAAAGGCTCATGTCAACCTAAAAAGACGAACGATATGTGAAATCCCACGTTAAAAGGTTCGCATTTCATCTGAATCAAAGGTCATATTCCTTCCACCAGCTTCCATTTTGTTTCAATTTAATAAGTATCTCATAGATTGCACGAATTTCTTCTTCCGTTAAATTCCCTGCTGACAGCTCTTCTGCTGTATATTCCAGCCATTTTTCAACCATTTGCAGCCCTTGTTCAAGAAAAATTTCATTGTCCGGGTCGTCCTCCAGCAGAAAAAACAGCATATCCTCCGCTTTTGCCAACTGCCCGTTCTCCGAATGATAAAACATCAATAGCTCCGTAATCCGTGACGACGTCCGATAATGCTGTACCTTCGGCAATAATTCATCCATTCTTTCCTTAATATCCGACTTGTAATCCAGCGCCTCTGGAAGTTGGTTTATTTCGAGCAGCAGCTCCAAAGACTTCAACCGACATCCCCAGCCATCCGCTTCCTGACCGTTTTCGAGCAGTACTTCGCTTTCTGCCTTCAGCATATCGCTAAGAAGCAGCCCTTTTCCCGTATCAAAGTATCCTTGCGAGGATAGCAAAGAAATCAAATCTTTGGCAGATAAAGCTCTCACCAGCTTCGAATTAAGCCCCAACAGCTGTTTCATCGCTTGCGCCAACAGCTCCAACGCCTCGGTAAACCGCTGATTTCGCCGCTGAAAAATAACCTTGCCCATCACCACACTGAATTGTTCGATCATTCGCAGCAGATAGTCTCTTTGGTACATCCCGGTTCCCCCCGTTCTTCATAAGCGGTTGTCGTCCTATTACTATTGTAGCGTAAATGAAACCTTATGGAAAAGTTTGCAGCTTGTTAACCTGATCCTTGCTCTCTACCACAGAAACCACAGCTCCTCACCGCTCAAACTTGGAAGCATCACTAAACATATTAGTTTTGTATAAATCTAGACGTATATCGTTTATTGTTCTATGGCGTAAAACTCTATACACTAACAGGTATTGCAGATGGATGGGAATGAATGACTGGCGCAAATGTTTATTTTTGCATACCATTATACATAATTGAGGGGGATTCAATATGAGTTCAAGCCAATACAATCAAGAGACCAAGCTGCATTACCGCAATCCGGCAAAACGCTGGCTCCAGGCGCTACCGCTTGGCAACGGGCGGATCGGCGCAATGGTCCATGGCGAAATCAACCGTGAAGTTATCCAACTCAATGAGGACTCAGTTTGGGCGCGAGGGCCAAAAAATCGCAACAATCCGGATTCTCAGCACACAGCCGAAGAAATCCGGAGGCTTCTAATAGAAGGCAAGCTTGAGGAAGCTCATGATTTGGCCGATATGGGCATGATGGGCGTGTCACGAAGACAGCCTCCTTATCAGACGTTGGGGGAGCTTAATCTGGTCCTCCCTGGACATAGCGAAAGTGAAGCGTCAGACTATTACCGTGAGCTGGATTTGGAAACCGGTATTGTCAAAGTGAGCTACCGCATTGGCACTATTGTGTATACAAGAGAGGTATTTGCCAGCGCTGCCGATCAGGCATTGATCGTGAGATTAACGGCCGATCAGCCGAATCAAATCCGCGTGGGCGCTAATTTGTTCCGTAAATTCGATGCGCTTACGGAAATTGAAAGCACGGATTCTGTCTCCATGGACGGACAATGCGGAATATGGGGAACGCGGTTTCACGTAAAATTGAAAGCTGTTCATGAAGGAGGAAGCAGCAGGACGCTCGGAGACCATATCTACGTAGAGGATGCCGATTCCGTCACTTTCATTTTGACAGTCGCTACCGACTACCGGCATAAAGAGTATCGGAATCACTGCTTGGAGGAGCTGCAAAATGCCGCCAGCCTGTCATTTAACCGACTGCGTGAGCGACATATTGCAGAGCATCGCCAATGGTTTGACCGAATGGAGCTGTCGATTTCCGGTAAAAATAGTGGTGATTTACATAATCTTGCGACAGATGACCGTCTCGATTTTGTCAGAAATGGCGGAGAGGATATTGGGCTGGTGACGCTCTTTTTCCACTATGGACGTTATCTGCTAATTGCAAGCAGCCGCCCGGGCACAATACCGGCCAACCTGCAAGGAATCTGGAATGACAGCTACGTCCCTTCCTGGGATTCGAAATATACAATCAATATTAATATTCAAATGAATTACTGGCCTGCGGAGGTTTGCAACCTCTCGGAGCTGCATTTCCCTTTATTCGATCATTTGGATGCCATGCTGCCTAACGGCCGTGAAACAGCGCGGGTACAGTACAATTCCCGAGGCTTTATGTGTCATCACAATACGGATCTTTGGGGAGATACTGCACCGACCGACTTTGCACGGGCTGGATTATGGCAGATGGGAGCGGCTTGGTTGTGCTATCATTTATGGGAGCATTATACATATAGCCTGGACAAGGAATTTCTCGCAGCCCGTGGCTATCCTTTAATGAAGGAAGCCGCCCTATTTATTCTGGACTTTATGATTAAGGATGAGCAAGGGAATCTACATATCGGTCCCTCGGTTTCTCCCGAAAATAGTTACCGGCTTCCCAATGGGCAAACAGGTCGGATTTGCATGGATCCGGCGATGGATGTCCAGATTGCCAAAGGACTTTTTGAACGGTGCATAGAAGCTTCCGCTATACTGCAAATAGATGAGCAGCTGCGAAACGAATGGAAAGAGGCCGGCAGCCGATTGCCCGAACCGAAGATCGGGCAATATGGACAGCTTCAGGAATGGGACGAAGACTATGAGGAGGTCGACCCCGGGCATCGCCATCTCTCTCACCTATTCGGGATTTACCCGGATCACCAGCTGCTGCGCGAGGAGAAATGGTCCGATGCAGCAAGAGCAGCATTAGAACGCCGGCTAGAGTATGGCGGCGGCGGTACGGGCTGGAGTCTCGCCTGGATTATCAGCTTGTGGGCACGATTCGGAGAAGGCGATCGAGCTAATGAAATGATCACCAAGCTGCTTCGTGTCAGTACGGCAGACAACATGCTCGATCTTCATCCGCCGCTTATTTTCCAAATAGACGGCAACTTGGGTGCAACTGCGGGTATCGCGGAAATGCTGCTTCAATCCCACGAAGGGGTCTTGCGCTTGCTTCCAGCGGTGCCAACCTCATGGACTAACGGGTATGTCCGCGGACTGCGGGCACGCGGCGGATACGAAGTTGCGCTTCGCTGGCAGGATGGTCAGCTGGAGCTTGCGGAGATCCAGTCTCTTGCAGGCGGACTCTGCACGATTCAGACGCCGGTCGACATTCATATTACTTGTGAAGATCAGCCTGTTGCTGTGAAGAAGCTGCCGTCCGGAAAGTATGAGTTTATGACCATTCCAAACGCCATATATGAAATTCGACTGGTTGCATAAATTGTTTTAATTCATAAGTAAGACCAACTCCTGAATCATACAAAGGGGTTGGTCTTTAAGATTTTAATCAAGTAAACCAGCAAGCGAGGTAGTTAGAGATGAACATATTAAACAAATGGTTTAATCGACGTACCATGTATTCAAGTATTTTATTTTCATATTTGCTCATGCTCATTATTCCACTGTTGATTGAAACCTTCAGTTATTTTCAATATTCCAATTTGATCAATAAAGAAACCGAAATGTACAACTTATCCTTACTCAAACAATCCCAACGGGTTTTGGATGACCGTCTGCAAACTATAGAGGAAATGACGATTAATCTTTCATTGGATACCCAGGTTCAGCGATTTATTAATGTATCGGAAAATATGGATGCAGTTGATAAATACAATATGAGCAAGTTGATCGAAAGCTTAGCCAGCTATAAGAAAACTAACAGCTTCATTCATGGCATTTATATATATTTTCCAAAATCAGGCTCTGTAATAACGGAAACCGCTAAATCGACAGTTCCTGACTTCTATAAATATGTTTATCGGTATGCGGACTGGGGCTTCGATGACTGGAAATATTCAATCAATCAAAATCACAACCTGGAATATCGAGCAGCTCAAGTCACATTAAGCGATGCATCTGATCCTAACCAAGTCATCTGTCTGCTGCAATCCGTATATCAAGGTTCCATCAAGCAGCCGGTGGCAACTATCGTCGTAACCATTGATGCCAAGAAAGTGGAAGCACTTCTCTCGGACGGGCCTTCAGCGTTAGGCAACCTCTATGTTCTGGATCGTTCCGGCAGCACTATATTTGGACTCGGGGATCATTCACTGTTATCCGCCATGTCTAACGAGCAGTTGGTCAGCCATCAAAGCTCTCGTATTCACGTGAACAACCAGTCTTTTCTTGTATCCAGTATTCACTCATCTTACCGTGACAGGCAATATGTATCGATCACATCTGTTGAATTTTTAAAAAATGATCTAAAACGAATTACCGACCTGGTCATCTTAGTTACGATTGGTTTAATTACCGCTGGAATTGTCCTGGCATTTATCCTCGCCAAAGGAAAGTACAGGCCGATCAAAAAATTGGCTGACGGGTTCCTGGCAAAAATGAGATCAGCGCCTACCGATGCAGCTAACGAGCTTCAGCAAATTGAATGGGTTGCCGACACCGCTTTTAAGGAAAAAGAAAACTTCCTGCAAGCTATGCAGAGGCAAATGCCTGTCATGCGCTCCAACATGCTTTTAACCTTAATGAAGGGCAGCATTTCAGCCGAGGAAAACTCCTTCGAAGATATCGGCATACAATTTAACGCTCCTTATTTCAGCGTCATTGTTGTGCATGTGGATCAATACCACGAAAGTAAGCTTAAGGAACGCAACTTATCCAAATTTGTAATCAGCAATGTGCTCGAACATTTGGGCAGAGAGGTCGGGCCCTCCTATGCCGTAGACTTGGATGTCGACCGCGTGGCGCTGTTGATCAACTTAGCTGATGAGAGCGAAGCCGACCGCCAAAATTTACATGATGTCGCTGTAAAAGCATTGGAATTTATTCGAGCCAAGTTTAATAACACGATTACGATTAGTATCGGCGGCATACATGATGAGCTGGAAGGCATTTATCACTCCTATCTGGAGGCTTTCCGCGCGATGGAATATCAAATCATTAGAGGATATAGCAGCATCATAACCTTTGATGAAATTAAAGCCCTGCATAAGCCGCAAACCTATGTATACCCGATCCAGACGGAGGAGCTGCTCATAAGCAGCATTAAACACGGTGATCTTAAAAAAGTTCGTGAAATCATGAATGATGTTTATGAAATGAATTTTATATCCGGTCAATTGCCTTTGGAAATGGCCCGCTGTCTTTTCTTCGACATGATGGGGACATCCATAAAGGTACTCAACTCTTCGGTTATGGACTACGAAAAGATTTTTGCGGGCGGTCCGCAGCCCTACGAGCTGCTTATTTCCAGTCGTACCATCCAAGAGATGCAGGGAACACTTTTATGGATTTACGAGCAAATTTGCGAGCACATCCAGGAGGATAAAAAGAAGCACAGCCACCATCTGGAGGATCGTATCACCTCTTATTTACAGGAAAATTATACCGATCCCGATCTCAGCCTGACGAAAGTAGCAGGTGTTTTCAACCTGAGCTCTACGTATTTATCCGGTTTTTTCAAAGAACAGAGCGGAGAAAACTTTCTGAATTATGTAAACAAGCTGAGAGTAGAAGCCGCCAAAAAGATTTTAGTGGAGCAATCGATATCCCTCCAAGAAATCGCAGCCCTAGTAGGCTATTCCAATAATGTAGTATTAATTAGGAATTTCAAGAAGTACGTCGGCATGACACCCGGTGAATACAGGGAAAAAAACACTTCAACGGACCATAAGAAATGATAATGAAAATAATATAATCGCTTTCCGCAAATATAATCAATGCCTGGAAGTATTGTTTCTTTACCGAATCCTGCGATTTCTTTATGATAAGCCTCATGCAGCGATAGATAAGGAATGGAGGTAGAGGTTATGGAGGCAACCCGCAAGGAAGCAACCACGGAAGTATTCAAACAGCGGCGTGCTGAGCCCACCAAGCTTCAAGTACTCGGCAAGGATCTTCTGAAGAATAAATACATTTATCTGATGATGCTTCCCGGGATTGTGTATTATATCGTATTTCATTATATTCCCATGTATGGTGCTACGATTGCATTTAAGAACTTCACACCGGTGGCCGGCATATGGGGAAGCTCCTGGATAGGCTTCAAACATTTTCAAGACTTTTTCAACAGCTATTATTTTTTGCGAATCATTAAAAACACCCTATTAATTAATTTCTATTCCTTATTATTTGGTTTCCCCGCACCGATCATTTTGGCTTTGTTATTGAATGAGGTACGGAAGCTGTGGTTTAAAAGAACGGTTCAAACGTTAACTTATTTACCTCACTTCGTATCTGTAATGGTTATATCCGGTTTGATTGTCGATTTCACTTCCAAAAACGGATTGATCAACGATATCATCGAATGGTTTGGCGGTACCCGGGCAAATTTGCTGATGAATGAAGATCTGTTTCGTACGATTTTTGTCAGCTCCGGCATTTGGCAGGAGATCGGGTGGGGTTCGATTATTTATTTAGCGGCCTTGTCAGGAATCGATCAGGAACAGTACGATGCAGCGAATATCGATGGTGCAGGCCGCTTCAGGCAGATGCTGAGCGTTACGCTGCCAGGCATTATGCCGACCATTATCATTTTGCTCATACTGAGAATCGGTCATATGATGGATGTGGGATTCGAGAAGGTCATCCTGCTGTATAACCCTTCCACTTACGCAACAGCTGATGTCATATCTTCCTTTGTTTTTCGAAAAGGGATAGTTGATGCCAATTACAGCTACAGTGCAGCGATCGGGTTATTCAACTCCCTCATTAATTTTATCCTGCTGATTGGGGCCAATAAATTAAGCCGGAAATATTCGGATTCGAGCTTATGGTAAGGAGTGAAACATGTGAAACGAAACATAGGCGAGACTCTTTTTGATACAACGAATGTCATCCTTCTAGGTTTACTGACCATTGCCACATTATATCCATTTTTGCACGTAGCTTTCGCTTCCATTAGCAGCCCTTCAGAGCTTGCAGGCCACAGCGGTTTACTGTTGTTTCCACGCGGCTTCCAATGGGAAGCATACAAGCTTGTGCTCAGCAATAATTTGATCCTAACCGGCTACAAGAACACTCTAATCTATGTAGTGGTAGGAACTACGCTAAATATCATTGTGACGTCATTAATGGCGTATGCGCTTTCCCGCAGAGGAGTTATGCTGCGAAACCATGTTATGATGTTCGTCGTATTTACAATGTTTTTTAGCGGGGGCTTGATTCCAACCTATCTTATGATAAAGGGCTTGGGACTTTTAAATACAATGGGCGCCATTGTTTTACCAGGCTTGATCAGTACGATGAATCTCATTATTATGAGAACTTATTTTCAATCGATCCCGGAGAGCCTGGAGGAATCTGCGAAGCTTGACGGTGCTGGAGATTGGGTTATTTTACTCAAAATTATTATCCCGCTATCCATGCCGGTTATTTCAGTAATGATATTGTACTACGGCGTTGGACATTGGAATGCATGGTTTAATGCATCTATTTACTTGAACAAGTCGGAGCTATTTCCTTTGCAGCTTGTTCTCCGAAATATATTGATCGGCAACAGCACCGATGACATGATGGTATCCCTTGGAGTTGACCAAAAAGGTCAGGACATGAGCGAGGTCATCAAATATACGACCATTATGGTTGCAACTATCCCGGTGCTGCTTGTATATCCTTTTCTGCAAAAGTATTTTGCCAAAGGCGTTATGATCGGCGCCATCAAAGGCTAAGCCACAATTACTTCCATTCGGGAATATAAACTAAAAAGTGTAGGGGGAAATTTTCATGAAAGTAAATAAATTAGTTAGCTCACTATTGGCTTCCGTTCTACTGGGCGGTGCACTGGCCGGCTGCTCCAGCAGCGGCAAAGAAGCAGCCAATACACCTGCGGCACCGGATAAGGGCGCTCCTGAAACCTTAACGATGCCTATCACGCAAAAACCGATCACAATCAAATGGTATCAACGAAATTACGTGGAAACTGAATTGAAAAGCATGGGAGAAATGGAAGCGTTTAAAGAGTTGGAAAAAAAGACGGGAATTCATATTGAATTTGTGCATCCACCCAATACTCCCGATGCATTGAATGTTATGCTGGCTTCAGGCGATTATCCGGATGTTGTATTCTGGGATTGGGGAACGGTTCCTAGAGGCTTAACAGGACTAATTAATGATGGTATTGCGATCAAGCTGAACGATTATATGGACAAGTATGCCGTTAACTACAAAAAAACAATCGATAAATACCCGGATTTAAAAAAGTTCGTTACTCTGGATGATGGAACGTACCCAGCTTTCTTCCAATTGGATCCCGATCCGATGAGAACAAGCTATAACGGTCTGATTACCCGCAAGGACTGGCTCGATAAGCTTGGTTTGAAACCGCCTACTACGATTGACGAATGGCACACTGTATTAAAAGCTTTTAAAGAAAAAGATCCGAATGGCAATGGTAAAGCCGATGAGATCCCTTATAGCATTGCCAAAAGTCCAAGTGGCACAGCGCTTGGGGGTGTCGGAAGCGGAATGTCCGAATTCACCGCTGCTTGGGGGATTTTGGATGGATTTTATAAAGACCCTGCAAGCGGAAAGCTGCTTTACGGGCCTATGCAGCCACAATACAAGGACTTCTTGACAACAATGGCTTCCTGGTACAAAGAAGGACTGATCGATTCCGAATTCGCTTCTACGGATGCTAAGGGTTTAACAACAAAGCTGCAGAATGAATTGGTCGGTACCACTTATGGCTCGCTTGGATCTATCATCGGCAACACGACCACAGCCGCCAGAACCAAAAATCCAAACTTTTCATTAATCGGGGTTAAGCCTCCAATCGGCCCAGGCGGCAAAGCTTATAACTATTCGGCATCCACTATTCAAAAGGTCGGCCTTTCGGCTATCATTACCAAGAGCTCCAAATACCCTAAAGAAATCGTTAGGCTCATTGACTACATGTACTCAGATGAAGGTCAGGCTCTTCTGAACTGGGGTGTGGAAGGCAAAAGCTATGTAGTTAAAGATGGCAAGAAATCCTTTTCAGAAGATATTATGAAAAGTAAAGATGGCAAATCACCTCAGCAAGCCATTTACCGCTACGCAACACCTGTATTTGGACATACAAAAGTGATGGAATACGACGCTTGGAGTCAAATATCCTTGCCGTTCCCAGAGCAGCAGGACTCTATTAAAACCTTCGCAAGCGCGGATACTTCCTTGAATACGACAACATCGCTTAGCTTAACGACCGATGAGAGCTCCAAGCTGGGCTCGATTATGAGCGACATCAATACGTATAAGCAAGAAACCGTTCTTAGAATTATTATGGGCGCCGATCCGGTAAGCAAAATTGATGAATTCCAAAAAAGGCTGAAGAGTATGGGCATTGACGATGCCAACAAGATTTATCAGGCTGCCTTCGATCGCTTCAATGCAAGAAAGTAAGTTTCACAGCTAGAGCTGTAGTAAGAAAAGCTTCTATTCGAAGCCCTCTCGATGAAGAAACATTCGTGTCTAAGAGGCAGCTTTTCTTGCAATAACAGACTTGTTCCGCTCCGCTGAAAGCTTATAAAGTCTGTTATTATAAGAAAAACTTCTGATCGGAGCCCTTTCAAGGAAGATACATTCGTGTATTTATTGTAGCTTTTCTTGCAATATCAGACTTCTTTAGCTCCGCTGAAAACTTATAAAGTCTGTTATTATAAGAAAACCGCCTTGCGGCGTCCTTGCTGTACCCTTTACGTTTGTGCGTGGGGTGGAATGATGTGGTATTCTGGCCGCTGTTGAAGCTCGTGTTCCCTCGAATTATAGGCTTGCAGCGGTGGAAACACGAGCTTCAAAGGTAACCCCTCAAACTTATACTTTCTCGTCTCTTAAAGAAAACCGTCAGGGAAACTTGTTTCCTGGCGGTTTTCTTGTGTGCATGTGCAACCCTCTAGCTCATAATTTCCTCTTACGGAACGTCATTCCTCTATTTGTCTTACATTCCTTCGAATTCATCATTCCACGGAACTACGATCCGTTATTTCGTCTAAAAGCTGCCGAATTGCCCTTATTTCAAGCAAATAAGTGATCGTACTTCCGTTTCACTTGAATGTTTACGTGTGCATATCCAAATAGCGCATCCCTGTTCCTCCCGCCCGACGTCTTGTTGAGACTACGTGATGCTTCTCGAGTTCTTACCAAAATCATTCCAGCTAACCCTTATTTCTTAAGAAAAACGCCAAGCCTCATGATCAGAGGTTTGGCGTTTTTTTTGACTAAGCTCCAACTAGTTTAAAGCTTATAAAACCTGCTTGCGTTGCCACCATAAATGGCCTCATCCTCTTCCGCCGAAAGCTCCCTCGGCAGTGCCTTCTGTAAAGCCTCATACACCTCACCGTAGCTGCAGGTGGTCAAGCATACCGGCCAATCGCTTCCAAACATGATGCGTTGTGTACCGAACACTTGAACCATATGCTCCACATAGGGAGCCAGATCCTCATGCTTCCACCCCGCTTGATCCGCTTCGGTAACCAGACCGGATAGCTTGCACATTACATTCGGGTAAGCAGCCAGCTCTGTCATGTGGGATTTCCAAGGCTCCAGAATACCTTCTGCTATAAATGGCTTAGCCGCATGATCCACTACCGCTGTCAAAGTAGGGTAAGCTCGGAGAGCTTCCAGCATATAGGGAAGATGACGTGGTCTTAGCTGCAAATCAATAGGAAACTCATCTTTCACAACAAGCTTCAGATTATCCATAACCGTCTTTCTTAAAATCCACGGATCAGGCAGGTCCTGAATCATCGGCCGAAAGCCGACAAAACCTTTATGCTGGCGGAACCTTGTATAATGATTCGCAAAATCGGGCGAATCCAGATCAAGCCATCCGACAACTCCAGCTATGCTGTCATACTTCTCATATAAGGAAAGCATGAACTCCGTCTCTTCCATCGTCGGCGCCGCCTGCACAACAATCGTGCGCTCAAATCCATAACGCTGCAGCTGCTCATCCAACTGCTCAGGCAAATAATCAGCAAACAAAATGCCTTTATCCGGCGTTAACCACCCATAATCTCCGCGCTCTGTTATCCAATAGTGCTGATGGGAATCAATACGCATCGGGTACTCCACCTCCTTAAGGGGTAATTACGATACTGCTCAAGCCGTTAACCCAGCTGAAATGTCTCGGACTGTGCGGCACCGATTCCGCAATGCCGAAGCTGTAATCCAGCTTCTCTCCTACGCGGACCAGCTTCGAAACAATCCGGTTTCTTCCTTGGCGCAAACGAACCGCAATATCATGATTATACGGCATCCAGAAGCAAGCTTCACTGCTTTGTGCAGCAAGCTCATCATTAACCCATAATTTAAACCCGTTATTATTCCCTATCATGATTCTGACATCCAGTTCTTCCAATGAATCGATATCTTGAATCAGATAAAAGCAAGCTGGCCCCTCCATACCGAACCAATCCTCAAGGTTGATTTTGTGCTCCGGGGAATTAAAATGAGCTCCTCCGGCCGGCAATTGTTCAAAAGAAGCTTCATTTATATAAGCCTTCTCCAGGTTTACATAATTGTTAAAGCTCGCCGGACCTCTCGGACGCGACTTTCTGTTGTGGACAGGATCGTAGAACGGACAGCTATCATGCTCCTTCGTATCGTACAAATCCCAGAAAGGCCCCATCACATAATACGATTGCGAGCCTGCCAGACCGAATTGAGCTCTCCCAGCCTCCCTTCCACCGGATTCATAAACGGCGCTAACCGTAATTCCAGCGGGAATGACTTTCTCCGTTTCCGTAACATGGATGTACACCGCCTGAACGAAGCTATCTCCTGCACCAATAGTAAGCTGAACCTCCTGCGGGCTAATCTCAAATCCCTCGGGAACAGACAACAGCAATTTCCCGCGCGTAGTCCCATCTGTATTATTAGTAACAGTCAAGGCTACTTGCTTGGTTTCCCCGAAGCCAACGGCAGGCACTCCTAAATAATCAACATCGATAGCGATTTCTTTGTGCTTTCTTGCAACAGGTATTCGTTCAACTCCAAGATCGGCAGGGACATCCTGTATGGACACTACGGAATTTAAGGACCGCGTCAAGGCAACGCCAACCCGGCATGTATCTGTCGCCAAATCAGAAATAAGCGATGAAGGCCTTACGACATCAATGCCTACGGTAAACGTGTCTTTCGCTTGGTTTTTCCACAGCTCAGGCAGCTGCGACGCCCCGTGCATAATACCGAAAATGGCCCCTGCCGTCGCGCAGGTGCAATCCGTATCATAGCCGCAGTTGAGACTGATCATCTGCGTTTGGGCAAAGTCACCCTCGCCGTACAAGAGAGCAAGAACGGTAATCCCTATATTTTGCACCGCTTTGGAAGCGTCCGGATGTCCGAACTGCTCGAGCATCCGCTGCCTTGCTGTTGTCCATTCCACTTGCTCATTGTGCAGCTGTTGAATGTATCTGATGCATCGGTAAAGCCCGCTGTCAGAAGGAATATGCGTAAGCCCCGCTTCAATGAGACGGTCCATATTATCCTCGAAGAAAGCTTCCGCTTCCATAGCCGCCAGCATCTGCTCGCCCCAGACGGATTCCTTCTCATGATCCAGCGTCGCATCCTCGTAAGCATAAGCTTTAGCCAGCTCCGCATTGCCTACCGAGATCATTCCCCATATTTCCGAGCGGATGGGCGAGCCCATCGACTCTGCGAAATAATGGTTATTAAACGAGCCGGAAACCGGAGGATGAATATACCTTTGATAGTTATGCAAAAAATAGCCGTACTCGTTGAACGGATACCAGCAATATTGAAGCCATGCCTCTGCTAAGTCCTTTCCGGTTAGGTGCACCCCAGTATGCTCTAATACTTGCAGCCACAGCAGCTGGAGGTCCAAATCGTCGTTAGGAGGTATTTCCTCCGGAAACACCTCCTCCTCCTGCAAATCCATCAAATGTTTGTTATTTTCCACGCAGGCGCCAATATTTCCCCCGATACATTTGCCAATCCAACCCCCATATACTTTGTCATAGTAGGTATCATAGCTAATCGTTCTCATGTAATGTTATCCCCGCTTTCTGATTTAAAAATAGCTTTTCTTATTTAATAGAACCTGTAGTCATCCCGTCCTCGAAATATTTCTGCAAGCTCAAATAAAGGACAACAACCGGGATACTGATCAATACGAGTGCAGCAAAAATTTTGCCTGTATCCGACGAGTAGGTGTCCGTGAAAAATTGTGGTGCCTGTGTTATGGTCTGCATCGATTCTTTTCTCATAAAAACAAGCGCCAGAAAGTATTCATTCCACGAATTGAGAAATCCCCAAATGATAACAACCACGGACATCGGTTTGCATAAAGGCACAATGATAAACAACAACGCTTTAAAAGATCCGCAGCCGTCGATCCGCGCGGCATCCAGCAGCTGGTTCGGCAAATCATCCATGAAATTTTTGGAGAGCAGTAGCGTAAACGGCAGCGTAAATGCACAGATAGGACCAATCAACGAGAAATAATTGTTAAACAGACCTAAGTTTTTTACAATGAGGAACAAGGGCACAATCAAGGCAACCGAAGGGATCATCAAACCCATCAGGATGAGATTGAACAGCGCTCCTTTGGCCGGAAGCTCCAGCTTGGAGAAAGCATAAGCAGCAAGCAATGTGATGCAAAAAACAAGAACGATCGTGCATACGGAAACAATCAAGCTGTTCAGAAAAAAGCGCGGTATCGCGGGATGCGTCAATACAGCTATGTAATTGCCAATCCCCTCGCCTTGAAAAGAAACCATGAGCATGATGATCAACGGGATAGCGAATACAACAGCAAGGACAGTCAGGATCAGCTGTGAGATAATCGTTGTTTTTTTACTGGAATCCGTTAACATATGATCCTCCTAATAATTTCACTTTAGTGAAAGCAACATGAAAGTAAGTAAACGGTACTAACGATTGCGGTAAGCACGTAATTGGATGACGGTTATGAGTAAGGCAAGCACTAATAAAATAACAGCCATCGCTGACGAATAGCCCGCATTATACTCCAATATGGCCTTTTTATATATGTACGTGGACAGCAATTCCGTTGACCTGCCCGGACCGCCGCCTGTTGTCAGAAATACGTAATCAAATTGCTTTAAAGAGCCTATAACGCCAAGAATGATCAACGAAAAATGCGTCGACCGCAGCAGCGGAAACGTGATGCTGACTATAGTACGGAACGGGCTTGCCCCATCGATTTTGGCTGCTTCATACAGCTCCTTGTCGATTAAAGTCAATGCGGCGTAATACATGACAAAGCTGAATCCCGTCCAAGCCCATATATTAATGACGATGATCGAATAAAGCGCGATATCGGGATCAGCCAGCCAAGACAACGCAAAAGCGTCAAAACCTATCGCCTCCAATGCACGGTTAAGACTCCCGTCATTTGCATCGTATATATGCCTGAACACATAAGATACAACCGAATGGGATAAAACTACGGGCAGGAAAAAAACAATTTTATATAAAGCTTTCAGCTTTACATTCGTTTTCAACAGCAGCGCGATAAAAAGTCCAAGAAGCATTTGGACTACAATGGTTAGAACCATATATACAAACGTATTGCGGATAGCCTGATAAAAAATCGGATCTGTGAATAACTGTACGTAATTGTCTAATCCGATAAATGTCTTGTCTTTGCTGATTCCGTTCCATTTGTACAAGCTTGTGAGAAAGGTATCGAATAAAGAATAGTAAATAAACACGCCCAGAAACAAAAAAATCGGCAGTATATACAAAACATTTATCCTTCGGTGCAGCTTTAGATTCATCTTGTCAAATCCCCCTACAACATACTGTTTCTCACAAAAATCCGCCCTAAAGCGGATTTTTGCGAGAGTAAACCGGTTAACGGCTTGTTTTCTCCGAGGCTGCCTGTACGTATTTCATTCCATCTTCAGGCGAAGTTTTGCCGGTAGCGATCATCTGCAGAGCATCTCCAAGCGCTGATTTCACTTCCGGATAAATCAGCTCTCTCCTGCCCAAGCTGTTTTCCAAATCCTTCATTTGCTGTTTCATGTTATCCTTCTGTCTTTGTGTAAGGACATCGCTGTCATCAACGTCTATCCCTTTAATCGCCGGCATCATCAAATATTTAGCATTAATTTTCTGTCCATCTTCAGACTCCAGCCATTTCATAAATTTCCACGCAGCATCCTTCTTTTTGCTGTTTTTATTTATCGCCAAGGCAACGTCCGGACCTCCGAAGAGCTTGCCGGGTTTTCCGTCTCCGTTCATATCAGGAAAAGGAGCAGGTATAAATTCATAATCAACCGTTACACCGTATTTCTGCCGATGCGTTTGCAGAATAGTTTTGGTCATCCGGTTGTCATTCCAGGTTCCAAGCAGCGTCATAGCCGCCTCACCTTTGTTGAATTTATCATACGAATCCGGGTAGAAGCCGCTGCCTAGAGCGCCTTTCTGCATAATTCCGTTCTCGAACATTTCCTTCCACACCGATGCGGCTTTGACAAGACCCGGCTCCGTCCATTTCGCTTTGCCTTCTTCGGCTGCGTAGATTTTACCAGGATCGAATTCGTTGGATAGAGCAATGAACATATCGAGATTTTGCCAAGCATCCTTGCCGCCCTGAATATAAGGCGTAATTCCTTTTGCCTGCAGCTTTTTGCTTACATCAATCCATTCCGCATAGGTTTTGGGAGGCTGAAGCCCTTCCTTTTCCATAATCGTGTTGTTGTAAAACAGATAGCCTGCAGCAGAAACAAACCAAGGAAGCGCAGGAGCCTTTTCCCCGGACATCAACTGCTTTAAGCCCAGATCATAAAATCGGCTTTGCCAATCATTCCCCCATTCTTTCTTGGCATAAGGCGCCAGATCCTCCGTAAATTCGCTATATTCCTTGATCATCGCCCCTGCCTGCAAGCCGAAAATATCTACTTCATCTACTGAAATCATGGCCAGCTTCAGCGTTTTTACGTAATCTGTAAATTCATAGCGCTTGTAATTCACCTTGATTTCGGTTTGGGAAGCATTAAATGCGTCGACATAGGTTTTCGCTTTGTTTTCATCCGGATTCCAGGACCACCAATTCAATGTGACGGGACCCGCCGTTTTAGCAGATGGATTGCTGGCGTTCGTACCGGGCGCTGCCTCGTTTCCTCCGCAAGCTGACAGCAATGCAGAGGTTATTAATGTTAATGACGTTAAAATACCGATTGATCTTTTCTTCAAAATTATCGCTCCCCTTTTCTTCGATCAACAATCCAGATATAAAACATCCGAAGCTATTAAGTGAACAAAACATCCGTATAGAAGTAAAAAGGACCCGGTGTTCTCGTATTTTTGACAGCTACGGGCAGCACGTACAGCTCCAGAGGGCCATCCCCCTTCACCGCTTCGATTTCAAGCAGATGCTCACCGGCAGGCAGCTTAATTTCCGCCAGCTTGGAGGGTAATGCACGATGAAAGGCAGGCATGCAATCCGTTTCATTATCATCGTTAATGATCAGTTTTCCATTCAAATAAGCTTTTACCGGACTTGCCGTTGCCGTGATTAATCTGATTTGCTTGCTTTCGGGATTATGCAGCGTTGTTGACGCCCGATACAAGCCAGCCTCTGATGTCTGTAACGCTTCGGCAAAGTCGATTCGGTTGCCCGGTATAATCGCCTCTTGCCATTCATCGTTGTCAGGTCCGCTTAATTTCCAATGCGTAGCGCTGACCAAATAGAACGGAACGGTTTCCGAGTTCCAGAATTGATTATCATGACAGCGCACGACTTCCAGCTGCAGCGGATAATAAGCCTTCATTTCCTCGTTCGCCGTTACTTGCAGCGTCCATGACATTTCTTGATTCGGCTTAAGATCAAGCTTCTCCTCCGTGAGCCCGCACCAGCCTTCAGGCACAGCAAGCTTTAGCCATCCCTCCCAAGCTTCCATCGAGCGGTTGATTAAAGTTACTGCGATATCCTTGCTTTGCCCCTTCCCTATGGAAGGTCCCTGATTCCCGTAATCTATGATTAGCTCAAGACCTATATTGTTTTTCGTACCTTTCGGCAATAAATACCGATTCGATTGAAAGCTATACTTCCAAAGCCAACGTGGATCATAAAATTCGAGCAGCTCAGGCTGGAGCTCCGTTGTCGATTTCTCCTGCCCGAATTCAACGGGAATATTCCATACTGCCGCCACTTCCTTACCTATATTCAAAGTTCGCGACGTGAGCTGATCCAGCGTTTCCGGAATCGGGAACCCTTTGATTGGTGCATTAACAGCTATCCGGTCGCCAACCGGCTTTAACCAGCGTTCAGGCAGCTTCTCAGGTCCAAGTATAATCCCAAGAATAGCTCCAAGTGTCGCTCCTGTACAATCGGTATCATATCCGCAATTGACCGCTTTCAAGATAGCGTCGCCAAAATCTTCCCCATACAGCCAGCCTAATAAGGTAAAAGCAATGTTTTGCGGAGCATCCGTAAAGTTGGGATGTCCATGATGCTCCAAGATCAGTTCTCTCGCTTCTGTCCACGTTCTCCCTTCTTTATGCCACTCCAGCAATGCGTTCACCGCCCTCGCCGTACGGCATTCCTCCGGAATGTAGGTTAAGCCGATTTGAATGAGCCGGTCACGGTCTGACTCGAAAAAGGCAGCGCTTTCAATGGCCGCAAAAAACATCTCTCCGTATACACCCTCACCTCCGGCATGATCGACAATCGCATCCTGATACGCATAATAAGCGGCAACGCCTGGACAACCCGGAGCAATCATCGCCCAGATCTCCGAGCGGATAGGCGAACCCATGCAATCTGCAAAAGGATTGTTAAACCAGCCTGCTACAGGAGGAATGAGTCCTCTGCGTAAATTCGCCAGGCCGTAACCATATTCATCAAACGGAAAAAATACATGCTCCATCCATTCTTGTCCAAGCTCTGCTGCGGTCAGGCGAGCACCATATTGCTCCAGAGCATGCAGCCAAACAATTTGCAGATCCAAATCATCATTAGGTAATGGCCCCTCAGACAATTCAGGATAATAAGTCAAATCGAGCAGCTCCATCTTTCCTTCAACGGGATAGCCCAAAGTACCGCCTATATTTTTCCCTAACCACCCTCCGTATATCTTCCGGTAATACTCTTTCTCGTTTAGCTTGCTGATTCCCATCCTTCATCCTCCATGGCATTTGATTGTTTTTGTTACCCAACAACAATTTACCAATATGAGTAAAGAAAGAACATTGACGATCTTAAGATTATAAAATCTTTTATCCTAGACTTGTCAAGGTGTTTACGAAGCCTCATGACAAAAGGAATTCATCTATGCTACTATGAAGTCACTTTTCGACAGAGGAGATCAGGGTGATAAAATGAAATATTACGCAGCTTCACGGTTGTCCGTGTTCGATGTCAAATGGGCCAAGCAATATTATGTGCACGAATCATTTTATACCTATCACTACAATCCTTACTATCAATTGATTATGGTATCGGAAGGCCCCGTCTATTTGCAGGTGGAGAACGAGAAATTCATTCTGGAAGCCGGAGAAACCTTTCTGCTGAATCCATGGGAACGCCATATGGGATGGAGAAAGCCCGAAGGGGCCTCTGCTTTTTTCTGGGTTCAGTTTTCTCCCGATCCGCCCTTTAAGGAATTAGACACCTCGACAAAACCGATAAGCGAATACGAAATTTTACATGCCGAAAAAAACGAATTAAGAACAACAACAACAAGCGATGCGGATCAATTGCTGATTCCACGCCGCTTCAAGCCCAGCCAACGATTCAAAATCCTGAATCATTTCGAAGATCTAGATAAAGAAATGAAGCACCCGGTAGGCTACTTCCGTTTCCGGCTTACCCAGCATCTTTGCAAAATACTCGAAATCATCTCGACAGACCTGCTTGAACAAAATTTCCAAACGATAACTTTGCCCGGTTCCTACCATATATACAGGCAGCTGCTAAGCTTTTTCCATGATTTTTACCAAACAGACCTGACCAAGGAAGTCATCGAGAAGAAAATGAACCGCAGCTACGAGCATGTAAGCCAGGTTTTTAAAAAGCACTCTGGAATGAACATCGTCCACTACATTCACCAACTGCGTATCCAAAGAGCCAAGCATCTGCTTGTGGAAAGCAGCCTCTCCATACAAGAAATTGCGCGTGAGATTGGGATTGAGGACCCCTTTTACTTCAGCAAAATATTTAAACAGCTCGAAGGTATGCCACCGTCCAAGTATAGGGAAAATAACTTGAGACAGCGGTAAATTTGGGACTTTTAGAAGCACATCAGACAGGTGACTCTCCAGTATTATAACGGAGGTACCTGTTTTTTTGCTGCCAAGCACAATAGTTGTTGATATCAGAAGACAAATTTTGTATAGTTGAGCTATGATGCAAATGTTTTTCATATATTTTATATCAACAAGAAAATAATTTTCATTTCTAAGAGGGGTAATATGCCAGGAATATTAACAGCAATCCGTGAACAGCTCGAAACCATGAATCGCAAGGAGAAAGAAATTGCCGCCTATATTCTGGATCAATCTCAGCAGGTCACCCAAATGGGCATTACAGAACTAGCGCAGCAATCCGGCAGCAGTACAGCTACGATTTCACGATTCTGCAAGTTATTTCACTTTTCCGGCTATACGGAGTTCAAGGTAAAGCTGGCCGCAGAGCTCGCCCAGCAGCCTATCGAGCAATCGTATCAGGATATCGTGGCAGGCAACCCGCTCACCCGAATTGTGGAAGCTATGGAAGCCAATCATGTGCGGTCCATTACGGATACAACCCGCCTTCTCGACATGAAGCAGCTTGAAAAGGCTATAGATGCTCTGAAGCAAGCGCGACAAATTGATATTTATGGAGTTGCCACCTCGGGGCTTGTAGCCCAGGATTTTTATCAGAAGCTCATTCGTATTGGCAAACGTGCCGTTACTTTTTCCGATCCGCATATGGCCGTTACTTCAGCTTCAAATTTAACTCCGGATGACCTGGCTATCGGCATTTCATATTCCGGTGAAACCTCCGAAACCATCGCAGCATTCAAATGTGCATCCGAGAATGGCGCAACTACAATATCGCTCACTAAATTCGGCAGCAACAAGCTGGCCTCGCTTGCGGATATTTCTTTATTCACCTCCACCTTGGAGGAAGGGATGCGCCGCGGAGACATGGCTTCACGGATCGCACAGCTGCATATCATTGATATTTTATTCGTCGGTTTAATTAGCGAGCAATTTCACGACTTGGTTCCACGGCTGGAAAACTCATTCCAAATGGTCAAAAAATACCGATAAGCCGTACTTTGACGCCAGTTGATCTGGCAAAAAACAATAAGGAGCACAACCATGAATCTTTTAACTTTTGACACACACGCCAAGCTTCATGAATCAGGAGCAGGCATCATCACAGGCCTGGTTCAAACAAATCCTCGCGCTGTTCTTGGTCTAGCTACCGGCGGCACACCTATAGGCATCTACGAAGAAATCGTCAAAAGCTACCAGCGCGGAGTCGTCCGCTTTCGTGACACCACCACCTTCAATCTGGACGAATATGTCGGCCTGCCTGAAGAACATGCGGAGAGCTATCGCAATTACATGAACCTACATTTATTCAATCATGTTGATCTCCCACGCGCCCAGGCACACATTCCAGATGGAAATGCGGCCGATGCACAAGCGGAATGCGCTCACTATGATAAGCTGCTGGAGCAAGCCGGCCAAATCGATCTGCAGCTGCTTGGCCTAGGTCACAATGGGCATATTGGTTTCAACGAGCCTGATCATGCATTAATTAGCGGAACCCATATTGTTGAGCTGCGTGAGGAAACGCGTAAGGCGAATGCACGCTTTTTTGATTCAATGGAGCAGGTGCCGAGCCACGCTTTGACCATGGGGGTAGGCACCATTTTGAAGGCCAAGATGATCCTACTCGTAGTTAAAGGAGAAGACAAGGCGGAGATCGTCCATCGGGCGCTTACGGGTCCGATTACAACAGATTGCCCTGCCTCTCTGCTGCAAACGCATCCTCATCTCGTCGTACTTATGGATTCTGAAGCCGGGAGGTTATTTCAATGAGCGGGAAACAGGCAGCCTATATTTATAATGTAAACGTAGTTACTCCAGATGGTGTGATCGAACATGGATGGGTTCACCTTGTTGATGGGCTTATTGAAGAAATTGGAAGCCTTAGCGACAATAGCAATAACGTTCCGCCTGTTACACTTTATGAACATGCCGAAGTAATTGATGGACGTAATGGCTGGCTGCTGCCCGGCTTTATTGATGTGCATGTGCACGGCGGTTATGGACATGATTTCATGGATGCCGATAGTGCAGGCCTTGATGCCATTACTCAGTTTCATGCTCAGCATGGAACTTCTGTTATGCTGGCGACCACCGTTACAGCACCGAAATCGGATATTGATAAGGTGTTAAGCAGAGTCAGCCACTACCGCGAATCTGCGATGCCTTATGCCCAGCTTCTAGGCGTTCATCTCGAAGGCCCTTTTATTAGCGCTAAGTGGCCTGGGGCACAAAACCCCGAGCACATTACAGCACCACAGCTTGCTTGGCTGGAGGATTGGACGCAGCGTTTTCCCGAACTAATTCGTATGCAAACGCTGGCCCCGGAAAACGAAGGGGCTCTCCCCTACATCGAAGCGCTGGCAAGTAAAGGCATTATCGCCGCACTTGGCCATACGAATGCCTCTTACGAGCAGGTCCAGCTCGCGGTGGAGCATGGATTAAGCCATGCGGTGCATTCCTTCAACGCGATGCGCGCGCTGCACCATCGTGAGCCCGGCACCGTCGGCGCCGTGATGAGCAACCCCGCCATCATGGCAGAGGTTATCGCCGATGGCCATCACGTGCATCCGGCTGTCATAGGTCTGCTCGCGAAGCTGAAGGGACCTGACAACCTCCTGCTCATCACCGACGCTATTTCAGCCGCCGGTCTCGGCAACGGCGACTACCAGCTCGGCGGCCTCGACGTTGTCGTCTTGGATGGCGTTGCCCGGCTCAAAGAAGGCGACAGCCTGGCAGGCAGCACGCTGACCATGATCGATGCGTTCCGCTATGCCGTGCAGAACGCCGGCATCAGCGTGGAGCATGCAAGCCGCATGGCGAGCGCCAACCCTGCGCGCCGTCTTGGCATCGATCAGGTCACTGGCGCGCTGCAGCCAGGCAAACAAGCCGATGTGCTGCTGCTCGATGAGCAGCTGGAGCTTGGACGCGTCTGGATCCAGGGACGCGTCATTCGTTAGTCAAGAGGGCAGTCCCAAAAAGTCACTTTGGGACTGCCCCCTTCGCTGGTTGCAAACGAACCCTCAATTCCACTTTGAAGTTGGAGTGCACCCCGTAGAATAGACATTGGAATAACCCTTGGTTAAACCGATGAAATTCTAGGGGGTGCATTTTTTATGGGAGGGTTCTTTTGCACATTTTATGGGATTCACTCACTAGGGTTCACTAACTAGGGTTCACCCTTTTGAGACAGCAGTTTCTTGGGTGAGTAAGTGACCTCATCTCTGCATTCTGCTGAGAATACAACGTGTGTTAATCTTCGGTTTGGGGTTTGGGGTTTGGGGTTTGGGGTTTGGGGTTTGGGGTTTGGGGTTTGGGGTTTGGGGTTTGGGGTTTGGGGTTTGGGCGACTTTGCATGGCAGCTTGGCAAACTCCACACATTTATCAGGAAAATGTCATGTTAATTATTCCGAAAAATAGCATTCCCCTCCCTATAACTGGAATTTCTCATGCTAATTCCAAGGATTCGGGCTTAAGTCATCCATATCAGCTATATTAGCAGTACTTTTTCCAGTTATATTGCTTTCAAACGATATCCAGGCTAGATTAACGGGAGGATTTCCATCTATTTCCTTCCCTTCAGCAGCCGCTCGAAAATCCAAGTAACCTCTGGAATAAAAGCAGCCTTGAACATCTGCTCTCACGCCTTCACTTAAAACAACATCCAAAAGGAATACAGGAAATAAACCCGGTATCCCTTTTGGATGTTGTTTTGTACTACAGTTTATTCAGTTACATAAGCCACTTGCTTATTAAGTAGATGTAAAACACTAAGTCAGGCTTTCCTTCTCTAGCCACTCTATTGCATCACCAAAGTGATCCTTGCTCTGCTGCAAAGCTTCCAACGCTTTCCCTTTTCCGATGCCAAATCGAATCATCAGAATCGCTAACCGCGCATCACCATCGGCTTGCTCCACATGTGCCGCAGCTGCTACCTGATCGGCTCCGGTAGCATCCTGCACAATGCGCACGACACGGTCGCGCAGCTTCAAATTCGTAGCCTGTACGTTCACCATCAGGTTTCCGTACACTTTACCGAGCTTGATCATCACCGTTGTCGTGATCATGTTCAACACCATCTTCGTTGCCGTGCCGGCCTTCAACCGGGTCGAACCGGTTACGACCTCTGGCCCTACGGGCACCTCAATGGCATACTGCGCCGCCTCGCTCAGTCTCGCTCCTCCATTGCAGGACACGCTCGCTGTCAACGCGCCGAGCTCCCGCGCCCGGTTAATCGCGCCGATCACATACGGCGTATTGCCGCTCGCGGCTATGCCAACTACCACATCGGCGGCTGTAATGACCGCCTCGATGTCTCTTGCTCCGGCGTCTGCATCATCTTCGGCATTTTCAATCGCCGTCATAATCGCCGCTTCGCCGCCTGCTATGATACCGGTCACCAGCTCCCGGTTTACGCCAAAGGTCGGGGGACACTCTGATGCATCGAGTATCCCCAATCTGCCGCTTGTTCCCGCGCCAATATAGAAGAGCCTTCCGCCTCGCTTCATCCTCTCAACGATGCCGCTAACCGCCGCGCTAATATCCGGCAGCGCCTGCTGCACTGAAAACGCCACTGACTGATCTTCCGCATTCATAATTCCAATAATTTCTGAGACGCTAAGCTTATCCAAATTTGTCGTTTGCTCATTACTTTGCTCTGTAATGGGTTGACTTGTGATGTGTTTCACTTAAGCTTCCCTCCTTGTCTCCCATGCCCCAATCCGCTGTTTCACTGATTCTGTAATCTCAATTTCAGCCTGCTTAAGCGCAAGCACGTAACAACCTGCCACTGGCGGAAGACCCAATCGACATATTACTAACCCGCTTTTTTGAATTTCCTCATGCTGTTGGAGCAAAGACATAAACCAATCATCCGAGAACAACCCTCCGCTCAAAACAAGCGGGAGTCCAGTTAGTGCAAAATGAGGCTGAAGCTCAGACAATCGTAATTTTGCGGTGACAGCCAACTCCCCCAATTGCTCAACCGCCTCAACGATAATGCCGCAAGCTACTTCGTCACCTGCTTTTGCTGCTGCAACAGCCAGCCTCGAAATAGCGGCGACCTCTGTGCGTACATTCGATTGGCTGTAAACATGAGTAATGATCCGGTTAGGGTCCGGTAAGGACCACTCCTTTAAAACAAGCTCCGTTAATGCTGTAAATCTGCCACGTCCGTCATGCTGTTTCATTACGGCCATCAACGCTTTTTGTCCGATAGCAAAGCCGCTTCCTTCATCACCGAGCAAATAACCCCAACCGCCTACACGTACACAAGTATTCATTTCAGGTAAGTAACCATATCCGATAGAGCCCGTACCAGATATCAATACAATGCCAGCCTCACCCCATGTTCCCGCAGCTAAGGCAGTTATAGCATCATTTTGAACGGTAACAGGGACTATCGACTTGAATTCACCTTTGAAAAAATCAATAAACTGCTGCTTATCCTCCGGCCTATCTGCCCCTGCTAAACCGAGGTAGACGTGAACCAGTTGGGATTCATCACTATTGGACAATTCAAGAGCGCTCTCCACGAGCGTCCACAGCATTTGTTTCACTTCATCCCAAGGTCTTGATTTAATATTGCTAGAATCCCCGCTGCATACCGCCAAAACATTCCCGCAACCGTCACCGATGATGCAAACCGTCTTTGTCCCGCCACCATCCACACCGATAAACCTTTGCCGCTTTAAAACTTCACGTTCGCACTCCTGCTTTCGCCCTCGCTCCTGCCCTTGCTCCCGCCTTCGCTCTTGCCCTTGCTCTCGCTCCTGCCCTCGCTCCTGACCTTGCTCTCGCCCTTGCTCCTGCTCTTGCTCTCGCCCTTGCTCCTGCTCTTGCCCTCGCCCTTGCTCCTGCTCTTGCCCTTGCTCCTGCTCTTGCCCTTGCCCTTGCCCTTGCCCTTGCCCTTGCTCTCGCCCTTGCTCTTGCTCTCGCCCTCGCTCCTGCTCTTGCTCCTGCTCTTGCTCCAACTCAATCCTATTTAACGGCACCGGCGGTCATCCCTTCCATAAACTGTTTGGAAGCCACCGCGAACAAAATAATCATCGGAAGCGAAGACAGCGTCAAACCCGCGAACAGCACGCTCCAATCCGTCGAATACTCGCTGAATAAAGTGAGCATCCCTACTGGAATTGTCTTCTTGGCCTCATCCTGAATAAAAATCAAGGGAAAGAAAAAATCATTCCAAACCGTAATAAAATTCATAATCATTACCGTGCCAAGCGCCGGACGCATCAAAGGAGTAATAATACTAAGCAGCACCCTCAGATCCGAGCAGCCGTCAATTTTGGCAGCCTCTTCTAATTCCTTAGGCAAGGTACGGAAAAATCCGGTCAAAATCAACACCGACAGCGGAATCCCGATCGCCACATACACCATAATCAAAGATAGACTTGAATTTAAAACACCGAAGGTTTTCATTAGCATGAACAACGGAACAATCCCCAGCTTAATAGGAATCATCATCCCAAGAAGGAAAAAAAAGAATAATGCGGAATTCCATTTAAAGTTATACCTTGCGATATAAAACGATGCCAACGAGCCAAAAACAAGGATAAGTGCCACCGAAACTACGCTTACCATGACACTGTTCCCAAAATAATCAAAATAGGGCAGCTGGTCCAAAAGCTTACGGTACGCGGCGAGACTCCATATTTTTGGAAGAGCCATCGGGTTTTTAAATATCTCAATATTCGTTTTCAATGACGACAGCAGCATTAGAAAAATCGGGTAGAGGCTGATGACAGCGAACAAATACGCGATAACATATTGTCCCATGCGCAATCCCTTATGTTCTCTCACAAGCAATCCTCTCCCTTCTAATACTCCATATCCCGTTTTTTCACAAATGCCATAAACATCGCGGACAATGCTGCAATAATGAAGAACAATGTAACAGCCAACGCAGAGCCTAAGCCAATAGCCACGCCATCTCCACTTGATCCTCCGAACGCAGTCCGGTAGAAAAATACGGCCAATGTGTCCGTTGCATGATACGGCTCACCTTGCGAGCCTTGCATAGCATAAATCAATTCAAAAGCTTCAAAGGCATGAACAAACGTAAACACAGTAATAATAATCAGCGATTGCACCATCATTGGCATAATAATCGAACGGATCATACGAAGGCCCTTCACACCGTCCATCCTTGCCGCTTCAATTACTTCCTGGGATATCGATTGCAAACCCGCAAGAAAGATCAACACAGAGAACCCTATCCCGAACCAGCAGTTCGCTAAAATAATTGCCGTCAGAGCCGTAGCCGGTTCCCCTAACCATGGACGAGCCCAATCACCAAGCCCGACTTGCTTCAGGATCACATTTACCGCACCGAAGTTAGGATTAAGCATCAGCTTCCATAAAAATCCTACAACGATAACAGACAGGAGCCGCGGCAAAAAGTAGGCCATTTTAAACAATTCTGCACCCTTCACCTTGGAAAATATGACATATGCCAAAATAAAGGCTATTCCATTTTGCACAATCATCTCTAATATGAAGTAGTACCAATTATGCCAGAAGGCATTCCAAAACAGCCCATTAAACGGCTCTGTCGTAAACAGCTTTACAAAGTTGCCGATACCGATAAAGGCACCCTTCTGCAATCCCTTCCAATCAAACAAGCTGTAACTGAATGCCGCAAGGATAGGATATACGATAAATAGCGTATAAACGGCGAGGGCAGGAAGCGGGAACAGATGAATAAACCCTTTTCTCCAGTTGAATTTATTCTGCTTGTGATTGGATGCATGGATCTGTACATTAACCTCACTCATTACGCCTCGCCGCCTTTTTTCTAAGCTAATTCCACTTTATTTGGCCACCGGTTTAAACCATGTATCCGCGCTCTTCTGAACTTCCTCAGCTACCTGCTCAGGTGTCTGCTTGCCTAAGTACATTCCTTGCATGGCTGTTTCCAATGTAACTTTAGTGGTCGGGTTGCCTGCACTGAAATGCACTACGAACATATAAGGAGTAGAAATGCTGTTTGCTAGTTTTGCAATTTTCGTTACCATCGCATCATTCGACTCAATGCCAGGGATGGTGCTAGGCTTTTTCAGTTCATTGGCAACCAGTGTGCCAAACTCCTTCGTCGTCATATATTCAACGAATTTCAAAGCTTCCTTCTTGTTAGCTGACTTGGAATTAACCGAGAAAGAACCATCCACCCATGTCGTTACAGAAGCCTTATCTGCCGCAGCCCCAGGAATCGGGAACAAATCCATATCCAAATCGGGATTCATCTTTTTCATTACAGCTATTTCCCAGTCACCCATCACCATCATTCCAGCCTGCTCCGTTACAAATAGGTTACGCATATCATCCATAGAAAGACCAACGTAGTTATCCGGAAAATATTTCGCAAGCCCCTGCATCACTTTCAGAGATTCTACGAACTCTTTGCTTTTAAAATTAGTCTGACCTGCGGTTATCTTTTTCACGAAGTCACTGCCTCCGTAACTTGCAGGTCCGAGCGCCCCGTGTGTCAGGGAAATAATCCAGCCTTCCTTGGAGCCAAAAGCAAAAGGAGCAATTTTATTTTGCTTCAGCGTATCTGCCGCTTTTGTCAGCTCATCCCAAGTTTTGGGCTCTTGGATGTTAAACTTTTTGAACAGCTTTTTATTGTAAAAAATTTGCGTTGAGCTGAATACCGTTGGCACACCGTAGACTTTACCATCTTTGCCGGTTGCTGCAGACAATGTTTCCTTGGACAATACCTCCAAGCCCTTTATTGAATCCAACGGCTCAAGGTAGCCGGCATCCGCCAAAGCAATACCCGCAGCGTATGGACGAAGATGAATAATATCGGGACCGCCTCCGGTTTGCAGAGCCGTATTTAATACCGTATTGTACTCGGTGTTTTTAGTTGGTTTGAATTCGATTTCCACGTTAGGGTTTTTCTTCTGGTACTCTTTAATAATTTTCTCGTAAGCTTCCTTATCCTCGGTCCTCCAGCTGCCCATTGTCAGCTTCACCTTTTGCTGCGGCTGCTCTACTGCTTTGGTATCTTTAGGCGCTGCTGGTGCCGGTGCTGTCCCTTGTGGACTTGGTTGGTCGGTTTTACTGCATCCTACTACCATACTCATTGCTACTACCGATACCAGAGAAAGTTGAACCAAACGTTTCATACTCGTTGACCCTCCTTAGAGTTTTGCTAGCATAATCAAACCTGTAAGCGCTTGCTTTTTTACTATATTTAGACCTCATCAATGAGGAATAAATAGCTTGATTTTCTAAGAGTCCGACATTTTTACTACAGCCTTAGGAGTCGGCGGGCACTTGTATGTCCTGTACCCCAATCAATTAAGAGGCTTAGCTATTTCGTTTGGAGCCCTTTACTGCATTTCGGGTTTTATCTAAAGCCATGATACTTTCTTCATAAGTGCGGCTCGCGATTCCCACGTACAAAATATCAATAACATTCAACTGCGCTATCCGCGACGCCATCGCACCACTTCTAATGCTTTGCTCCAAAGAGCTTGTGAATAATCGAATGTCAGCAGCTTCCTCAACGGGATTGCTCCCAAATTTCGTTAATGAAATGATGGTTGCTCCGCTTTCTTTGGCTATTTTGAGCGTTTGAATAATATTCTCCGTTTGTCCTGAATAAGAGATGCCAAAAGCTACATCCTCATCCGTCATGTTCGCAGCGAGTGTTGCTTGAGAGTCAAAATCAGGCGCCGCTTCGCACCATCTGTTAATGCGGGATAGCTTTTGCTTGAAATCCTGCGCAATAACTGAGGAAGCGCCAACGCCGAACACATACACCCTTCTAGCTTTGCTTAGGCAATCAATTGCTTTTTCAACATCTTGCTCCGAAAGCACCGACATGGTATCTTGGATCGATAAAACATTGTTGTGTGAAACCGATTGAATTAAAGCGGGGATCGAGCCGTCAATTTGAATTTCCTGATATGATTTCGTTATGTTGTGAGAAGATTTAGCCAGGTCTCCTGCGATACGCAGCTTAAGCTCTTGAAATCCCTTCAGATGAAGAGAACGTGCTAACCGTACAATTGTCGCTTCGCTAACCCCGGCAAGTTCTGAAAGCTTCTGTACCGACGCATTCATTACCTTCTCCGGATGCTCCAGTATGTACTGGGCAACCTTGCGTTCTGTCGGCTTTAAGCTATGGAGTGCCTCCTGGATGCTGACGAGCCCACCATTAATCATACAACACCCACTTTCTCTCTCTTCTTGAAATAATTTACTCCGACTTCTTAATCTTATTATAAAATAATATTTCATTTTGTAAATACATTTGTGAAACAATATTTCCATTCAATGTCCATATCGAAGTAAATTTAATTAAATGCAAAAAGCAGTCGATCTGTATAAGATCGACTGCTTCTTTAATTTGCTTGGCAACGTCCTACTCTCCCAAGACCCTGCGGTCTAAGTACCATTGGCGCTGGAGGGCTTAACGGTCGTGTTCGAGATGGGAACGCGTGGTTCCCCTCCGCCATCATCACCAAACGATGGTGTTTTGCTTGCGCAAAACTAATTTGTTGAATGCTTCTGCCAAGAAGCATCATTGACTTCCATTCAAGGCGGCTTGCACCCTGAAAACTAGATCCGAAACAAGCAGCGTCGAGCAACGCTTTGTTCTAACGATGTTACACATCGCAGATATTTATGGATAAGCCCTCGACCGATTAGTATTCGTCAGCTCCATACCTTGCGGCACTTCCACCCCGAACCTATCAACCTCGTCG
>NZ_JBHTGY010000023.1:0-35081 GCF_042676305.1 Paenibacillus sp. GCM10027630 | reverse complement strand
CTCTCTTCCAAGCCGTCTGTTAGCTACGGAGCAGCTTGGCCTTTACTCCGACCGGACTTTCACCGGCAAGTTGTGCCTAGCTTGGCTAGGCGCGCAAGTCCTAGATTGCCGCTATTTATTGAACTATCGTACCCGTTAGCCATTCATGCAGCGCAATATCAGCGCTGCACCACAGAGGATGAAAATGGATTCCCCAGTCTATACTGCTTGTAGGGCTGGCGAAGAAGGTCGATAAGCTATGGTGCCATAGAGCCCAACCGTTAGTCTGACTCCGACCACCACGGTGCATCACAGAATGTCGCACCCGATATGGGTAGCACTTATGGGAGATTAATCCTTTTTTGGTTGTTGCACCAGCCTGGCCTTTACTTGTTGTCAGTAATCGTTTGCTCCAACTTATATGATTACTCACGTGGCTCAGCCTTTTTTTAAAAAGTTTAATGCTGGGTCTGTTTTCTTATGCTCTTTTACTGGTTTTGAGCCAATTTAATTTTCATGGGAGCATAATGACCAACTAAGAACTAGCTGTTTATTACCTAACACCATAAAGGTTTAGATAATCTTCAATCTTATTTTTTATAACCTTATCAATAACAATTTTCCCATCAATTTCACGATTATATAGGTATGTAAGGATATCTTCAATAGTTACAATGGCATTGGTTTCTATACCGTAGTCATCTTTCAGTTCTTGGAGCGTTGTTTTATTGCTAAGTCCCCTCTCTAATCGGTCAACTGAAACGATTAAATTAGAGATACTTACATTTGCAATACTCTGGAGTATCCCAATACTTTCCCGGACAGCAGTACCAGCGGTTATTACATCTTCAATAATTGCTATACGATCGTTAACTTTTGGGGTATATCCAATGATTACCCCACCTTCACCGTGATCCTTCTTCTCTTTCCTATTAAAACAAACCGATATATCTTTGTCATATTTGTTATATAAAGCAATAGATGTAGCAACCGATAAAGGAATTCCCTTATAAGCTGGTCCGAAAAGAACATTGGCTGATATATTGGGATTTGAATGTATACTATCAGCATAGTATTCTCCTAATGTAAAAAGTTGTTTCGCAGTTTGAAAGTTTCCTGTGTTTATCATGTATGGAGTCTTCCTACCGCTCTTTGCCACAAAGTCACCAAATATGAGAACTTCAGACCTTACCATAAATTCAATGAATTGACCCTTAATGCTCATACCTACAAAATGTGCCGCTTTAAAAATCTCATTTACTAAGGTGATTTTATCCATGTCTATTCCCTTTCAATATTTTCCCCAATTTTACCATAATAGGCTATTTTTTAACATGACAAAGCTGCCCTTTTGCTTAATAACCATAAAGAGCAGCTGCCGTGGCAAACTGCAACTTTCTGTTAAAGTAAAGTTTTNTATGTCATTTCGCATAACTGAACAAATTTTAAAGAATAAGGGATCCTCTGACTGCCGCTACAGCCGGAGAATCCCTATTAAAGTAACGTGCCCTTTAGGCCGCTGGGTCAACCGCACAACTAAGCTGGAACGTAGGTCAACCTGATCACCTTCTCGCCAATTCGATCGCTTGCCACGAGGCGCAGCGGCGGCCGCGGACCGGCGAAGAACGGCTTGCCGTGACCCAGCACGACTGGATGGAGATAGAGTCGATACTCATCAACGAGACCGAGCTCCGTTAGACTGTGGGCCAACTCCGGCCCGGCAACTTCAATCTCCCCCTCATGCTGAGCCTTCAGCCCACGTATGGCCGCTGCGAGGTCGCCCTCGATCAGAGAAGCGTTCGGACCGACGGACTTTAACGTCCTCGACACCACCCACTTCGGTTTGCTTTGCCACGCCGCTGCGTATTCCCGTTCCGGCGCATCCCATTCAAAATGGTCTCCGTCCCAATACCGCATGGTCTCGTACATGCGGCGCCCGTACAGGCTGCCCGCTAGGCCGCGCACGTCGTCGATGAAATGACGGAATAGCACGGGGTCGGGCTGAAATGCCGTGTGGTCGTGGTCGACGAATCCGTCCAAAGACTGGTTCAATGCGAAAACGATCTTTGCCATGCGACTGACTCTCCTCCCTGGTTTTCTTGCACATTCATCATCAAGATTACACGTTCCAAATGCAGCCTCCTTTATGTCTACATTTTATCATCCAACAGCATGTCCGGTTTCTCATGGATTGCTAATGTGCACAGTCCTGGCCTGACCGAATACAAATTTAATTTAACGAAGGATGTTAAATTAAACAATTCTGCCAGTTAGTTTAGCGATGTCGTCAGTCTACTACTTTATTATTTCAGTTTATTAAGACCTAAATTTATAAATTTCAGTCATAATAAAGGGTTCCGCATATTAGTCATGTATAATATGCGGAACCCTTTATATTAAACTATCGTTCCCCGTAACGTAACGAGGCTACCGATCTATGACGATAGCCTCGTTATTGTTGCTTATTGAGCAATAATTCCTCGTTAACGTAATCTCCAAATGACAACTTATATTTGCCGATCTACTTTGATGACTGCGATTTGTTTTATTTACCTGCTAGGGAAAGCAAGCCTCTTACTATGGTGTCAGGGTTATCGGAATTAATTAGGTTTATGATTCCTTGATTTTTCTCTATGTTATTGCTGTAGCGTTCTGTACTTTCGTGAACAATATCATCTAGTACCTTTTCGAAGGAATCGATTTCCTGCCATATTTGTTGAACAGATTCATTATTTGCGGTCGTAAGTTTTTCAAATGCATTAATTAAACTTTTCTTTGTTTGAATTTCTTTATCCGTTTGCTTTAGGATTCTTCGTCTATCTCTATACATGATGTAGTATTTTTTGAAGTTCTCCCTAGCCTCTGTAAGTGAATAGTCTTGATTCGGACCGCCCCAAACTTTGTCTGCATGGGGGTCATCTTGTCCATCATCCTCCCAATTACATAAACAACAAATTTCCCACCCCCGTCTTTCTTCTAGTGTGGGATAACCACAACAGGGACAATTATGCCGATTCATTTGACACTTACCTTTCCTTTTCAGATATCACTATTATTTGGGCTGACGAGGGGGCTAACTATAAATTATTTATGGCATAGTCTAGTATCTCTTCTCTAACATTCTTGGGTAATTCATATCTATCATATCTCAAAGCGTGAGGGCTTATTTCTACCTTTCTTCCTGCATCTGATTCTTTTTTTACAAAGTACTCTAACGCATCTAAAGGATTCGATGATTCCTTCAACAGAATAATCTTTAATTCCTCCAATAATTGATGTTGACTGATATCTTGAAACTTTAGCAGTCCATTAGTACTTTTATATTGTGTTTCGTAATTGCTATAATTTTCAATGACTTCCCAATCAGACCATTTTGATTGAAGTTCTTGAGATATGTTTGGAATATCATTAGCATGCCAAAACTCTAATCTTTTCGACATGATATCAATATGGAAGCCCCCCACAGGGAAATCCTTAGACCATTCATCTAAGGAAATACTTTTATAACCATAGGATTTATCTATTTTGTTAATCAAATCAGGTCCATATGATAAATAAACGTCTATTCCCCCACATAACGGAAACAGAAGTAATTCGTTTTGTGAGAACTTTAAACTTGCCACCGTATTAACCCAGTTCTTCTCTTCAGGTGGTGCTAGACTTAAATCATTTATATCATCTTCAGAACTTGTTAATACTTTTTCCTTAGGGTAACCAACATATGTTGCTAAATCTACTATGCCTTCGTAAGCCCATTGGATTTCCCATTCATGCCAAGTATTCCTCATAAGTTCTAAATAGAGATTCCTTAGTGGGATGTCGTGCAGTATATCCTCACCACCATAGAAAATTAATTTCTTTTTATCTAAATCAAGAATTGCCCCACCTTCTGCCCAAACATCATCTAACCATCCTGATTCATCAACCCTTGTCTGCATCTCGATAAATTTAATGGCATACTGTTCTCCCCAAAATAAATCTTTTGGCAGAGTGTTCGCACACCAGTGACTGTAATACAACTCGTAAGATTTATTCCTGACAATAATTAAATTCGCTCTTTGTCCCATTATTCCCACTCCGTTCAAATAGCTTTGCCCATAAGGATTAATATTCCATTTCCAAAAGAAAAACCCTTCCAACGGTAGGAAGGGTCTGAACACCAATACATCTTATTCTTAATCGTTCCTCACTAGTAGTGAACAGCACTCCACATGTGTCGTACGCGGAAACACTATTACTTTTCCAACTGAGACTTCATCGTTTATACCCCACAACTACTATTGGCTCGGCGTCCATCGATAGTCCCAGCTCTTCCTTTCATTTCCTGTCTAGTTAAGTTACGACTGTTTACTTTTGTAAACTTCATTAAAGAACTTTATTTTCCCATTAAAGAACTCTATTTTCCGTTAAAGAACTTTATTTTCCATTAAAGAACTTTATTTTCCCTAATCACAAACCCTTTCGATTCATCATTTCGTAACCGTTTAGTCAAAACTCGTTCAAATATGTTGTGAAAAATATCACATGTCACGTTTATAATAAATAATATAACCGTTTGGGTAATACAATAACATGTACTACAAAATAAGGAGCTGATGTACCATGATGTCCTACGATCCGGCCGTGTACAGCCGAATACTTACTGGGCTAACGCTGGGCTTTCATATTATTTTTGCGACCATCGGGGTCGGGGTTCCAGTTATGATTGCCATCGCTGAATTTCTAGGGATAAAGCGTAAAGACCCTCACTATACGCTGCTGGCTCGCCGCTGGGCGCGAGGCTTTGTAATCACCGTAGCCGTCGGTGTTGTTACCGGTACATCCATCGGTCTGCAGCTGAATTTATTATGGCCAAGCTTCATGCAGATTGCAGGTCAAGCCATTGCGCTTCCGCTGTTTATGGAGACATTCGCTTTCTTCTTCGAAGCGATCTTTCTTGGCATTTATTTGTATACATGGGATAGGTTCCGCAATCCTTGGACACATTTTATTATATCAATTCCAGTTATTATAGGATCCAGTGCATCCGCTTTTTTTATCACCATTGTCAATGCGTTCATGAACACTCCCCAAGGGTTCAAGCTGTCCGGTCGCACGATAATTGATATCGATCCGATAGTTGCTATGTTCAATCCTGCGACGCCTACCAAAACGGCACATGTACTCTCATCTGCCTATATGACCAGCGCATTCGTGCTTGCAGCTATAGCCGCTGTAGCACTGCTCGCCGGTAAACGTCACATCTACTATCAAAAAGCGCTGAAGCTGACGATGGTTTGCGGACTAATCTTCTCCTTATCTACCGCTTTTATCGGTGACTTGTCCGGCAAATTTCTGGCTGAGTATCAACCGGAAAAGCTTGCTGCAGCCGAATGGCATTTTGAGACTGCCGAGAAAGCCCCACTTGTTTTTGGCGGTGTATTAGGTGAAAACAATGAAATTCGCTATGCCTTAAAGCTGCCCTATGCTCTAAGTATACTGGCCTATGGCAAGCCGGATGCTGTAGTTCAAGGACTGAACGAAACACCAAAAGAGCTTCGACCGCCGCTTTATATTCATTATTTCTTCGATATTATGGTTACCATTGGCGGCTTATCGATTGTACTATGTATCGCATACTTATGGATCAACCGCAAATCGCGCCAAAACACAGGAAGGCCACTGCCTCGTTGGCTGCTTCGCTGCATTGTATGGTCAGGTCCGCTCGCCATGCTCGCCATTGAATGCGGTTGGATTTTCGCTGAGGCCGGTCGACAGCCATGGATTTTGCGCGGCTATATGAAAACCGTGCATGGTGCCACGACCTCTGCTAATGTGGACTGGATGCTGCTGCTTTTTTCCTTATTGTATATCGTACTTGGCTTCACCGTCTGGATCATACTTCGCCGTATGTTCCGAAGCTATACTCCTGAACAGGAATTGGAGCAGAATGGTATTGAAGGAGGCCCGCATAAATGAATATCGAGCTGATAGGAATTACCGTTCTCTGGATTTTTCTATATGGATATTTGATCGTTGCCTCTATCGATTTTGGAGCTGGTTTTTTCAGCTACTACAGCATGCTTACCGGAAGAAAGCATTTAGTGCATGGCATTATCGAACGCTACCTCTCCCCAGTGTGGGAAGTGACCAATGTGTTCTTGATCTTTTTTATGGTCGGGATGGTCGGCTTCTTTCCGGATACAGCTTATTACCTGGGTACTACGCTGTTAATTCCAGGCAGCATTGCTATCATACTGTTAGCCATTCGTGGCTCATATTATGCCTTTAGCACTTACGGTTCCAAGGATAATAAATTCTATATGCTGCTGTACGGAGCTAGCGGACTGCTTATTCCCGCCTCTTTATCCATAGTGCTGACGATCTCAGAGGGAGGTTATATCGAGGAAAAGGGCAATCAGGTAACATTGCTCTACAGCAAGCTTTTTACAAGTCCTTATGCCTGGTCTGTCGTTATTTTATCGCTCGTCAGTGTTTTGTTTATATCCGCAGCTTTCTTAACCTACTATGCTGACAAAGCAAAGGACTATAAGGCTATGGAAGTGCTGCGCGGCTTCGCTCTTGGATGGAGCATACCTACTATTCTTAGCAGTCTGCTTGTATTTTTCTCAATACAACGGCATAATCCTTGGCATTTTGAACAGATGCTTGATCTATCCTGGATGTTCGTGCTGTCATTCCTATGCTTCCTGGTCGCTACTTACCTGATTTGGCATCGCAAACGTCTCGGGTTAGCATTCCTGACGGTGATGCTGCAATTCGCATTGGCCTTCTTTGGATATGGGGCTTCACATTTACCTTATATCTTATACCCCATGATCTCGATCCATGAGAGCATCACAAGTCCAAGTATGGGGATTGCGCTGATAATTGCCTTTATAGCCGGACTAATGCTGCTTATTCCTTCCTTGTACTTGTTGATGCGGCTGTTCTTGTTTAACGCAAATTATGTTCAGGGCAAGCATGGGAAATAAGGTTATATAAATTATAAGAAAAGGCCATCCACAAGTCATCCTACTTGTTGGATAGCCTTTTTTTATTCAAATCAAAACCATTTCTTAGTCAAAATATACAGCTTTACCTGTTTTGGAGGATTCATAAATAGCCTCAAGAATTTCGGATACAACACAAGCTTGCTCAGGAGTTACAACCGGATCCTTATCCTGCTCAACGGCTTCAAGCCATAAGCGAGCCTCCAAATCGGCAGGACTTTCTTTCTTCCCATCGTAGAAATCTACGCCTTTAGCATCCAATTGGATCTGATTCATGTATAAGCGGCTGTGTTTTTCTCCGTTAATACGAAGACCATCCTGCATATCGGCACCGCCTTCTGTTCCGCACAAGGTTGTTTTGGCTTCACCTGTTTGCAGCATATTAATCGCCCAGCTGGACTCCAATACTATGGTAGCACCATTCTCCATAGTTATCATCCCGAAGGCGGAATCTTCAACGGTAAACTTTTCAGGATCCCAGGCTCCCCAGGCATTGGCTGAATTCGGTTTATGGGAAAGCTTGTGAAAAGCAGTTCCCAGCACTGCCTTAGGCTTATAATTGTCCATCATCCACAAGGTCAAATCCAGAGCATGGGTACCAATATCGATCAGCGGACCACCGCCCTGCTTCTCCTCATCCAGAAACACACCCCATGTCGGTACTGCGCGGCGGCGGATTGCATGTGCTTTCGCATAATACACCTCTCCAAGATCACCTTCGGCACAAATTGTTTTCAAATATTGGCTGTCCGAACGAAACCTGTTTTGATAACCGATCGTCAGTTTTTTGCCTGTACGTTTCGCAGCTTCCACCATACGTCTTGCATCTGCAGCTGTTTTGGCCATCGGCTTCTCGCACATTACGTGCTTATCGGACTCTAGAGCTGCAATGGAAATTTCCGCATGGGAATCATTCGGTGTACAAACGTGTACAATATCGATAGACCCGTCATTTAATAAATCCCGATAATTTTCATATACTCTAGCTCCCTCTACACCGAACTTATTCGCTGCATCATGGGCTTTGTTTACATCAATATCGCAAAAGGCGACCATTTCTGCATTGGGTTGATTTTTTAATGCGGGCATATGTTTGCCGTTAGCAATCCCTCCGCAACCTATAATTCCAATTCTAAACGTTTTCGACATATTTCTTGCTCCTCCTTCAGGATAAAAAGCAAATTTGTTTATCATTATGATCAAAATAACCTAGTCCTAGTATAGACAAGAAACCACCAAAAATATATTTCGAATCCTGTTAACCTTATATACGATTTTGGCTTATGCCCATTTCCCGGGAAATGGCCGCCTCAGGTTCAATTTTTTGCAAACGCAAAAAAGCCCCTTGAATGTTTCATTCAAAAGGCTTGCTGCTTAAGGTATTAATTTTTCTTCATATTCGTATTTGTACTGACCAATTTATAGCCGACACCACGAATCGACTCGATCTGCACGCTCTGCTGATTCATTTCGAGCTTCTTTCTTAATGAGCTTACATGCACATCTACCGTTCTTTGCCCACCGATGTAGTCGAAGCCCCATACGATGTTCATCAAATCATCCCTTGTTACAACAACACCTGGCCGCTGAACGAGATACAACAACACTTCGAACTCTTTAGGTCTAAGCGAGATTGATTCGCCATTCAGCATAACCTCGTATTTCTCAGGATAGATGTTCAGTTCACCAACAGTGATGACCTTCTCTCCTGCGGTATTCTTCTCTTGCAATTGTTCCTCTGACATCGTTCTGCGCAATACGGCAGACACACGTGCAAGCAGCTCAGCAACACCAAACGGCTTCGTAATATAGTCATCAGCGCCGTATTTAAGACCCTGTACAACCTCTTCTTCCGCATTGCGAGCAGTCAAAATAATGACTGGAGTCTTATTGCCCTTTTGCCTTAGCTTGGATAGAATCTCAAAACCATTAATCCCTGGAAGCATAATATCAAGAATAATTAAATCAAACGACTGCTGAAGAGCAATTTGAAGCCCATCGCTGCCGTGATCCACTACCTTCGTCTCATAACCGTCCTGCGATAAATTATAAGATAGCAGCCTTGCTAATGTAGGCTCGTCTTCAATAACTAAAATAGTTTGTGGCATGGGAATCCCCCGCTTTAATTTCTGTATACACCAATCATAGCATGACTAATGAATAATCGGCAATTCGATAATGAACTTCGACCCCATACCGACTTCACTTTCAACCCTAATTGACCCACTGTGCAGCTCAACCAAATGTTTGACGATGGACAGCCCTAAGCCGGTACCGCCTGAAACTCTTGACCGCGCTTTGTCCACCCGATAGAAACGTTCGAAGATACGCGGCAAATCCTTCTTTGGAATGCCAATACCGGTGTCTGAAATGGTCATACGAATTCTTTCATTTTCGGATGCGCCCCCTCCGCCAAGAAGAGAGTCCACCTTCACTTTTACTTTACCACCCTCAGGTGTGTAATTGATGCCATTGGATAACAGATTGATCATAATTTGCCGCAGCCGGTCCTCATCTGCTTCAATGTACAAATTCTCGTCTACTATCATATCGAGCTCAATCGACTTTTTGGACGCTTCCGAATTCATAACATGCAGACAATTGCCTACAAAGGTTTGCATATGAACCGGTGAAAATTGCAGCGGAATACGTTTCGACTCGATCTTGGACAACTCCAAAATATCACCGATAAGCCGGTTCAAACGCTCGCTTTCATCAAAAATAATTTGCAAAAACGACTTAGCGGTTTCTTTGTCGTTTAAGGCACCGGCAAGAAGCGTTTCCGCAAAGCCTTTAACTGCAGCGATCGGTGTTTTTAATTCATGGGACACATTCGCGACAAATTCACTCCGCATCCGCTCCAACCGCCGAACCGCAGTAATATCATGAAGCACTATCAAAACTCCTACCCATTCTTCCTCACCTAAAGACATAGGGCTTAAGTTAATTTCCAATATGCGCTCAGACGGGTAATAGAAAATCATTTCATCCCGGATATGCTCGTGAACGTCAAAACATTCCTGAATCAATTGGGTAAAGTCAAACTGCTGCTTCGCCTCGTCAAATTTTTTGCCCAGCAGCTCCTGGGATGAGAAGCCTAATATATCCTCTGCCGAACGATTCAGCAGCACGATTTTACCGTCACGGTCAATCATCATAACGCCGCTGATCATATTCTCCAGCACGCTTTTCAAGCGGCTTTCGTCCTCAATAATCCGGTTCATCTGCAGCTGCAGGCTGTCTGCCATTCGATTGATCGCATGCCCGAGCTGTCCAACCTCATCCTTTTTACGTCCATGAACGCGAGCCTTATAATTCATATTAGTAATTTGATGAGCTACCTTCGTAATCATTTCTATCGGCTTTGTAATGCTATAGGCCACACGAAAGCTAATTAATACAGCAAGCGCAAATACGACCAGCAGGCCAATTAGCAAACCCAGCCATACCTGTCTAATCGATGCTTCTACCTCAACCAAGCTCATAGCAAGGCGCACGTAGCCCTTGATTTGATCGTTTTCCTTGACCGGTATTGCCACATACAGCGTATTGCGGCCAACTGTGGCTGAATAGCGCGAATCCGAACCGACGGTACCATTGGTTCTTGCTTCGACAATTTCCTTGCGTTCTGAATGATTCTCCATATCAGCCGCTGCATGATCGGAATCGCCCAGAACCTTACCATCCGCACGAATGTAGGTAATGCGCGCATCAGCCGATTTCCTCAACCTGTTGGCTTGATCCGTGTAATATCGAATTTGCTCCTCATCCGACCCATTCTTATTCCAATCCAGAGTGACCAGAATAATTTTAAGCTCTCGCTGCATGTTCGCTTTCAAAGCTTCTATGTGCGAATCCTTCAGCATCTGAGCCATAAATAGACCTGCTATAAGGACGGAAGAACCGATCAGCACAATAAATATCAATGTAAGCCGGGCACGAAATTTATGCATCATACATTTGTCCCTTCACTTGAGGTTATATGAATAAATAGTTTACTCATTATCGTAGCTGTTCAATAGTTAGATAGCTAGTTTTTTTTTTGTAAAGGGAGTTAAGCTAAGGAAAACAATAGCGGGACTTTTTTTTCCTCTATCGTCTGGGAAACACAAAAAACAGAGGAAGTACGGAAGCAGCTGTTCCGTTATCCCTCTGTTTTAGCACATTAGCGCACCTATTTGCCCCAAATTTTAGGAGAAAACCGTTTCCTTCAATTGTGCAAGCTTTGCAAAAGAATCCTTTTCGACTTCCGCATGCAGACTGTTACCATGTGAGTCCATAGTTACGATTGCGGCAAAACCTTCCGTTTGCAAATGCCACATCGCTTCCGGAATACCGAACTCCATGAAGTCGACGCCTTCAACCTTTTTGAAGCATTCAGCATAATACTGAGCAGCTCCGCCAATCGCATTCAAGTAAACTCCGCCATGCTCCTTCAGCGCGGCTAACGTTTTGGCGCCCATGCCGCCTTTGCCGATAACAGCGCGGATACCGAATTTTTTAATAATGTCGCCTTGATAAGGCTCCTCGCGGATACTGGTGGTCGGGCCTGCTGCCTTGACATGCCATTCACCGTCAGCATCCTTGGCCATAACAGGTCCGCAGTGATAAATCGCTGCGCCATTCAAATCCAATGGAGCATCATGATCCATCAAATGTTTATGAAGAGCATCACGGCCTGTATGCATGATACCATTGATAATGACTACATCTCCAACGCGCAGCTCACGAATTTGCTCCTCTGAGATTGGCGTTTGCAGTACAACTTCTTTACGCTCGGCTTTTTCAGTGGAAACTGCTGCTTCCTGATTCATAGGAACCGTTTCTCCGGTTCTGTAAACCCATTCCTTAATATCGCCGCTGTTTGAATCAAGCAGCACGCCTTGTCTGCGGTAAGCCCAGCAATTATAAGCAACGGAGACGAAGAAGCTCGCTGGAAGACGGTTCATAACGCCTACCTTACACCCAAGCAGAGTAACTTGACCTCCAAAGCCCATAGTTCCGATACCAAGCGAATTCGCATTGCCCATAATGTAGTCCTCAAGCTTGCGCAGCTCTTCAATGGGATTCACATCGTCAACATGGCGAAACAGCTGATGTTTAGCTAGCTCATAGCCTGTCGTCCGGTCACCGCCTATGCCTACTCCGATGAATCCCGCGCTACAGCCTTGACCTTGAGCTTGATAGATTGAATGCAGAATGCACTTACGGATTCCATCTAGATCACGGCCTGCTTTGCCCAAGCCTTCAATCTCCATCGGCAAGCTGTATTGAATATTTTTATTCTCACAGCCTCCACCTTTTAAGATCAGCTTCACTTCGACATCATCTTTTTCCCATTGCTCAAAATGAACAACCGGAGTTCCGGGGCCCAAGTTATCTCCTGTATTAGCGCCTGTTAAGGAATCAACGGAATTGGTACGAAGCTTGCTATCCTTAGTTGCTTGAGCTACCGCCGCCAAAATTTGTTTCTTCATGACAATTTGGTTAGCGCCTACAGGACAATGTATAATAAAGGTCGGCATCCCCGTGTCTTGACAGATAGGTGAGACATTGCATTCCGCCATATGAATGTTATTAGCAATAGTTGATAAGGAAAGCGCAGAACGCGTTCCTGCGTCCTCCCGGATTTTAGCGGCTTGAATCGCTTCGCGGACATCAGCCGGAAGGTTCGTAGATGTTTCTACAATCAGTTTATAGACACTTTGTTGGAATTGCTGCATGAATAAAAACTCCTCTCAAAATGATAAGCCCGGCTTCCATACCGGACGAATTATGCATAGGTATATAATAGCATAATCCGACATGTTCAAAAACCGTGAAAATGGGGCGGTTTTGCGGCTTTATTTGGCAGCTCACCTTATCCCTTCGGTTTCCATAAACATTTCGATATTCTACTGTTCTCACAGAAGGAATCCTTACCTCGGACCTAGAATATGTTTTCTTACCTACTAGGAAATTTCGACTACCAGATAAGGAGTTACGATTGCAGATGAACAAACTCATTCTAAAAGCAGCGGCCCTCAGTATTCTCGGCCTTAGTATCATCCTACCGTCTCTTTATGCAGCCAATTCCAGCGTTATTTTTAAAGATCAAGTTGCTGTTATTATGTATCATCATGTTGATGACGAAGCGAAGAGCTCCGGGACCGTTACCACCCAGCTTTTTAAGGATCAATTGTCTCTGTTAAAAAATAAAGGCTATCAATTCATAACGCTCCAGCAGTTTAAGGAATTTATGCAGGGCGCTTCGGTTCCACATAATGCAGTGCTTGTAACCTTTGACGATGGCTATGAGAGCTTCTATACAAATGCTTATCCCATACTTAAAAGCATGCGCATTCCTGCGGTCAATTTTGTTATTACCGGAGATTTGGAGGATCCATTAGCCAGCTACATTCCGTCCATGTCCCGCGATGAAATTATTGAGATGACAAGTGACACTAATTTTATAGATCTTCAATGCCACACCAACAGCATGCATCAAAAATTACCTGACGATAGCGCCATGCTGGTAGGACGGATCATCACTAACGGCACAAATGAAACGGAAGATGAATATAAACAAAGGGTTCTTAGCGATACGGGACAATGCGTCACTAAGCTCAGCGAGCTGTATCCGGAGCCTATCGATTCGTATGCATATCCTTTTGGCATTTATGACAAGCTATCCTCCCAATACATTCAACAGGCCGGAATGAGATTCGCTTTTACCATTGTACCGGAAATGGCTACGAGAGACCTGGAGCCTTTGCAAATCCCCAGGATCAATGCAGGTAACAGCGCTATTTCACCGGAAGGCTTAGAAACTTCTATCAGGCGAAGAGTCGTTGCGACCAATCATCCATTTAACGAAGTACCTCTAATGGACACCATGAGCCAATTGGGCGGCAAAGCTTCTTTAACCAATAAAAATCAAATACAAATTCAATATCAGAACACCACATGGGTAGGCTCCGTAAACAGTCAGAAGCTGACTTCACTTACCGGAGGCAAGACCATTAATCTGCAAAAGCCGCTTTATATGAAAAATAATGTAGTTTATATCGGCCTGAAAGATTTGGAAACTGCTATCGGCGTACAAATTGTGTATAATCCAACCGTACAGAGCTTTTCCGTACGCCAAACACCTGTAATAAAAAAATAATTAAATCTCCGATGTTAAAAAATCAGATAGGATGAGACACGATGGATAGTCATTTTTTCGCTTATATGTACAGATTGCGCTACATTGAACGCTGGAGCCTGATGCGCAATGTAGTGAAGGAGAACGTTGCCGAGCACTCTTTTCATGTAGCCATCTTAACCCATGTGCTGTGCACAATTGCCAACGAAGTTTATGAGAGAAACATCCCAACGGACCGAATCGTCAGCATGGCGCTGTTCCACGATGCAACCGAAGTATTTACAGGAGATATACCTACGCCGGTAAAGCATCATAATCCCAAAATATTAGCTAATTTTCGAGATATAGAACAGCTGGCCGCGGAGCGTATGCTCGATATGATTCCTGATAAGCTGCGTCCGGTATATGAGCCATTGATCGATACGAAGACCGGTGAAAACAACGAATTAAAGAAATATGTAAAAGCGGCCGATTTACTCGATGCTTACTTGAAATGTGTGACGGAGCTATCGGCCGGCAATAAAGAATTCGGAAGCGCCAAGAAGCAGATTGAGCAATCGATCCAACAGATGAACATGCCGGAGATGCAGTATTTTCTCGATAACCTGGCACCTAGTCTGGAGAAAACTTTGGATGAATTGTCGGAAGAATAGGTTGGGGCTTTCTCAAAAGGGCTTTGTAAAATTTCAGCCTCTACCTTATTTGTTTTAGTTGGTAGCCAAAATAACCTTCACTTCAACTTTTAGTTGGCTGGAAGGTTATTTTTGGCGTGTTTTTGGATTTGTTTTAAAGGCAGCTCGATAGCAACCTCCCGCTCCCATTTGTAGAAAGCTGTAGTTTAGGTTCCGCCGCGGCTAAAAGGCGACCATCATCATTCCATTGTCCATATACTTTATTTGCACGGGTATGTTCAATAAATTTTTTCAATCGTTTATGATACAACTCTGCATCGGACTGCACGGACTGGATATTGTCGATCCTGATTCTAACATATAGTTCTGGCAAGGCTTGAAAATTGCGATAAAGCTCTTTATCCTGACGCAATTCCAATAAAATAGCTTCATGAATCACAAAAGATTCGACTTTCATATCTGGCAATACTTTTTTTCCTGCTTCTGTCATTAAGCCTAATTTGTCTAACCGTCGGACACGTTCCTTATTGAGCTCTGACCAGTTGCTGTTTTTCTTTCTGGGTGAAAATCGTTGCCCCGTTTGAATGTCATCCAGTTTTTTGCGCGTGCTGTCAATCCATCCAAAACACAGAGCTTCTTCAACAAAATCCAAGTAGCTTACTGGATGATTTGTAGTTGTTATTAACCAACAATAATCTTCAGTACTGTGATGGTCACTTAACCACTCTCGCCATTCTTGTCGAGTGCGAGCTTGCACTTGTTTATCTATTACCATTACCCAGGTCACCTTCAGTTCTGAGATTCAGGATTTCCAAATAATGCGGATTGTACATAATACCTAATACATTACCAAATGGGTCCGTGACGGAAGCCGTAATGAATCCTGAATCACCACGGTGAGTGAGCGGTTCGTATTCTTCAGCTCCCATGGCCTTCAAACTCCTAAGTGTTGCTTCTATATCATCAACATGCCAGTACATGACGGCACCACCGGGGCCAGCTGCTGCACGCGCAGGAGCGAACCGGCGATCGATCAGACCCAGTTCATGCTGGTAATCTCCAAGGCGAAACTCGGCATAGGCTAGCCGCCCATCTGGTCCTGAGCGTTCGAAGTAAGGCGCAATGCCCAGCAGCTCCGAGTACCACGCCTTTGCCGCCTCCATATTATCCGCCCAGTAGCTGATAGTCGCAAATCCTCGCAATGTTTGTTTTTGGCTCATACTTAATTTCCCCCTAAGGCAATTATTATCGGCTCACTATTGTTATTATAAGCAACCTATGCTGACACCTATATGTCAGTGTTTCAAAACTTCTTCAACTATTCTACCCATTCGTAAATGACGTATAGTCAGTCTAACGCTCATGTTCTTAAGCTCCCCCCTTATGTCTAACTGGAAAACATCCCGCTAATTCTGGGCCATATCGGTCCATTTATGTAAATAACTGTAAACGTCCCGTTAATCTTCCTCCTCACAGAAAAATGAACCAATATTACCCATTTTAGATGGAGCTTTTCCCTTTATATCCCAAAATGATGGCGCGAAGGCAAAATTAGCTCCGGAAATTCCAGTTAAACCCATTCGCTGCCCTCGCTTCAAAAGATCTGGATTTTGATTCTTATTAATTTCAATATTATCCGGCTGCACAGTCCTTGCAGAAAGATCGCTTGTCAAGGTTGTGGAATCAAGTGAAAAAAGCAGGTGGCACTTCACGGCCACCTGCTTTTCCTATTTGTATATATGTCAGCGAACTAGCTTTTCTTAGTTAATAAATCCCTCAAATTGCAGGAACCGTTTGAGCATCACAGCTGCCTCTGCACGTGTTGCATTGGCTTGAGGTACAAACGTCGTATCCGTCTGTCCATTAATCAACACCGCATCCACTGCTTGTGCTGCGGCCTCTTGTGCCCATGCACTGATTATGCCCTGGTCGGTAAACTTCGCGAGCAACTGCTTTGTTTTTCCACTGGTATCGTTCGTTTTACCTGCGATAGTCATGGCTCTTGTAATCATTAGCGCCATCTGCTCACGAGTGATCGGAGCGTTTGGTCTAAACGTCCCATCCTCGAAGCCTGTAACGATCCCCGATTGCGCTGCCTCTACGATCGCGCTTGCATACCAGTCCTTGCTATTAACATCTGAGAACTTCGATGAAGGATCAGCATTCAATCCTAAAGCGCGGACAAGCAGAGAGGCAAACTCAGCACGGGTAATTGAATTTCCCGGTTCAAATGCCGTATCCGTCAAGCCTTTCACCAAGAGCTTGGATGCCAACAGCTCAACGTCCGCTTTTGCCCAATGACCGTTCAGATCGGCAAAGGTTTTGCTTGACTGCACGACTGTATAAATACTATTTGAATGGTTCTTGATCGTGACTTGAGTGTTTCCGTCCACCACATTAAATACCGCAGGCACGAACGTCATTTCTCCTGTAGTCGGGTTATAAAGCACGGCAGTCGCTTTAGTTGAGTCTACCGTTTGCGGAATCACGATTATTCTAGAAACATACGTATGATTAAACTGGTCAATGGAAACCACATTACCTTTAGCACTAGCAGTAATCTTGAAATCAAGGACTTTCGCTTGATCACCGCCAATTAACGTGAGTCCGGCTGCATTGGCTTTTTGCAGGATCTGCTCCCCGATAGCTCCGGAAACTTTTTCAATCGCTAATGTGATTTGCATATCCTTTATGTCTACACCAAGGCTTTTCGCAACAGCGCCTGCATCGATCACTTTAATAGGCAAATTGTAGGTGGCCAAATCAGTCTTAATGGAAATGACCGTTTGAGGTGCAGATTGATTGCCGCTTTGAATAGCGCTGCTAGGTATCTCCACCTTTATTGCGGAACCGCTGCCTTTAACCTCCAGCGTGATTTTCTGTTCGCTTGGATTTTTACCTTTTATTGCTTCGATTGCCTTATTCAACCCGGCTGCATCCACAGTAACATGTTGAATTATACGCCCATCGCCTGTTTTTTCTTCTTTAACGGTAATAGATCCGCTATCCATTTTTCCAACTTCTGCATTTGAAGCATTCTCAGTGCTTTGGCTGCCAGCTGCCGGGCTTGAGGAAGAGGAGCTATGGCTATAAGCAAGTGTTACTGCATTTACGCTAAGTGCTGCGCTTTGATTTCCTGCCTGATCCATTGCGACGACTTTAAACGTGTAATTGGTTCTTGGCGTTAAACCCGAAACCGAATAGGTCGTTCCAGTTACGGTGCCCATCAGCGTATCACCATTGTAAACTCGGTATTCTTTTACGCCTACATTATCTGTTGCCGTCGGCCAGCTTAATAGCATTCCTGTTTGATTAACATTGGAATAGGAAAGAGCTGCATTACTCGGCCAAACCGGCGATGTTAAATCAGCCCCAGGCGTTGAAACTACATTTACCTTATAGTTCTGTCTGGTGCCATTCCCTGCTTCTACCGTGTAAACAACCGGAGCCGTAAAGTTGTTAGCTGTAACTCCACTCACCTGAGTCGTGGAACCCACTCTCACTTTTGTTCCCGTGGTGGTGAATGTTGCAGCCAAATTGGATACATTTGTATCGTAAGGTACCGTAAGTTTGATCTCCGTCCCATCGATCGTTCCGTTAACTTCCGGATTCAAACCTTTGAAGCTGAACTGAGTAAGTCCTTTTTGATTCAGATCGAAAAGAGGTTCCCCTGTTAATTTGAAATCGTCAATGTTCATGTAACCACTACTGCTTTTATCCAATCTTAGTCTGAATAAAAAGTTAGGATTGCCATCGGCTCTGGCATCGTTAATAGAAAATGTAAACGGATAATTGCCGTAAGTATCCGTCAGCTTGGTGTGGCTGCTGTCACGGGTTAGTTTATTTGCCACGTTCCAAATAGCTCCGCCGTCTATTGACCATTCTGAATACAGATTATAAGTTACCGTTTGATCTTGAGTCCTTGCTGCGAAAGAGCCAGAAATATTTTTATAATTGTTCAAGCTTATCGGTATTGTCACGGTAGAACCGAAAACCGTATCCTTTACCAGCCTTAAGGCCGCTGGCATGGATCTCGTATGCTGGGAGTTGCCGTCCTTGATAAAAATACGTGCCGTGGATTTTATCGTGCCATTGTCATTAAACCCGCTGTACCATGTGAGTGGTTTCATCTCAGATACAGCTTGAGGCATTGGCTTTATCAAGTCGAACAAAGTTTTACTGCTATCTTTTAACAGGTCTATATCTATGCTTGGATCGTTTCGGTAATCACTGAATCCTGTTTCATAGATGGTAACCGGCAGTCTGTTCGGTAAAACATTCACTTTGATTGTATAGCTCCTGCTTGTACCTGATGGTGATAACACTGTATAAACAACCGGATTTGTGAAATCATTCGCCGTAATGCCGCTTTCCTGCACTATGGAACCGACTTTGACGTTTTGACCGGAGGTTTTAAAAGTAGTGACCAAACCTCTTACATCGGTTCCATTAGGCACATCCAGTGTGATTTCATCGTTATGGATCGTTCCCGTAACAGGCACATACAGACCTTGAAAACTGAATGTAACCAATTCTTTACGCGGAGCGGGACCCATGTTACCAGGAGCAATCAAATTTACGCGATGTGTATTTATTTGTGCACCGAGCATTATTTCTGCCGCACTCCATAGCTTATCGTCTCCGTACTTAACGGCAGCTTCCCGCAAATATCTTGCAAAGGCACTTTCATCTTCGTCACGGAGCTCATCATAAGGCCATTGTGAAAAATCAATAATATAAGGCGCTATAAAACCATATGCATTGCGGATGCCATCTTCGGAATTCCAAAGATCAACCCCGACTTGATCACCCAAAATCGACAACATGGAGAAAGGAATTAGGTTAAATAAAAAATAATGAAACGGACGCGTTCTTCTCAATTCCTCCGGCATCGTCCCATCATCCATGATTTGGGCTGAAATGCGAGGGATTGCCGTCGTTTGCAAGTAAGTTTTGGCATCATCTCGTTTGCCTAAATACATCAAATAGTTGACGAATTGCGCATCATACCATGTACCGTGATTATTTATCGTCGCTTTTTCTGCTTGTGCCAGCGGACTTGTTTGTAACCAATCAACGTATTGCATTAACCAGCTTTTGAAACTTAGCGTATCCGAACTCGTCCAGCTGGCTGAATTAGAAATAAGCTCAATAGCATCAATAATTTCAAACAACTTATCGGATTCCAGTACGCCTTCCTTCCGTCCGTTCTCAGCCCCTCCTACGCCTTGAGCATAATTCATATTCGGATTCATTTTCGTATTCGGGTCGATAAACCATGTTTTTAGCAGCAGGGCCGCACGTTCAGCGTATTTGCTGTCATTAGTATAATAATAGGCAAGAGAAAGCGTAGAAACCGTTGTTCGCAGCAAAGTGAAGCTTTGCTTGTCATATTTATCGGTAAGCCCTTCCGGATTGGTTTCTCCATCTCTATTTATATACGGCAATCCATCAGGCTTGGTTGGATCCGGCCACCAGTAAGGTGCCGCGCTCCAATAATCGTGTTGATTACCACTGGGAGGAGTCCCCGTCTTGTTCATGACCGAATAAGGACCATTGGTCATAGCTACCTCTGCGTCCATAATCAATTGATTTACAGCTGCCGAATAATCGGTATTGCCGGGAGTCATAACCTTATTTTTAACCGCTTTCAGCTGGCCCGAATTAAATAATTGAGTGTTCGGGTACATATCCGGCTTAACGGATACAACTACATTGGAGCTGTTCTTACTATCGGTTGTTACTGTTTGAATAGCGAAAGTGTATGCCTGGTTAGCATTCAAATTCGTAAACGTTGCGGATTGCTGTCCCTTATTAACAAGGACAGACCTGCTTCCGTCCGATAGGTCATAGACCTTAACCTTATCGAAGTCCAAATAAACTGCGCTAAGGACAGGATCCGTCCATTGGATCGTTGCTGTACTATTAGCTCTAGATACGAATGCTGAGGTAACTGGGGCAGGCTCGGTTGGACCTCCCTCATTGTAAAGCTCAAATTCGCTTAATTGAAAATTTGGAGATTGCGTGCTAAACAAGAACGTTACTCTTACATATTGCGCAGTTACAGTATTATTTAATTTTACCATTTCCGTCCTAGCTGAAGTTCCCTTATTTGTTACCGTATCTTCATAAGCTTTGGTCCAGGAAGTGTTATTATTCGAATACTCAATCCTGACTTTACTCACACCATTACTTAAAGCCATTTGGAAAACGGCTTTATTAAATGATTTTGCAGCTCCTAAATTAAGAGCAAACCAAGCCCCATTTCCAGTTGGTTCACGCTCTGAAGAATTTGGCTGCCAATACGTCGAGATCAAGCCATCGTATACATTTGAAGCAACTCCAGCTGTTGCCTGAGTACTATAACCGGCCAACTTTGCCCCTAGCACCAAATTGTCCGAAGCCGCATTAGCAGTCGGAACAAACAAGCCTCCAGCCTGTCCAAGTACAGACAATACCAATAAAATGGAAAGAAGGCCACTTATTTTACTTTTAAATCGTCGTAATACATTCACTGATATCAACCCCTTTTTATTATAAAACGCTTTCAAAAATAATCTTAACAAATTCTAATTGTATTTATTTGCGGAATCATTTCGTAATTTTGCGGTATTCAGAAGGAAAATGGTTTTTTATATGGAACTGTAACTAAATGAATTGGAAACCTGGAATCAGGAAGGGACACTCACATCATGAATCGTTTGTCGATCAATCATTTCTTGCATTTCAAGCCTTACTTTTACCATTATTCAAAAGAATCCATTGGTCCTACTCAGATTTTCCATGCACACCAAAGTATGGAAATCATGTTCGTCCATGCAGGCAAAGGCCGTGTTTTTCTTGAAGGTGACATTTATGACGTTGAACCAGGTACATTGCTGATCTTCCATCCGTTTCAGCTTCATCGTGTGATAATGGATCCCCTAGTGCCTTTTACTCGTACCTTAATCCTATTTGATTATTCCGTACTGGAAACTTATCTTCATTCCTTTCCGCAGTTACGTTCATTTGTAAGGCTTTTTCTTGATTCCCAATCGGCAGCTCACGTTATCGGGCCTATGAAGGAGTACAACATTTTAGAGGAATTATGCCGTTCGTTCGGACAACTACAGCAAGAAATGGACCAACAAGAGATTCCTCCTTTATCGGAAAAACGCATCGAATCCTTTGTGCTGTTTATTATTTCATTTTTGAATCAATTGCAAATTGCATATCGTGAACTGGATATATCCCCTGTCGGACAGCAGGGAACCGTCGTTCTTCCTCATCATGTTGAAAAAATTATGCAAGCCATCGAGGAACGATTTATGGATGATTTGACCATAGGGGAGCTAGCTCAGCAGCTGTATCTGTCCATGTATCATCTATCTTCGTTGTTCCGTAAAACGACCGGCATCAGCTTCTCTACTTCACTGACTAACCGTCGTATCCGTGAAGCTTGCCTTTTGCTTAGAACCACTACATATCCTCTCAAAGAGATCGGTAACAGGGTTGGGATGCCCAATACTTCTCACTTTTGTACGGTTTTCAAAAAAATCATGAACATTACCCCCATTCAGTATCGCAATTCTCAAAGGGAATGAAGTAGTAGAAAAAAGCAGCTCAGCGGCACGATTCACGGGCCTTTGAGCTGCTTTCTCTGCTTACTTACCTTATTAGTTTATGAATCCCAATAACTACACAAACCTTCTGCCAAAATGACCAAGAACACTTTTTCCTGCGGATTTTGGATGTAGGGCTGCCGTGGCAGAACTCGGTTCCCGATCGCGTTCGATCCTTAGCAGGTCACCCTGATCGAGCATGGTGTGATCACCATTGATCATACACCACTCAATCAAATATTGACGCATATTACGCTGCTGCTTGGCAGCCTCTGACTCCGGCTCCGCTTTACCGGACAAGTTCTTCAGTTCATCCGGGTCTGCCGCCAAATCGTATAGCTCCTCAACTCCTCCATACGTATGATATACGTATTTCCACTGCTTATCTGCAACCATATACCGCTGCGCGGCGGGGTCATTGTTGCTCTGTGACACGAAGTATTCTCTGACGGCTTTACCTTCCAACAACATGGGCTGCAAATCGATCCCATCCACCGTACATACGAGCGGATCTCCCGCCAATCCAAGCAGTGTGGGAAGCAAATCCTGTAAGCCAGCCAGTTCATCGGTCACCAATCCCGGTTGAATTGCCGGTGGATAGCTGATCAATAATGGAATTTTGACAGAACCCTTATAAAATACCTTTTTGAAGTACTGTCCGAAATCTCCCAGCATGTCTCCGTGATCCGAAGTAAATACGACAATCGTGTTGTCTCGAAGACCGTTTGTTTCCAAAAATTCAATGATTCGGCCAATCAACTCATCCTGAAGCGCCACAAGACCGTAATAATAAGCTTTAATAACCTTGTGTGCTTGTGGCGAAAGTGAATCCCAGCCATATTTGCGGTATTCCCGATCCAGTAAATCAAGTCCTCTTTCCCGCAGCAAAGCAGCACTCCCAACCGGCTCCGGCATATCATGCGGATGATACCATTGATCATAAGGTCGTGGTGGATCATATGCGGAGTGCGGCTTCGGAAACGATGTCCACATGAAAAATGGCTTATCCGGCGAATCCACCATATGCTGTTGTAAATGATGAAGGGTCCGCTCCGCAACCCATGTATCTACATAATGCTCCTTGGGAATGGGGCTCGGTGCAGGAAAAATATCGTTATTTCCAAGACCGTGCCCTCTCGTATAACCGCCCCAACCAACTTCCTGCAAATAATCAAGATACTCCTCAAGACCTGTCAGTTTCCCCGAAGGATCGAACCGATTCACATAACGGCCGGATTCTGACAACTCCACAGTATCCAGTCCGTGCGTCACCCGCTCCGTACCAGGAGGCTGATAGGGCGTATAGTGCAGCTTGCCCATCGCATAGGTTTCGTAACCTCGTTGCTTCATCTCTTCGCCTATGGTCGGAAAACCTGCGCGTATTTGTCCGTTATTTTGCTTGCTCCCCGCCGATTTATGCGGATAGCATCCCGTTGTAAAGCTGGCCCTCGCTGGCACACACAAAGGATTCGGTGTGTAGGCGTTAGTAAACCTGGCTCCGCTCTCCGCAAGCTGGTCAATGTTGGGTGTGCGGACAACCGGATTGCCGCTGCATCCCAGCGCATCATATCGCAGCTGGTCGCTCATGATTACTAAAATATTCGGCTTATCCATCGAAGTCCTCCTTAAGCTTCCAGCGGCAGCTTTATTGGCTTGCCTTCTTGGGCTGAACGGTAAATCGCCAAAATAATTTCCAGCGCCTTGCGCCCCTCCTCGCCCGTTATGGCCGGATCACGGTCATTTCTTACCGCATCGGCCATGTCCTCAATCTGCAGCCGGTGCGCTTTGACCGATATGGCCTCTGGTTTGGAAGCTCCTTCCGTCTCACCGCCTGCATCTTCGGAAGAAACAGCTTCCGCTTCATCCCGGAATGAGCTATACACCAGCTTATCCTTCTCGATAATTGCCGTTCCGTTTTTACCGAATATTTCTAATCTTGTTTTTAACCCTGGATAGGCACAAGTTGTACCTACAATAGTCCCGATGGCTCCACTCCGGAAACGAAGCGTTGCGACCGCCACATCCTCTACTTCAATTCGTTCATGGCCCAGCAGGTCTGTATAGGCATGAATTTCTTCTACCGGACCAAACAAATGCTGCAGCAGATCAATGGTATGAATGGATTGATTCATAAGTGCGCCGCCTCCGTCCAACGCCCAGGTGCCGCGCCATTCACCACTATCGTAATACTCCTGGGTCCGGTACCAATTGACCGCGGCTGTTCCCAGAATAAGTCTCCCAAATTTGCCAGCTGCAAGCTTTTCTTTTACCCACACGATAGCAGGATCAAACCGGTGCTGTGAAATGATGGACAGCTTCTTGCCCGCGCTGCGGAATGCTGCAATCATCCGATCCGCATTGACCAATGTTATATCCATCGGTTTTTCAACTAAAGCATGCTTACCCGCTTTAGCGCAAGCAACTGCTACATCGGCATGCAGCCCGCTAGGGAGACTGATCGTTATGACATCAATATCTGATCGATTAAGCATATCTTCATAATGAGTGTAATAGTCGGTTTGGTACTGCGCTGCCGCGGCTTTCGCCTTCTCTTCAACCTCATCGCACACTGCAACAAGCTGCACCCCCGGAATTTCACTCAGCAGCTCCGCATGCTGCCTTAAACCGTTAATTCCGCATCCAATCAAACCGAAACGAATGATACCTTCATTTATGCCCAATGTATTTGTGCCTCCTCTAATAATGTTTTAAATGCACGGATGGCCGTTCGGAACGTTTCCACCGATCTTGGCTTGGCGTGCGGCTCAAGCGCCATGGTGCCTGTATAATGATTGTCCCGCAGGTGACTTAGCAGCTCTCTCCACTGGCCATCCCCTGTACCAGCAAATACATTTGTAAACTTGCCATTCACAACGGCTGCGTCTTTGACATGGAAGTAGGACATATAGCTTGCAAGCTGCGGATAAGCATCATCGAATGGGCGGATGCCATAATACACAAAATTCGCCGGATCAAAAATGCCTTGAAAAGCGCTGCCGTAACAAGTCTTCATTAGTTCTGCACAACGCTCGACTGTATCGCCGAATATATGCTTTTCATTTTCATGAAGCAATACGATTCCTTCTTTACTCGCATATTCCGTATATTTGTGAAGCTCTTCAATAACCCTGTCACGATAAGACCCCATATCATTCCTATCAGGACAATGAAACGAGAAAATACGTACACAGCGGGTATCCATCAAATGAGCAGCTTCTACCGCTTGCTTTAGCTCCTCATAATGAGCCTCTAAATCCGCAGTGATATCGATTTTTCCGACTGCCGAACCGATGCAGGAAACGGAAATGCCTTCTTCGGCAAGGTTTCTCTTAATATCACGCAGCTCCTTAACCTTCAATTCCTTGAGCTTTTTTCCATTCACACTACGAAAATCAATATGTTGGATTTGCTCTGAAGTTAACAAAGCGATTTGTTCTGATAGCTCCGGTGAAATCTCATCGGCAAATGCACTCAAAGTGATCATGTATGAAGCACCTCTTTCTCCTGTATCTAGTCTCCCGATTATCCACTCCAGCCTCAACGTCAATCACAAGATGGATTAGGGCAGAACAAAGGAGTCCCTCGTCCGAACAATCCATTCTTTTAATTGCTCCTGAAGCCGGTTCCGTTCACTATGAAATGCTTTGACATAAGCCAGATTGACCAGCTCATAAGGGTCTTCCTGTAAATTGAACAGCAGCCATGGCTGCCCTTCCAAAACACAGTACTTCCAGCCGTCCCGGGTAACAATCCCACGGTATGGTCGATCAACCGCATAGCTGACGGTCGAAGGTATGCAGATATTCATGTAAGCGCTATCCGGAGCCTCAAGCTGTGGCCGCTTCTGCAGCACCCAAGGAGAATAGTCGAAGCCATCCATCCATTCCGGCTTGCCGATTCCGCACAATCCGAGCGTCGTAGGGGCGATGTCCACATGATTGAGTGGAAAATCAAACATTTTGCGGGTTTGATGATCCCGGCTTGGTCCCCCAATGATAAACGGAATACGTATTGCCTCCTCCCATGGGGAGCTCTTGCGGAACAAGCCATGCGAGCCATGCATATCTCCATGGTCGCTGAAAAACATAATGTACGTGTCATCCGCTAACCCAGTTTTCTGCAGCACCCGCCGAATGCGGCCGACATTCCAATCAAGACGTTCGATGGCCGCATAATACCCGGCCAGCTCACGAGCGGCCGTTTCCCGGACGCGGTTGACTGGGGGGACATTCGCGCGAAACTGTATCCGCGATGGATGATGGCGGCTCATATTCTCTTCCGGAGCCACATAAGGATTATGAGGAGGCTGCACGGACAGAACCGCAAAGAAAGGCTGCTGCTGCGGCTTCGCTCGCGCTTTAAGCCAGTCTATCAATAGATCGGTAAGACTATCGGTCTCATAGCCTGGAAGCCGGAATAACTCCGTCTGTCCGCTGCTGCCGGAATCCGTATGCACCCAACAATCGAACGGCCGATTATTGTTTTCGTACGCCCACCAATCCTCGAACCCGCCTCTATGCTCAGGAGCTATAACGCGCAATCGTTCAGAATTTTCAGGCAATTGTAAATTCAGGTGCGGTCGGTCGCCATCCAAATGCCACTTACCGATATAACATGTGCGGTAATGATTGTCTCGGAACGAACGGGCTATAGTTCCTGCATCCATCGGCAGCGAGTAATGATTCGCCGGAACCCCCGAGCGATGAGGATACCTGCCGGTCATCAGGCTCCCGCGAAACGGTGTGCACCAGGGCGTCCCTGATAAGGCATGTGTGAATTGGAAGCCTTCAGCAGCCAGCCTGTCGATATTCGGAGTATTCACATTGGGGTCACCCATACAGCTTAGTGCTTGGCCCCGCAGCTGATCCGCACAAATCCATAAAATATTAGGCTTGGCCTGTTGTGTCATAGGTTCAACATCCCCTTGCTGCTTGTTCCCAGATTTATATACAAAGCTTTTTCAGCTGCTCCAAAAAGCGTTTGGCTATTTGCGGCTGCAACCGGTTCAGATTGATCTGCTCATCAGGGTCATCCTGTAGATGATACAGCTCATTCTCATCGTTAATGTTGTCGATAAACTTGTACTCTCCATCGGCTATCATTCGGCAATGGTTAAGTAGGCTGATCTGATAGGGCTTATGCTCCACCGCATCACCTCGGATATGTGGCAGCAGGGAGCGCGCGTCCAACCGGCTGCGCAAATAATCAACTCCCGCCAAATCCAATAATGTCGGATGAAGATCGATCAGCTCTGCCAATACCTCGCTGGTCCCTTTATACGGCTGCCCATTCCCACCTGGCACTGAAATGATCAATGGCACGCGCAAAGCAGCCTCATACATCACTGACTTCTGGAATAGGCCGTGATCGCCCAGCATTTCCCCATGATCGGAGCAAAAGACAATCACGGTCCGTTCCAGCAGCTGCCTCTGCTCCAATACATCGAGCATCCGTCCAATCCATCCATCTATGAGCTCGATGGCTCCTGCATAATGCCGCTTCACCTTGTTCAAATCATCTTCACTCATCCCTGCGCTTTGTTTGGCTGCTTTACGGCGAATCCAATCCGGTTTCTCGCCCCCAGCCGCAGAAATAGCTGAAGGAAACTCCGCATCGGCATAATGCGAAGCATATGCGGCCGGCGCATCCCAAGGGTCATGCGGTCCTGTGAAGCTAACGAACAGATGCCACGGCGCTTCCTCCGTAACGTCCTCCAAATAGCTGCACGCTTTTCGACCTATATAGCTGTCGTGAAAATACTCTGCTGGCAGCGACGATGGAGCTGCATACCACACAGGACTTTCCTTCTCACGTTTCTTCATATCTTCCACGAAAGTATCCAACAGCCCGTGTTTTTGTAAATAATTCTGATAAGGACCGGTAGTTTCGAAAGCTCCGCTGGACTCCTTGCCTCGTCTTGGCCTACCCGCATTCCCTTTACCTTCCGTTTCATGCGGATCGGTAAACCCCAAGTGATACATGATCGGTAAATTCCCCTCAGCGCCATAGTGATGATCTCCTTTATGCAGATCGGTTTTTCCGATAACAGCAACCCGGTATCCCGCCTTGCGCAGAAGCTGATAATACGTAACCGTCTCAGTCGGGAAATTATGTTTATTTCCAAGGATGCCTAGTCGGTGAGGGTACACACCCGCAGCCAATGAAGAGCGGCTTGGAGCACATAATGGACTACAGCAGGATGCGTTAGTAAACCGGACTCCCCTATCTGCTATCCGATCGATATTTGGTGTGTTTACTGGCTGTTTGCCTGTATGTCCAAGCCAATCCGCTCTATGCTGGTCCGTCATAATCAGCAATAGGTTTAATCGCTCAATTGGCTCCAGCTCCATATTCATCTCCCCCTTTGTCCTCTTTGCCTTGAGAGACATGATCGCGATATTTGCCTGGAGTTACGCCCTCCATATTCCGGAAATACCGGATGAAAGCCGCAGGACTGTTATATTTAAGCCGTTCGGAAATTTCTTGAACCTTCAAGTCGGTTTCCTTCAGCCATTTCTTAGAGATGTTTAAGCGGAACTGCGCCAAATATTCGCTAAAGCTATACCCAGTCTCCTTCTTGAACACTCTGCTGACGTAAGTAGGGTGAAAGTTGATTTTGCCCGCACAATACTCAAGAGTCAGGTTGTTGTCGAACTCTTCTTCAATTAGCCTGATAACGGAAGCTGTAATATTATCGAACACGGTTTTTCGCTGCTGCTCCAGTACGCGCATGATCGGCTCCACCACATGATGGAGAAATAATGCTTCCATCTCTTCCATCGTTTTTACTTGGGAAATCCTCTCAAGCAAAGAGGTTTGATCGAACAGCGCATGCATCGCCACATCATCATGCTGAACTAGCTCCGATAGCCGGATAAGCAGCTGGTTCATCATAAATATAAACCCGCTATGCGACAATCTCCGATTAAGAACACTGCGGATAAAGCTGTTCAGGCTAGTTACCGCCCAATACTCATCGTTCATCCGAATGGCATTGAGCAGCTCGTCTTCTGCTTCCTTCGGGTAATTAAACGTATCGTTGGGCTGTGAAGCCAATTCATCCAAATGCAGAATCATGCCGGTACCCAAGCGCAAGCGGTATCGCAGAGCTTCGAGCGCTTCCCCATAAGCCGGACCGGTAAGCGGGAAATCCTGATAAGGGCGACTGAGGCCAATACTCACCTTCAGCTTCAAGTATTGGGAAACGGCTCGCTTAATATTTCGGGCCCAATCATTCATTTCCCGTTTGAATTCCTCTCCCGCCGGAAGCGAGGAAACGATGACTGTCACTTGCGTTTGATTGATCAACACCGGGCTAAGCCTAATATGTGACGGAATAATCTCCCCAACCATATTATTGATTGCAAACAACAACAAATCCCGCTCCTCTTCCGAATAAGACGTATTTTCAAGTGTGTCTATTTGTACCGCAGCGACACATAGTGCCGTCCCCTCCACCGGAAAACCGAACTGCTGCAGCTTCTCTGTTACTTCCTTCGCTCCCAGCTGATTTTGCAGCAGTTTAACAACGAACATTTCCTTGAGCTGTGGGAGATAATTCCGCATCTTGCTCTTCAAGTCCTGATCCGATTGAATTAGCCCCTGCAGCCGCTCCTCAATATACACGAGTTCATCCTGACCCCTATCACCAGCCGTGACCTGACCATCAGTCTGAGCTGAATCGTACAACCGCTTGATAGGAAAATACATCCTTTTTGTACCGACCCAGCCAAGAAACACAGTTAACCCAAATATAGCTATACTAAATAACACCGTTATAAGCGCGATAGAACGAGTATCGTTAGTGATCTCTTGAATGGATACGATGGATAAATAAATCCAGCCGTTATACGTCGACTTGATATAGGTTACACCTACGTTTTGCCCCAACTGCGTCTCTACATAATTTCGTTCCGGAGTCATGCTCTTTACTTGCCTGATTAGCTCCTGCGCTTCCTTCGGATGATTAGCCAATAGTTTGCTGCGATCAAGCAATACATGATAGGAGCTATCCAGAATAACCAAATCACCAACCTGATTTTGCTTCGCAAGCGAGCCTTCGATATCGGCTATGTCTACATTCATAACAAACAATCCGTGGGGCTTATTGGATGAAGTCAGAGCTGGCAGCTTTTTTACAAGACTGATCTTCCCATCCCATACGCTCTCTGCTTCGTCCTGAGCGCTTTTTGGAAATGTGACCCAAGAGGAGTTAACGGGTAAATCTGCAAAAGTAAAAAACCGTTCCTTCCACGGAAAGTCGGATAAAGTACTAAGTCCTGCATAGCTAATGATCCAATCAAAATTTAAACTCGTCAGGAACACGCTATTAATTCCGCTGCGGGTAAAAGGTAGATTGCTTAAGCTCAATGAAAGGTCACGGTATTGGATAAAATCGTTTTCCGTTAGAGGATGATTCATCAGCTCCTGAAAGGACGGACGGCTGATCAGCTGCACCACCGCAAGATCTATACCAGAGAGCACCTGCTCTACCGTCATTTTCGCCTGGGTCAGCATGTGCAGATTGCCTTGGTATACTTTCTCCTCAATAGCTTCAGACGATTTGACATAAGAAAAGAGACCGAGCAGAATGACCGGAACGAGCCCGATGCATATGCTGAACACCATAAGTTGTTTGTAATATTTTGCCGGTCTCATATCCATTCCTCCAAGCCGTAAACATCAGTTTGCCTTCAGTATATCATTGCAGGATCTATTACTTGACGCTTTTCTTATACTCCTCTTCATATTCCTGTTTCATCTTATCTCCGCCGGATTTGCGCCATGTCTCCACTGTTTTTTTCCACCCATCTTCATCTATTTTTCCCATCATGAATTTGATCACGCCGTCCATAACAATTTTGTCCAATTCACCCCCCTTTTCAGTTTGTGTAGGAGCTACCAGAGCTTCCGCGATATTCCCTAATGCATACTTTTCATTTTCAGCATTCATCTGAGCTTCCTTCTGCAGCAGCATCGGCTCATTGCCTGGCTTCGCCTTGCTGTCATCGGCTGACATCAGGGCGCGTAATGGGAGCACTTCACTTTTGTACGATTTCTCATCTGTATATGCCGCTTTGCCATTATTTAGCTTGAAATGCTTTCCTTCAATTCCCCATTTAAACAGAGTAGCCATCTGTTCATCTCCAAGTTTATCGAAAAAGCTTAAAATTTGCTTCAGCTCGGCTTCCGTCTTCACGCTCGATTTCGGAAACACGATGATTCCGTTCGTTCCGTTCTCGGCCATTGTTTTGTCTACCGCTCCAGGCAAACGGCTGAACATATCCAGCTCGGCTTTAGGATCGGTCTTGACCACTTTTTCAGTCAGCTTAAACGCGGTATTCGTAATGTTGCCAATCATGCCTGCTTTTCCCGAAGAAAATGCCGCTTCCCAGCCTGCCTTTTCCATGACCGCAAAATCCTGATTCATAATTTTCTCTTCATACAGCCTCCGTAAAAATTTAAGAAGCACTAAATACTCCTCTGTCTCATGGGCAGCTGTAAACTTGCCGTCTTTAACAGCCCAAGTGTTGGGCACGCCAAACCAGGCAGCAATGTTATTGATTAGAGAGACGCTTTTGAATTCAAGTATGCCGTAGGTATCGTTCTTGCCGTTCTTATCCGGATCATTGAATGTAAACGCCTTGAGCACCTGATACAACTCCTCCGTCGTTTTAGGCTCCTTAAGGCCAAGGTTGGTTAACCAATCCTTCCGGTAAACCATCGCATTGCGGCTTAACGGCCTAACAACCGGAATACCGTAGCTTTTGCCGTCAAGCGAAGTATTTTTGTACCTCAGATCATTACCTTCGGTCAAATTTTTATAGTCCTTAAGATAAGGGGTTAAATCCCAAAATACGTTAGAACGCATGGCGCTGACCATATAGGGCAAACGCAGCTGGCTATTGCCAAATGATACGGCCTTCGGCAAATCTCCGGATGCTACTAATACAGGGAGCTTCGCTTTCATATCGGCGGTCCATTGAATATCAAGTGTGGAATTTGTATATTTTTCTATTGCTTTTTGCGCTTCATTGTCCTTTTGCGGCGGTTCCCCGGTTATCTGAAGCAATAAGCTCAATTTTAGAGGCGTTGTGTCCGGTGTCTTCTCTGCCTTCGCAGCCCCTTCGCCGCTTCCTGACTTCGTATCTGAGGACGAGCTGCAGCCTATAATCGATGAAGTCAATATCATACTGGATAGTAAGACTATGGCTGTTTTGTTACGAGTATACATTCGAATTCCCCCTAAGGTTATTATAATAAACGGAGATTAGCCTTTGATAGACCCGACAAGCACTCCCTTAGCGAAATGCTTCTGTAAAAAAGGATACACGAGCAGAATTGGCAGTGTGGACACAACGATAACCGCCATCTTAATCGGCTGGGGCGGGATTTCCACATCGAAATCATTCCCATCACCGATACTGCTGTTTGCCAAAATAATAATGTTGCGCATGAGCACCTGAACAGGCCATTTCGTATTGTCATTCAAGTACAATATGGCATGAACGTAAGAGTTCCAATGGGTAACCGCATAAAACAAACCAAATGTCGCCAAGGCAGGAACCGAAAGCGGGAGTATAATTCTAAAAAAAATACCGAAATCCGTACAGCCATCTATTTTCGCAGACTCTTCCAAGCCCTCAGGGATTTGCTGAAAAAAATTGCGCAAAATAATCAAATTGAAGGCGCTGATCGCATTCGGAATCATTAATGCCCATAGTGAGTTGATCAAGCCGAACCATTTGACAACGAAATATGCTGGGATCATGCCTCCGCTGAACAGCATCGTGAACATGACTAAAAACAGTACAGGTTTACGGCCGAGCAGCGTGCTGCGCGACAGTGGATAAGCCATAGTCGTTGTAAACAGCAAGTTGATAAACGTACCCAGCACTGTTATGTAGATGGAAATTCCCAAGCTTTTAATAAAGGTGCCGGTAGAAAAAATATACTCATAGGTAACCAGTGAAAATCCTTTTGGTATAATCGAATCCGTGCTGGCAAATGAACTGACGATTACATAGGCGAAGGGCAGAAGGCATAGCAAGGTCACAACTAACAGCAGCAAAACATTGCCTGCCTCGAATAGTCGGCTTCCGAAGGCTTGATTGGATCTCACGATATTGCTCCTTTCCGTCCGAAGGGTTAATAAACCCCTTCCTCTCCAAATTTTTTGGCCATATAGTTGGCGACCACGATCAAGATAAGTCCGACTCCGTTTTTAAACAAATTGACCGCTGTTGTATAGCTGAATTGCCCCATTTGAAGCCCAACCGTATACACATAAGTGTCATATACCTCGCCTATCTCCCGATTCATCGGGTTAATCATTAGAAAAATTTGCTCGAAATTGGAGTCCAGAAAGTTACCGAGCCTTAGAATGAACATAATGACTATCGTACTGCGTATCGCAGGCAGCGTAATATGCCAAATTTGATGCCATCTGTTGGCGCCGTCCATACGGGCTGCTTCATATAAGCCTGGATCTACTCCGGTCAGAGCTGCCAGGAAAATAATCGTTCCCCATCCGGCTTCCTTCCATATAACCTGCGAAGTAATTAGCGTCCGAAACCAATCCGGTTCCAGCAGGAATGCTATCGTATCGCCTCCTGAAGCTTTAATGACCTCATTCACCAAGCCTCCTTCTGTCGTAAATAAAATATAAAAGATCCCGACAACAACAACCCATGAAATAAAATGAGGAATGTAAATAACGGTCTGAACAACACGCTTGAATAGCTGACTTCGCAGCTCATTAAGCAGCAGCGCCAATATAATGGGAATCGGAAAATAAATAAACAGGTTCAGCACTGCCAAAATCATCGTATTTTTAAACAGCATCCAGAATGCAGGCTCTTGAAAAAAACGTATAAAATGAGCAAACCCAACCCATTCGCTGCTCCACACCCCTTTATGGGGCACGTAGTTCTGAAAAGCGAATAAAATCCCCCACATCGGCAAATATTTGAAAAGTGCGAAATATACTACGCCCGGCAGCAGCAGTACATATAACCGCCAGTCTTTTCTAAGCAATGTCCTTTTTTCGGCGAATCGCGATTTTCTCCAAATCGTTGAACTAGCTTGAACGGTTCTCATAAATTCCTCCCCTTGGCCTGACAAAGCATTGCCGTGTTACGACTACGACTATACCCCGCCTGGCTACAGCCGTCTATATCCATCTCATAGCCCATTCAGAAGGCCAGAAAACGTTGATACAGCAGGCTTTTTGAGCATCATATCCATGGGATGACCTTACAGAAAAATATAATAAATTGAATTATCGCCTAATCACTTCTGGTAGTTAACGATAATAATAAAATTAAAAATATATTATGTCAATTGGATTACTAGGTTTTATGATGGATTTACCGACATAAACACTGCAGAAGGTGCTGCCCCAAAGTTTTTTGGGACAGCCCTTTCTTCGGTATTCTCAAAAAATGCAGAGATAAGATAAGGTTACTTTCTAACGCGTGCTAATCTCCGGGTTCGGGCGCTGGTTCGGGGTTCGGGGTTCGGGGTTCGGGGTTCGGGGTTCGGGGTTCGGGTTCGGCTTCGGGGTTTCGGGAGGCGCGGTCGGGGTCGCGGTTCAGTTACAACATTGCAAGGCAGCTTAGCACGCCCCACGCAAATAGCAGGAAAATTAGATCTAGAATAAAAAGTGGACACCTCATAAGAGAATGCAGATAATTAAATTACAAAGAGGAAGAGGTGTCCGGTGTGGGTGAGATGAGACAGAGGTTCAGTG